>NZ_JBVJCT010000013.1:132822-233292 GCF_055588305.1 Streptomyces sp. NPDC042002 | reverse complement strand
TGCGTGCACAACTTCTCCCGCTTCGCCCAGCCCACCGAACTCGACCTGCGCGAGTTCAACGGCAGACACCCGGTCGAGCTGATCGGCGGCGTGCGGTTCCCGGCCATCGGCGAACTGCCCTATCTGCTGACCCTCGCCGGCCACGGCTTCTACTGGTTCAGATTGCGCCCCGCGGTCGGGCCCGGCACCACGAGGCGATCGTGACTCCGTGCCCCTCGACAGCCCGCCCGCCTCTGAAAGGACGTGTCGTCATGGCGAACACCGCTCTGCAGCGTCCGAGCGGCCTCGACACCGCTCCGCTGCTGACCTCGCTGGCCGAGCTGCTGCGCGCCTGGCTGCCGCGGCAACGCTGGTTCGCGGGCAAGGGCAGGCCGGTGACGGATCTGACGCTGCTCTCGACGACCGAGCTGTACCCGGGGTGTCTGCATCTGCTGGTCCGCACCGAGCACCCCGGCCCGCCCGCCCACGGCGGAACCGGCACTCCCGCGGCCGAGGACTGCTACCAACTGCTCCTCGGCGTACGGGAAGTCCTGCCGCCGCGGCTCGCCCACGCCTTCATCGGCCGGGCGAGCGCCGGCCCGCTGGCCGAACTGACCGTGTACGACGCCTTCCACGACCCGAAGGCCACGGGACTTCTCCTGGAGCGGCTGCGCCGTTCGGGCACGGCGGGACCGCTGCGCTTCGAGCGCGATCCGCGCTTCACGGTGCCGCCCGGTCTCGCGCCGCGGCTCCTCGACGCCGAGCAGTCCAACTCCTCGCTGGTGTACGGCGACGCGTTCATACTGAAGGTCTTCCGGCGCGTCCAGCCCGGCGTCAACCCGGACCTCGAGGTGCCGCGCGCACTGGCCCGGCAGGGCTGCAACCGCGTCCCCGCCCCCGCCGCGTGGTTCCACACCTCGGAGCCGCAGGAGGCGACCCTCGGCGTCCTCCAGCCGTATCTGCGGGACGCCGCCGACGGCTGGACCCTGGCACTCGAATCCCTCGGCTCGCGGAAGGACTTCACCGGCGAGGCGTACGAACTGGGCCGGGCCACCGCCGAGGTGCATCTGGCTCTGGCCACGGCCTTCCCCGTGGACGCGCCGAGTCCGTACCGGAACAAGCGGCTCGCGGACGCGATGCACGAACGCCTCGACGCCGCCGTTCGCTCCGTCCCCGAACTCCGCCCGCACACGGCCGGGTTGAGGTCGGCGTTCGACGCGCTCGCCGCCCTGGACTCGGCGGTCCGGCCCGCCCAGCGCATCCACGGCGATCTCCACCTCGGCCAGGTGCTGCGGGCCGGGCAGCGGTGGTCGGTCATCGACTTCGAGGGTGAACCCGCCCGCCCGATCAGCGAACGTCGGCGTGTCCAGTCGCCCGTACGCGATGTCGCGGGCATGCTGCGGTCCTTCGACTACGCGGCCCGCTCCCGGCAGCCCTGGCGTCCGGAGTGGGCGGAACGCTGCCGCGAGGCCTTCTGCGCGGGTTACGCCGTCGCGGCGTCCTGGGATCCGCGCGAGGAACCCGAACTGCTGCGCGCGTACGAGACGGACCGCGCCGTGTACGAAGTGCTCTACGAGGCACGGCACCGTCCGGACTGGCTGCCCGTGCCCATGGCGGCGGTCGGACGACTCGCCGACCACCCCTGACCCAGACCACGACCACCGACCGACCTCAACACCCCCGCCGACCACCCTCAACACCCCCACTTCGAGAGGCCCAAGCCGTGACCCGCACCGCATCCACCCGCGTACGACGGGCCAAGCCCGCCGCCCCGTCGGCGCAGCACGCCGCGCTCGACCCCACGGACCGGGGGCGGCTGCTGTCCGGCGCCCATCACGATCCGCACGCGCTGCTGGGTGCCCATCAGGTGCCGGGCGGAGTCGTGTTCCGGGCGCTGCGGCCGTACGCCCAGGGTGTGGCGGTGATGGTGGACGGGCGGCGTACCGAGCTGGACGACCTGGGCGACGGACTGTTCGGGGCCGTCCTGCCGCTCGACGCGCTTCCCGCGTACACGCTGCTGGTGACGTACGACGGCACCGAGTCCGAGACGCAGGACCCGTACCGCTTCCTTCCCGCGCTCGGCGAGCTGGACCTGCATCTGATCGGCGAGGGCCGGCACGAGGAGCTGTGGCGGGCGCTCGGCGCCGAGCCGATGACCCACGAGGGTGTCGAGGGAACGCGCTTCACCGTGTGGGCCCCGAACGCCCAAGGGGTGCGGGTCTGCGGGGACTTCTGCCACTGGGACGGCGCCGCCGGATATCCGATGCGCTCGCTCGGATCGTCCGGTGTGTGGGAGGTGTTCCTGCCCGGCTTCGGTGAGGGAGCGCGCTACAAGTTCGACATCACCCGCCCCGACGGTTCCCACACCCTGCGCGCGGACCCGATGGCCCGCGGCGCCGAGGTGCCTCCGGCGACCGCCTCGGTCGTGACCCGGTCGTCCCACACCTGGAAGGACTCCGCGTGGATGAAGCAGCGGGCGAAGCGCCGTCCGCTGCACGAGGCGCCGTTCTCGGTGTACGAGGTGCATCTGCCGTCCTGGCGACCAGGTCTGACCTACCGTCAGCTCGCCGACCAGCTCCCCGCCTACGTCGCCGACCTCGGCTTCACCCACGTAGAACTCATGCCCGTCGCCGAACACCCCTTCGGCGGCTCCTGGGGCTACCAGATCACCGGCTTCTACGCCCCCACCGCCCGCCTGGGCACCCCCGACGACTTCAGACACCTCGTCGACGCCCTCCACCGAGCCGGCATCGGCGTCCTCATGGACTGGGTCCCCGCCCACTTCCCCCGCGACGACTGGGCCCTGGCCGCATTCGACGGACGGCCCCTCTACGAACACGCCGACCCCCAGCGCGCCGACCACCCCGACTGGGGCACCCTCGAATTCGACTACGGCCGCCGCGAGGTCCGCAACTTCCTCGTCGCCAACGCCACCTACTGGTGCGAGGAGTTCCACATCGACGGCCTGCGCGTCGACGCCGTCGCCTCCATGCTCTACCTCGACTACTCCCGCGAACCCGGCCAGTGGACCCCCAACGAACACGGCGGCCGGGACAACCCCGACGCGGTGGCGTTCCTCCAGGAGTTGAACGCCACCCTCTACCGCCGCAACCCGGGCATCGTCACCATGGCGGAGGAGTCGACCGCGTGGGACGGGGTCACACGCCCGACCTCCGAGGGCGGCCTCGGCTTCGGGCTGAAGTGGAACATGGGCTGGATGCACGACTCGCTGGAGTACATCCAGCACGAGCCGGTCCACCGGAAGTACCACCACGACGAGATGACGTTCTCGATGGTGTACGCGTACAGCGAGAACTACGTCCTGCCGATCTCCCACGACGAGGTCGTGCACGGCAAGCAGTCACTCGTCTCCAAGATGCCCGGCGACTGGTGGCAGCAACGCGCCAACCTGCGCGCCTACCTCGCCTTCATGTGGGCCCACCCCGGCAAGCAACTCCTCTTCATGGGACAGGAGTTCGCCCAGGGCGGCGAATGGAAGGAGGCCCACGGTCCCGACTGGTGGCTCCTCGACCCCGCCTACGGCGCCGAACCCGACCACCGCGGCGTCCAGGATCTCGTCCGTGACCTCAACACGGGCTACCGTGCCGAACCCGCCCTGTGGGAGCGCGACACCGATCCCTCCGGGTTCACCTGGGTCGTGGGCGACGCCGCCGACGACAACGTGTTCGCGTTCCTGCGCCACGCCGCCGACGGCACTCCGCTGCTCGCCGTCTCCCACTTCTCCCCCGCCGTCCGGCACGGCTACCGCCTCGGCGTCCCCGAGGACATCCCCGCCTGGCACGAAGTCCTCAACACCGACGCCCTTCGCTACGGCGGCAGCGACGTCACCAACCCCGAGCCGGTGAAGGCCGAGGCGATCGCTGCGCACGGCCGTCCGACGAGCATCGAGCTGACACTGCCTCCGCTCGCGACGGTGTGGCTGCGGCCGGCCTGAGCCGACCCGCAGCCACACCGGGCAAGCCCGCCTCAGGAAGAGGCGGGCTTGCCCGCCGTGAAGAGCCAGGTGTGGAAGAGGCCGGAGAGGTCCTTGCCTGACTCCCGCTCGGAGAGCTTGATGAACTGGGCCGTCGTGCCGTGCCCGTCACGGTGGCCGGCGGTCCAGGAGCGCAGGACGCGGAAGAACGCGGGATCGCCGACGGCCGTGCGCAGCTTGTGCAGGACCATGGCCCCGCGGGCGTAGACCGGCGTCTCGAAGATGTGCTCGCCGCTGCCGGGATCGCCGGGCGGGAACGCCCAGAGGTCCTTGCTCGCGGGGGTGGCGTACAGCGCGTCGAAGGTCTTCTGCGCGCTCTTGCCGCCGTGCTGCTCGGTGTAGAGCCACTCGGCATAGGTGGCGAATCCCTCGTTGAGCCAGATGTCCTTCCATCTGGTGAGGGTGACGGAGTCGCCGAACCACTGGTGGGCGCTTTCGTGCACGAGGGTGCCCAGGTCGGGCGCGGAGTCGTACAGGGGCCGGGTCTGGGTCTCCAGGGCGTAACCGACCTGCGGCGCCCGGTCGACGATGGCTCCGGCCGCCCGGAAGGGATAGGGGCCGAAGAGCTTGCTCTCCCAGGCCAGGACGGACGGCAGCTTCTTGAGGACCGGCGCGGCGGCGGTCGCCTCGCGGGGGTCGACCGCGTTGTAGACCTTGAGGCCGTCGCGGGTGGTGTACTGCTCGACCTTGAACGTGCCGACGGTCGCCGTGGCGAGGTAGGCGGCCATCGGCTCGGACTGCCGCCAGCGGAAGGTGGTCCGGCCGTTGGCGGTCCGCTGCCCGACCAGGACACCGTTCGCGACGGCGGTGCGCCCCTTCGGGACGGTCAGCGTGAAATCGTACGACGCCTTGTCCGTGGGGTGGCTGTTGGCGGGGAACCACGTCATCGCGCCCTGGGGCTCGCCGGCCACGAACGCGCCGTCGTCGGTGGGAATCCAACCGTCGAGGGAACCGTCGGGGTCGGTGACCGGCTTCGGGGTGCCGGAGTAGGTGACGGTGACGCGGAACTCCTGACCCTTGCTCAGAGCCTTGTGCGGGGTGACGACCAGTTCCTGGCCGTCGCGCCGGAAGGCCGCCTTGGCGTGGTCGACGGTGACGCCGGTGACCTTCAGCCCGCTGAGGTCGAGGTCGAAGCGGGTCAGCCGCTGGGTGGCTCTGGCGGTGATGACCGCCTTGCCGTCGAGGTGGCGGCCGTGCGGGTCGTAGCCGAGCGTCAGATCGTAGTGGTGGACGTCGTAGCCGCCGTTGCCCGAGAGAGGGAAGTACGGGTCTCCCGCGCCGGCGGAGCCCACGCTCCCGGCCGCCGTGGCCGGTCCGGCCGCGGTCAGCAGCGCGGCGAGCGCTACGGGGACGGCCGCGACAACGGCTTCGCGGCGAAGGACGGTTGTGCGTCGTGCGGCCTCTTGCGGGCGTGGTGTCACGTTCGCTCCTCCGGTTCGACGGTGATCACTCGCGCACAGCCTATGAGTCCCTCCCCGCGACAACCCTCACGATCAGGTCAAGTTGCGCCCGTGCGGGACGGGCCCGCGTGGCACTCCGTCAGCGGGGAGCAGATCGAGGACGGGCCCGTACCGACCGGTGGACGTGTCGTGCTCACACCCAGGGCGGCGGGCCGTCGAGGATGAGCTGGTGGACGTCGAAGAGGACGGCGGACTCGACGCCGAGCGCCGGTCCGCCCATGCCGGTCGCCCAGGTGAGGAACGGCCGCGGTTCGAAGGCGCCCGCACCCAGGGCCTTGGTGTACTCGGCGTGCGCCTCCAGCGAGGCGATGCCGCGTTCGAGGGGTTCACCGGTGACGTCGACGCCATGGGTGGGCTGTTCCGGTCCGGCGAAGCACACCATCCGGATGCCGTTCCAGGGTTCCAGACCTTCGTCGCCGAGTTCGGGGAAGACCCAGCGGTTTCCCGCGTCGCGGGCCGCGTCGAGTGCGGCCAGGCCCACCGCCCGGTGGTCCGCCTGGTTGGTGATGCCGCCGATCATCCGCACCGTGAACGCGCCGGACACCACGACCTCGGGCCGGTGGCGGCGCATCGCGCGCACGATCTCCCGGCGCAGTCCGAGCCCGTACTCGACGACACCGTCGCGGTGGTCGAGGAACTCGACGGTCTCGACGCCGACCTGCCGTGCACCGGCCCGTTCCTCGGCCTCGCGCAGCGGTGCCGCCCGGTCCGGGTGCAGGCCGTCGATGCCGGCCTCTCCCCTGGTCGCCAGCAGATAGCTCACCTGCTTGCCCTGTGCCGTCCAGCGCGCGACGGCGCAGGCGGAGCCGTACTCGATGTCGTCCGGGTGAGCGGCCACGGCGAGACATCGCTGCCAGTCCTCCGGCAGTACGGGCAGGCCGGAACCGCCCGCGAAGCCTGCTTTGTCCTGTGTGGGATCCATGCCCCGCATGATGGCGCGTGGCAGGTCGGGACGGACAGAGGCGCGCTTTCCGTGTTCGTACGCCGGGCTCCCGCGCCCCCTTGTGCCCTGGGAGGGGCGGAGCCAGGGGCGGACGGGGCGTGCCCGCGGGGTCCATCCGCTGGCCGGACACCGGGACACCGTGGTGAAGTCTGTCCACACGTCCGAAGATCCGGCTCCTGGCCGCCTCCACCGCTCCCCCGCGTCGGCGCCGCCGCCGGTCCGACGGCGCGTCAGGCCCCGTACAGCACAGAGGAGATGCCCGTGACCAGCACCTCGCCCACCTGGACTCATGCCCCCGTCAGGGTGGGGCTCGTCGGCGCGGGGCCCTGGGCGCGGGCCGTGCACGCCCGGGTGCTCGCCGCCGGTCCCGAGACCCGGCTGACGTCGGTGTGGGCACGCCGGCCGGAGGCCGCCCGCGAGACGGCGGTGCCGCTCGGCGCGACCGTCGCGGCGACGTTCGAGGAACTGCTCGACGACTGCGAGGCGGTCGCCTTCTCGGTGCCGCCCGCCGTCCAGGCCGAACTGGCCGTGCGGGCCGCCGAGGCGGGCAAGGCCCTGCTCCTGGAGAAGCCGCTCGCGCTCGATCTGCCCGCGGCGCGGCGGCTCGTGGACGCGATCGACGCCTCGGGCGTGGTCTCCCAGCTCGTCCTGACGAACCGTTATCACCCGGCCACTCGGCGGTTCCTCGCCGAGGCGCGGGCCCTGGACGTCTCGGGCGCGCGCTCCTGCTGTCTCAGCGGCGCTTTCCTGGGCGGTGACTTCGCGACCCCGTGGCGTCTTGAGCACGGGGCGCTGCTGGACCTCGGGCCGCACCTCCTCGATCTGCTGGACGCGGCTCTCGGCCCGATCGTCCGGGTGCGCGGCGCCGGGGACCCGCGCCGCTGGCTCGAACTGACCTGCGAGCACGACAGCGGCGCCGTGAGCCAGGCCTCCCTGTCGGGCTCGGTCGACGTCGAGCGCGGGATCACCCGCGTCGAGCTCTTCGGCCGGCACCCCGAGCTGGTCTTCGACGGCGGAGCCCTCGACCACGAGGAGTCCTGGCCCGTGCTGCGCCGCGAGTTCGCCACGGCCGTCCGGTCGGGCAGGGCCGGAGAGCTCGACGCCCACCGGGGACTGCACCTACAGACGCTCATCGCCCAGGCGCTGGAGCGTTAGGGGCCGCGTCCGGACCACCCGGCGCTCCCCGGGCACCCGGCGCGGCCGTTCAGGCGAAAGGGGCTGCGGCGAAGCGTGTGCGGTGGGCGGCATGTCGACAGAACAGCTGTGAACCTGCCGAAGCTGCCGCTGATCGCGCCGATGCTCGCGATCCCCGGAACCCTGCCGGCCTCCGGACAGGACACGCGCTGGGCGTACGAGACGAAGCAGGACGGCCAGCGTTCCGTGGTCCATCCGGAACTGCGGGGCCTCGGCGGCGTTCTCGGTACGACCGCGGCGGTCCTGGACGGTGAGGTGCTGGTCCTGGACGAACAGGACCGGGGCGACTTCCAGCTGTTGCAGTCGCGGACGGGTCTCGCCCGGTCGCCGGGCAGGGCCGCCCGGCGCGCGGATCAGGCCCCCGCTCATCTCGTCCTGTTCGACGTGACGCGTCTGGGGGGGCGATCTCCCGGAGGCGTGACACGAGGTCCGGCCCTGCGCCGTACGCAAGGATTCGCCCTGCGCGCCACGCGCGGGGAACTGGCCTCCCGTACGACAGGCGCGAGAAGCCGCTCTCCCGTGCGCACGTGAAGGAGCCGGCCGCGCGCGGCGGTCGGCTCCTTCGCGTCCCGGTCAGGTTCTGCCGGGTCCGCCGCTGCCGAAGGACCCGCTGGATCCCGGTTGCCAGCGCTTGCGATGCTGGTCATCAGCGTGTTTGGTACTCGCGGAGTGCATGTTGTACGGCATCAGCCGCTCGCTCTCGTCCGCGGCGTGCGGAACCTCGTCGGGTTCTCGCATCTCCCGCTCCTCGTGCACCGCCCCGCCGTCGGGCAGCCTGGGCTGCTCTTCGGGAGTGGGCGGGCGCGATTCCAGGTTCCGTACCCTGATGCCCATCCGGACGGCCCAGACGAGCGCGCCGGCGATGATGAGGCCGCCGATGAAGGCGGCGCCCGCGTTCAGCGTCGAACTTGCTGCGATCAGATCATGGCTCGCGGTGTACATGGTGTTCGCGTACCCCCAATACCAGGGGAAATCTGCGTACTAGTCCGTCAGCGACGGCCATTCCATTGTATTCCGGATCATTCCGGACGGTACGCCGCGAACCCGGACCGGATCATTCCGGACGGTGCGCCACGGCCCCGAACATCGTCACGGACATGTGCAGACCGCCCTCTCGCGCGGCCTCCGTGAGGTCCTCGTACAGGCGGTCGCGCTGCGTCTCGCCGATGAGTCCACGGCGCAGCGCCGAATCGCCCAGCATGCGGATGAGCGGCCAGGCGACCGATTTGTGGTCCTGGAGCAGGGCCTGGGATCCGCGGTCGTCGACCACCATCCCGGCTGCCGTCAGCCGTCCCACCAGCTTGCGCCCGGAGTACGGGTCGGTGGCCGCGGACAGCGCGCCGGTGGTGAGCGCGGCGATCGTCTCGGGGTCGCCCGGGTGCAGGATCGTGGTCGCCCAGTCGGTGTCCAGCAGGGCGACCCGCCCGCCGGGGCGCAGCACGCGCGCTATCTCGAAGACGGCCTTCTCCGGCTCGACGAGGTGCTGGAGCACCCGCTCGCACCAGACCACGTCGACGGTGGCGTCCGGCAGCGGAAGGGAGAGGGCGTCACCGTCGGCGAAGCGGGCGGCGCTGCGCTCCTCGGTCCCCCGCTGTTCGGCCACGGCGCGCAGTCCGGGGCTCGGTTCGATGCCGAGCACGCGGCCCCGGGGACCCACGGCGGCCGCGAGACGCCGGGTCTGCGAGCCGGTGCCCGCGCCGATGTCGAGCGCCCGTTCTCCGGGCCGTACGGCCAGTGCCGCGTGTGCCCAGGAACGCAGGCGTTGTACACCGTCGTTGACGTCCTGAGCATCCAGGGCGCCCACCAGACGGGCGGTGCTGTCCGCGCTGACGTTCTGCGCGTGGAATTCCGAGGTAGGTCGCGTGTCCCCCATGGCGGTCACTCTAGAACCACCAAGGTCCATTCCGTATTCAGATCACTATTCAGATTGTGTAACGCCTCAGGGCCGGTGTGACAAATGCGAGCGCAAGCACCGCGACGACGACCAGAAGGCCGCCGCCGGCGACCGCGGCGGGTGCCCCGAACGCCGAGCCGGCCGTGCCGTGCAGGACGTCGGCGACACGTGGGCCGCCCACGACGACGACCGTGAACACGCCCTGGAGCCGCCCGCGCATCTCGTCGGTGGCGGCGGAGAGCAGGATCGCGCCGCGGAAGACCATGGACACCATGTCGGCGACCCCGGCCACGGCCAGGAAGGCCACGGCGACCCACAGACTGCCGCTGAGCCCGAACCCGGTGATGGCCGCGCCCCAGGCCACGACGGAGACGATGACCATCAGACCGTGCCGCCGGGCGCGGGAGAAGGTGCCCGACATCAGTCCGCCGACGACCGCCCCGATGGGGATCGCCGCGAACAGCAGTCCGAGCGCGAGTCCCTCTCCGTACGGGGCGTACGTCTCGGCGGCGAGCTGCGGGAACAGGGCGCGCGGCATGCCGAAGACCATGGCGATGATGTCGGCGAGGAAGGACAGCAACAGCACCTTGTGCAGGGCGATGTAGCGGAAGCCGGCCACCACTTCGCGCAGGCCCGCGCGCCGGGCGTCCGCTCCCGTGAGGGGCGGCAGCGCGGGGAGCCGCAGGACGGCCCACACGGTGACGCACAGGGCGAGAGCGTCGATCAGATAGAGCTCGGGCAGCCCGATGAGGGGAATGAGCGCACCGGCGAGCATCGGCCCGGCCACCGAGCCGGTCTGCATGACGGTCGCGCCGAGCGCGTTGGCGGCGGGCAGTTCGTCCGCCGGGACGAGCCGGGCGATGGACGCGCTGCGGGCCGGGGAGTTGAGGCCGAAGAACGCCTGCTGCACGGCGAGCAGGACCATCAGGACGAGCACCGACTCCAGTCCGGTGGCGGCCTGGACCCAGAAGAGCAGCGAGGTGACGGCTATGCCGGTGTTGGTGAGGAGGAGCAGTTTGCGGCGGTCCATGCTGTCGGCGATCGCACCGCCCCACAGGGCGAAGACCACCAGGGGCAGCAGGCCGGCGAGGCTCGCGTAGCCGACCCAGGCCGAGGAGCCGGTGATGTCGTAGATCTGCTTGGGCACGGCGACTGCGGTGAGCTGGCTGCCCACGGAGGTGACGGCGGTCGACGTCCACAGCCGGCGGTAGGCGGGGCGGCGCAGCGGCCGGGTGTCCATCGCCCAGCGGCGCCATCCGGAGCGGTCGGGCCGCTCGGCTTCCGCGCTCCGGTCGGGCGCCGCGGCGCCGCTGTCCGTATTGCTCTGGCTCGTGTCCACGCTCACCCTGATTGCTCGATACATCTTTCGATTCGGGGATCACTATGGCCGAGCGTGAGCGGCTTGTGTCCCCCGGGGGACCGGATTGGCGCACCGGGCACCCTGCGCCCGAGCTCTCACGGGACGGACGGACGACCGGTATACGGCGGCTCGGGACGGTGTCCGGCGGTGCGGGCGGGCCGTTCGGCGGCTCAGCACGGTGTTCGGCGGTGCGCGCGGTGTACGGCCGCTCAGGAACGGTGTCCGGCGACCCGGTGCGGTGTACGGCGGCTCAGGCGCCGGCGATCAGCGTGGCACCCGTCGCGATCATCGTCGTGGCGACGAGGCCGTCCAGCACGCGCCAGGACGCGGGCCGGGCCAGAAAGCGGCCGAGCAGCCGGGCACCGAACCCGAGGGCCGCGAACCAGCACAGGCTGGCGAGCGCCGCCCCGAACCCGAACGTCCAGCGCAGTGATCCGCGGTCGGCGGCGAGCGAGCCGAGCAGGAACACGGTGTCGAGGTAGACGTGCGGGTTGAGCCAGGTCAGGGCGAGGCAGGTGAGGACGGCGCGGCGCCACGAGCCCGGGGACACGGTCGCCGCCCGCAGGGCCGAGGGCTTCAGGACCCGACGGGCGGCGAGGACGCCGTAGACGATCAGGAAACAGCCGCCGATCAGCCCGACCGCGGTGAGCGCGGCGGGCCAGGCCACCACTATCGCGCCGACCCCGCCGACCCCGAGCGCGATGAGCAGCGCGTCGGACAGGGCGCAGATGCCCACCACGGCGAGGACCGCGTCCCGGCGGATGCCCTGGCGCAGGACGAAGGCGTTCTGCGCGCCGATGGCGACGATGAGGGAGAGACCGGTGCCGAATCCGGCGACCGCGGTGGTGAGCGCGTCTGTCATGTCTTCGACGCTAGAAAACGAATCGCCAGGAGTACAGCTAAAGATTCTTACGTATCATTAGCGTTCGTGATGACGGGACTTCCCCTCGACCAGGTGCGCACGCTGCTCGCGGTGGTCGACGAGGGCACCTTCGACGCGGCGGCCACGGCGCTCCATGTGACGCCCTCGGCGGTGAGCCAGCGGGTCAAGTCACTCGAACAGCGCACCGGCCGGGTCCTGCTGACGCGGACGAAGCCGGTGCGGCCGACCGAGTCCGGCGAGATCGTGGTGCGATTCGCCCGCCGGCTCGCCCGGCTGGAGCGCGACGCGCACGCCGAACTGGGCATGTCCGGATCCGGCCGGCCCACACGGCTGTCGATCGCGGTGAACGCCGACTCACTGGCGACCTGGTTCCTGCCGGCACTCTCCCGAGTACCGGCGGAACTCCGGCTCTGCTTCGAACTGCGCCGCGAGGACGAGGACCACACCGCCGCCCTGCTGCGCGAGGGAACGGTGATGGCGGCGGTGACCTCGTCGCCCGACCCCGTGGCCGGATGCTCCGTCCGCGCCCTCGGGCGGATGCGCTATCTCCCGGTGGCGAGTCCCGGCTTCGCCGAACGGTGGCTCGGCACCGCGGCCGGTACCCCGCTGCGCGAGGTGATCGGCTCGGCCCCCGTGGTGGCCTTCGACCGCAACGACGACTTCCAGGACGACTTCGTCCGCGCGCTCACGGGCGGTCCGGGAGCGAGCGCCGGTCCGGGAGCGAGCGCCCTGCGCCACTTCGTGCCCACCTCGGAGGGCTTCGTCGATGCCGTCGTGGCCGGAATGGGCTGGGGCATGGTGCCCGAGGTCCAGGCCGAACCGCTGCTGCGCGCCGGAAGGCTGGTCCACCTCGTACCGGGCCGGGGTGTCGACGTTCCGCTGTTCTGGCAGCAGTGGAAGCTCGACTTCCCCGCGCTCGGCGCGCTGGCCGAGGCCGTGGTGGCCGTCGCCGACGAGACGCTGGTGCGCGGACCGGCTTCCTGAATCACTCGCCTCCGGACAGCTCCCGAACCACTCCCGACCCGGTATGTTCACGCTCGGCAGATCCGGGCGCGGCCGGGAAGAATGGCCTCACGTCCTGGTGCCGCGGAGGACGTCGAGGTGCGGTCAGCGACCTGAGAGGCGCATTCTTGCTGTGTTACCCCCTTGGCGGCGGGCGGACGAGGGCAGACCGATGACAGGGAGCGCCGAGCGCGAGGGCCAGGCGCTGGACAGCCTGGCCGTCCTGCTCAGTGACGCGGTGACGGACGCGATCCGGGCCGCCCGCGGCTTCGCGGGAGGTGTGTATCTGCGCTCCGGCACGCCCGGTCTGCTGCGTCTCGCCGTGCTCGCGGGGCTTCCGAGCCCGCTCTTCCGCCCCTGGTGGCGGATGCACGTGGACCGGCCGTTTCCGGTCGCGGACGCCCATCGGCTCGGCGTGGAGGTACTGCTCGCCGATCCCGCGGAGACGATGCGCCGCTATCCGCAGCTCGCGGCCGGTCTGCCGTTCCAGTTCGGTTCGCTCTACGTGCCGGTCGTCGGCGACTCCACCCCGTACGGCGTCCTCACGGTGCTGCGCCCGTCGGCCTCGGACGCCACCGAGGTCCTGCCGGACCGCGACCGGATGACGGCGGTGGCGGACGAGCTCGGAGCCGCCCTGGCGCTGCTGGACAAGGACGGGTCCCCGGTCCTGTGGGACGGCGAGCCGCTGGGAACGCGCCCGCCCGCCGACGGCCCGTCCACCCGCTGCGTCGGGGGCTTCACCTGGGATCCCGGCGGCAGCACGCTGGTCGCCGACGACGCCCTGTGGGCGCTCCTCGGGATCCCTCAGAACGACTTCGCGGGGACGCCGGAGGCCTTCGCGGACGCGCTGGCCCACGACGACCCCCGGCTGTTGCTGGCCGCCCTGCGCGAGACGGCCGCCGGCCGTCCGCCGCCCCATCCGATGCCCGTACGCACCGGCAGCGGCGGTCTGCGGCTCCTCGAGCTGTGGACCGCGGGAGGAGCCGGCGTCCCGCCGTACCGGGTCAGCGGCGCGCTCGTCGACCCGGGGCCGGGAGCGGCGGCGGACGGAGCCGCCGACCAGCTCCCGGAGGGCGTCTTCGCGATCGACCGGCTCGGGCTGATCACCTACGCCAATCCACGCGCCGCCGGCCTGCTCGGCCGGCCGCGGAGCGAGCTGCTGGGGCGGCTGCTGTGGGACGTGGTGCCCTGGATGAACCAGCCCGCGTACGAGGATCATCTGCGCAGCGCGCTGCTCTCGCCCGACCCGGTGCACTTCCGGGCCCGGAGCCCGCTGGGGAGCGGCACCGAGACGTCTCCGGGAAACACGGCGGGAACCTGGCTGAGTTTCTCCGTCTATCCGGGGCCCCGCGGTGTGACCTGCAAGATCATGCCGCTGGGGCGGGCCGCGGACGCCACCGGGAACGCCCCGTTCGAAGCGGAGGCGACGCAGGCCGTACGGGCCGACCTGGAGGAACCCGACAACGGCGTCACGGGCACGGCACCTCAGTACCGGCCCATCGTCCTCGCGATCGCGCTGACCGAGGCCGTGACCGCACGGCAGGTGTCCGAAGTGGTGATGCGCGAGCTGCTGCCCGCGTTCGGCAGCCGCCGCCTCGCCATCTATCTGCTCCAGGACCGCCGGCTCTACCTGGCCTGGGAGACCGGCTTCCCGCAGGGCTTCCTCGCCCCCTTCGACGGCGTGGGCCTCGACGCCAAACTGCCCGGGGTCGAGACGCTCACCAGCGGCCGGCCGCTCTTCTTCGAGTCGATGCAACAGCTGGCCGCCGCCTATCCGGGCATCGACCTGGACGCCACGGTCGGGGCCCGTGCCTTCCTTCCGCTGATCGCCTCCGGGCGTCCGGTCGGCTCCTGCATCCTCGGGTTCGACCGGCCCCGCACCTTCAGCACCGAGGAGCGTACGGTCCTCACCGCGCTCGCCGGTCTGATCGCGCAGTCCCTGGAACGGGCTCGGCGCTACGACAACGAGTCCGCGCTCGCCCGCGGGCTCCAGGAGGCCCTGCTGCCGCACCGGCTGTCGGCGCACCCTCTGGTGCAGACGGCGGGCCGCTATCTGCCCGGCACCGTCGGCATGGACGTGGGCGGCGACTGGTACGACGTCGTCGAGGCCGGCGACGGGCTCGCCCTCGTCATCGGAGACGTACAGGGACACGGTGTCCAGGCCGCCGCCACCATGGGTCAACTCCGCAGCGCGGTGCGGGCGTTCGCCCTCGGGGACCATCCTCCGGACGAGGTGATGAGCGGCACCAACCGGCTGCTCATCGACCTCGACCCTGGCCAGTTCGCGAGTTGCTGCTATGTCCGGGTGGACCCGCTGACCGGGGTCGCGCAGGCCGCGCGGGCCGGGCATCCGCAGCCGCTGCTGCGCCATCCCGACGGCCGCACCGAGGTCCTGGACCTGCCCGGCGGTGTGGTGCTCGGCGTCGACCCGCGGGCCGACTACCCCGTGACGGATCTGATGCTGGAACCGGAGGCCGTGCTGGCCCTCTACACGGACGGCCTGGTCGAGCGGCCCGGCACGGACATCGACGAGGGGGTCGAGGCACTTCGCGCGACCCTGGCCGAGGCGGGCCCCCCGCAGCATCTCAGATCGGGCGGACCGTCCCTGTCCCGAGCCGCCGATCTGCTCACCGCGGAGGCCCGGCAGGCCACTGAGCGCCCCGACGACATCGCCCTGCTGCTCACCACCCGCCGGGCACCCCGCGGTGTCGAACGCCCGTAGTCCCTCCCGTTCGGGCCCGAAGTGCCCGGGCCCGAACGGGAGTCCGGAACCTGAAGTGCTCTCCGGGTCAGGCCTTCTTGAACGGGCCCTCCAGAGCGGCCCACTGCAACAGCATGATGGTCTTGGCGTCGGCGATCTCCCCGGTGCGGACCATCGCCAGGGCGTCACGGAAGGGCAGTTCGACCATTTCGATGTCCTCGCCCTCCTCGTCGAGTCCGCCGCCCTCATGGGTATGGGTGGACGGGCCGTAGGAGGCGGCGTAGAAGCTCACCCGCTCGGTGACCGAACCCGGACTCATGTAGACGTCGAAGACGTGCTCGACCGCGCCGACGGTGTGCCCGGTCTCCTCGATGACCTCACGCCGTACCGCGACCTCGGGGTGCTCGTCCGCCTCGTCGAGCAGGCCGCCCGGTGTCTCGACCAGCATGCCGTCCGGATGCCCGTTGACATACACGGGATACCGGAACTGCCTGGTCAGCAGCACGGTTTCCCGCTCGGTGTCGTACAGCAGGAGGGTGGCTCCGTTGCCGCGGTCGTGGGTCTCGCGCTCCTGGGTGCTCCAGGTTCCGTCGGCGAGCTGGAGGTCGAAGGTGGTGGTGCGCTCCACGTACCAGTGGCAGGACAGGAGTTGTACGTCGCGGATCTTGACCCGTGGGTTGCCGGTCAGGTCACGGCCCGCTTGATCGAGTCCGGTGCGGCCGCGGCGGTCGGGGGTGTCGATGCCCGCGGTCATCGCGCGTCGGCCCGGTGGGCGCGGGAGATGTCGTTCATGGGCACTGTCTACCATCCCGAGACCAAGATCCCCGTCACAGCGGGGCTTCGCCCGTTTAGGCTCACGGCATGGAACAGACGGAGATCATCCTGCGCGCCATCGGCGTGCTCACCGAGACCAACGCCATGGTGCGCAGGATCGCCCAGGACGAGGAGGACGGGGTCGAGTCGGCCGAGAACAACCTGGGCGCGCTCGTCACCGAGGTGTTCCCGCGCGTCGAGGTGCCCGGCGACGCCGGCCCCGCCGAGGCCGGGCAGGCGGTGGCGGACGCCTATCTGCCCGCCGCCATCTCGTTGGTGGGCGCCTTCGCGTTCCTCTTCTCCGAACTCGCCGACCTCCACGACTCCGGCCGGACCGACGTCCAGACGGCCGATCTGCTCCAGGATCTCGCCCTGCGGATGTCCCGCGCCGACAACACGTGACCGCCACGTCCGGCCCGGGTCACCTCGCGTCAGGGCGTGGTGAACCGGTGCCGGGCGCCTGCGACCGCGCCGGCACCGCTCACACCTGGCCTCGACTCCCAGTGTTTCCTTGAGACTTGAAAGCGCCCGGCGGCGAGTCGGCCGCGCTCCGACGGGCCTTCAGGAGTGCGGGACCACCGCCACCGGGCACGGCGCGTGGTGCATCACCGCGTGGGCCACCGAACCGATCCGCGCGCCCACCGCGGAGCGGTCGGCCCGCCGCCCGACGACCATCAGCTGGGCCCGGTCGGAGAGTGACAGCAGTACCTGGCCGGCGCTGCCCATCTCGATGTGCTGGGTGACGGGCACCTCGGGGAAGCGTTCGCGCCACGGCTGGAGCGCCTCGGCCAGCGCCTTCCTCTCGTACGGCTCCAGGCCGCCGGCCTCGTCCAGCATCTTCAGCGAGCCGGGGCTGTAGGCGAACACCGGCGGCAGGCTCCAGGCCCGTACGGCCCGCACCGCCGCGCCACGGGCCGCCGCGGTCTCGAACGCGAAACGGAGACCGGCCGCGCCGTCCTCCGGACCGCCCTGCTGGCCCACGACGATCTCCCGGCCGCCCGCTTCCGCTTCGGGGCGGTCCTCCGAGCGCACCAGCACGACCGGGCAGGGCGCCTCGGAGATCACCCGCTGTCCGACGGAGCCGAGCAGGAAGCCGACGAACGCGCCGTATCCGCGCGACCCGAGGACCAGTGTCCCGGTCTCGGCCGCGACGCCCAGCAGCTCTTCGACCACCTCGCCTCCGACGGAGTCGATCACGTCGACCGTGACCGACAGGTCGCCGTGCCGGTCGGTGACCGTGCGGGCCGCGTCCTCGATCATGCGGCGCGCCCAGCGTGCCTGGTCCTTCCGGTCACCACCGCCGACCATGTCGTGCGGCGGCCAGTGCCAGGCGTACACCACCCGCAGGGGCACACCCCGGCGGACGGCTTCGCGGCCCGCCCAGGCCAGCGCCGCCCGGCTCTCGGGTGATCCGTCCACGCCCACGGTGATCGGGTGGGTCATGCGCCTGCCTTCCGTCGCCGGCCCGCCTGTCCGGCCGGGTACTGGTCCATCCTGACCGGTCCAGTGTCCGCCACCGGCACCGGCGAACCCGGGGACCGGAGGGCGCGTGGTGCGGGGCGCCACCCGGCGCGCGCCACGGCCGGCGGCGAGGCTCCGGGACACGGCCGGCCGCAGGAGGGCACGCCGAACGGGCGGCACCCGGCTACGCCGAAGCGCGGACCACGAGTTCCGGGTCGAAGATCAACGACGTGGGTTCGGTGCGTACGCCCCGGATGTGCTCGTCGAGGAGCGCGGCCATCGCCGCGGCCATCGCCTCCACCGGCTGCCGCACGGTGGTCAGCGGGGGCCGGCATGTCACCGCCACGCTGGAGTCGTCGAAGCCGACGACGGCGACATCGTCCGGCACCTGTCTGCCATGCTCCCGCAGCATCTGGCACACTCCCTGGGCCATCAGGTCGTTGGCGGCGAACACCCCGTCCACGTCGGGGTGTTCGGAGAGCAGCCGGGACATCGCGGCCATGCCGCTGTCCAGGGTGAATCCGCCCTCGGCCACGGGGACGTACGGATGCCCTCCGCGGGCCATCGTGTCGCGGAACCCGGCGAGCCGGTCCTGGCTCGCGGCCACTCCGAGCGGCCCGGTGACGGTGACGATCCGCCGGCACCCCCGGTTCAGCAGGTGCTCGGCCGCCAGTCGCGCCCCCTCACGGTGGGCGAGATCGACGTAGCTCAGCCGCACGGGGCGGGAGGGCCGGGCGAAGAGGACGGCGGGCAGACCGGCGTCGGCGAGCAGCGCGGGCAGCGGGTCGTCGGCGTGGGTGGAGACGACGAGCGCGCCGTCCGCGCTGCCCTGCCTCAGGTCGCTCAGCACCTGGCTCCTGGTCTCCGCGGACTCGGCGAACATCAGGAGCGGATGCATCGAGCGTGGACGCAGGTACCCCACCACGCCGCTGACGACCCGTCCGAAGAAGGGGTCCGCGAACACCCTTGCGGCGAAGGCGTTCTGTTCCTCCCCCGAGGTGTCGCCCGCGCCGGAGACGATCAGCGCCACGGTCTGGCTGCGCCGGGTCACCAGCGATCTGGCGGCCCGGTTGGGCGCGTATCCGGTCCGCTCGATGGCCTGACGCACCACTTCCTGAATCCCTGGGTCGACATTGCGGACACCGTTGACGACCCGGGACACGGTCGCGCGAGAGACTCCGGCCACCCGCGCGACATCCTCCAGCGTGGGAGCCTGTCTGCTCATGGCGGCACCCTAACCGCACGGCACCGCCTCGGGATAGAGCGCTCTCCCCGGCCGCCCCAGCGCTCATTCGGGGGCCCGGACCAGCACGGTGGCCGTCAGCGGCAGAGCGCCCGCGGAGCGGCCGGCGAGCACGCGGTAGGGGCCGGGTCGTGTGCGCCACGTGTGCTCGTCCTGTGCCCAGTGACGCAGCGCGCGGGCCGGTATCCGCACCAACGCCGTGGCCCGCTCGCCCGGTCGGGCGCTCACCGCGGTGTATCCGGCGAACCATCGTGCCGGACGGTCCAGAGGTCCGGGAGGCCCGGCGAGATAGACCTGGACGACCTCGCGTCCGCGGCGCGGGCCGGTGTTGCGCACCTCGACCCGCGCGGTGAACGACTCTCCGGCCACGATGTCCTCGGGGACGACCAGCCCCTCGTACGCCCAGGTCGTGAAGCCGAGGCCGTGGCCGAACCAGTAGGCCGGTTCACGGTCGTGGCGCGCCCAGGCTCGGTAGCCGATGTGCAGGCCCTCCGCGTAGTCGAGGCGTCCGCGATCGGGCCGGGTGCGGGTGACGGGCGCGTCGGCGAGGGCCGCCGCCCAGGTCGTCGGCAGCCGGCCGCCGGGTTCGGCGCGGCCGAACAGCACGTCGGCCAGGCCCGCGCCGCCCTCCTGTCCGGGGAACCAGGTCAGCAGCACGGCACCGGCCCGCGCGCGCCAGGGCAGTTCGACCGGTCCGCCGCTGTTGACGACGACGACCGTGCGCGGGTTGACGGCGGTCACCGCCCGGACCAGCTCGTCCTGGCGTCCGCCGAGCCCGAGGTCCGTCCGGTCGTAGCCCTCCGACTCGCCGTGTTCGGTGGTGCCGACGACCACGATCGCCGCGTCCGCGTCGCGGGCCGCCCCCGTCGCGTCGGCCAGGGCCGCCGCGTCGTCGGGGCGCGGTGGGGCCGCGGTGACGACGGTGGCCCGGCCGGTATCCGGGGCCAGTTCACGGCGGGCCACGACGTGCGCCGGGCGTCCGGCCGTGAGCGGCACCCGCACGCAGTGGACGGGCGGGTTCACATGGACGACCGCCGGATCGTCGGTCTCCTTGCCGAACTCCCCATCCAGGAAGACGTGTTCGTCGACCGCGATACTCAGGCGGCCGAACCCGCCGACTCCGAGCGTCCACGCCCCCGAGGTTCCCGGAAGCAGGAGGGCACTGATCTCGACTGTGTGCGCGCCGGGTTCGAGTGGTGGCTCCAACTGGCGTCCGCTACGCCGGTGTTCGGAGTGCAACACCAGCCCCGCCGCGTCCAGCAGGCGCAGGCGGACCCCGGGCCTGCCCGTGAGCGGATCGGTGCACAGGTCCGGGGTCAGGGGTGCCGGAGGGGCGTCGGTCGAGGGGCCGGGTGCGTGCACGAGACGCACGTCGTCGCCGAGCGCCGCCCTGATGCCGTCCAGCGGTGTGACGACCCGCTCGGGGAAGACCCCCGCGCTGCCGCCGCCCTGGGTGCGCGGCAGGGCCGCGTGCGCTCCGATCACGGCGAGGCTGCGCAACCGGCCCGGGTCGAGCGGGAGGACATCGCGATTGTGCAGCAGGACGGCGCTCGCGGCGACGGCGCGGCGCAGCAGCGCGTGCGCGGCGCGGCGACTGATGACGGGCGGGACGGCCCCCGGCGACTCCGGCCGCTCCGGCCGCTCCGGGCCGAACGATTGCTCCGACGGATCCGGTGACGACGCCGACACCGATACCGGCCCGCGTGACGACGACACCTCCAGCGCGGACGCGAGCACCGACGGTTCCGGCGCGAACGACGGCTCCGCCGCTACCGACGACGACGCCGGCTCAGGTGACGACGGCGCCTCCAACGCGGACACCGGCACCGGGGGTTGCGGCCCGTACGCCGGCTCCGACGGTTCCGACAACCGCACCGGCGACGCCGCCTCCGGCGCGGACGTCGGCTCGCCGAGGGCGCCGCACGACGCGGCGAGCCCGAGCAGCCGCCGCACCTTGTCGTCGACGGCCGCCCGCGGAACACGCCCCGCTTCCACGGCGCGTACCAACGCCTGCCCCCATGCGCTCTCCGGCCCCGGCATCGCGAGGTCGAGGCCGGCGCGCGCGGCCGGGTCGCCCGCGCGCACGGCGCCCCAGTCGGAGACCACCACGCCGTCGAAGCCCCATTCCCGCTTCAGGGGGTCCGTGAGCAGCGGACTGGCGGTCATCGTGGTGCCGTTGACGCCGTTGTACCCGGCCATGACGACCCGGACGCCGGCCTCGACGGCCGCCTCGAACGGTGCCAGATACACCTCCCGCAGGACCCGCTCGGAGACCCGCACGTCGACGGTCAGGCGGTCGGTCTCGGAGTCGTTGGCCACGTAGTGCTTGGCGGTGGCGGCCACGCCGTGTGCCTGGATGCCCCGGACGAGCGCGGCGCCGGTGCGGCCGGTCAGCTCGGGATCCTCGGAGAAGCACTCGAAGTGCCGCCCGCCCAACGGCGTCCGGTGGAGGTTGAGGGTGGGCGCGAGGACCACGTCGACGCCCTTGCGGCGCGCCTCGGCGGCGAGCAGGCCGCCGAGACGCTCCACCAACTCCTCGTCCCACAGGGCGCCGACGGCGGACGCCGAGGGCAGCAGCAGGGCGGGATCGCGCTCGTCCCAGGACTGCCCGCGTACTCCGGCGGGACCGTCCGACAGGACCATCTCCCGCAGTCCCAGGGCCGGTTCGGCCCGGGTGCGCCAGGTGGTCGCGCCGGTCAGCAGCCGGACCTTCTCGCGGAGCGTGAGTTTACCGAGGAGCCGCTCGCGCTCCGCCTCGTCGTCCATGCTCCGCACCTGTCCGGCCTCATTCCTGGGAGAGCGCTCTCCCTCGATGTCGCGATTCAGTTGTAGACCCCGAACTCGTACAGCGAGTAACCCCATCCGGTTCCTCGGGCCGAGCCGTTGACCCGTACATAGCGGCCGGTGCCGGACACGTCGAGGTCGTCGACGCCGCCGTTGCCGTCGGTGACCGTGCGGACGGTGGTCCAGTTCTGCCCGTCGTCCGAGGTCTGCAGGGTGTAGGCCTTGGCGTACGAGGTCTCCCAGACCAGTTGCACATGGCGGAACGAGGTGCGGGTGCCGAGGTCGACCCGCAGCCACTGGGGGTCGCTCCAGTCGCTGGCCCAGCGGGTGTTGAGGTTGCCGTCGACGGCGCCCGCCGCGGTGCAGGGGCAGTCGCCGCCGCCCGTCTGGTACGAGGAGGCGGTGGCCGGCTTGCCGAGGGCGACGTTCGTGCCGCTCGGGATGGGCGGCACCACCCGCACGGAGCGGGTCTCGACACCGACGTTGCCCTTGCCGTCCTTGGCCTTGACGTAGAACTTCCAGACACCGGGCCGGTCCGGCGCGGTCACCCGGAGCCGGCCGCCGCCGAGGTCGGTGAAGGGCAGCGAGTTCAGCTGTTTGCTCTGGTCGACGTACATGCTGTTGTCCAGCACCTCGTACGTGATCGGATCGCCGTTGGGGTCCGTGGCCTTGACGGCGAGCGTGAGGTCGCGTCCGGCGGGCACCTTGCCCGCGTCCCCCTCGACGGCCAGGTCGGTGATGACCGGCGGGGTGTTGTCCCGGGAGGTGTCCGCGCCGTACGCCTTCTTCACCGCGTAGTACGACAGCCGCTTCTCGCCCGCGGGCAGCAGGTTGAACCAGATGCCGCCGAAGTCGTACTCGGTCCCGTAGTGGAACATCGTCGCGCCGAGGGCGACGCCCTTGTGCCCGGTGACGCAGTTCCACGCCCGGGTGTAGCCGTCGGCCTTCGCCCGGTCGGTGGGTTCGGCGGGGACGCCGTTGGCGTCGTCCGGGACCTCCCACTCGCCCGCGGGACCGGTTTCGGTGACGATGTAGGGCTTGGTGTAACCACCTTGCTCCCAGGCCGACTTGACGTCACAGATGGCGTTGTAGGCGTTGACCGCGTAGAGGTCGAGGTCGGGGGCGTTCTTCTTGTAGTAGGGCCAGGCGCCTGTCCACGCGTCGGTCGAGGTGACCGGGTGGTTGGGGTCGACGGCGTGGATCTTCTTGGTGATGTCGTTGACGAGCGTGGTGTAGGCGTCGCGCTGGCGCTCCAACTCGTCGCCGCTGTAACAGTTCTGGAGTCCGAGCACGGACTCGTTCCCGACATTCCACATCAGGACACCGGGGTTGTCCTTGTAGGTGGCGGCCCATTGCGGGAACTCGGTGAGCACCTGGTTCTTGTAGGCGGTGTCCGTCAGGTAGTTCACGCAGCCGCCGCTGCCGGGACCGCCGCCGGGCTGCAGCCAGAAGCCGGCGATCACTCTGATGCCCTGGGCCGCCGCCGCGTCGAAGAGGGGTTTGCTGGAGGCGTCGGTGCCCCAGGTGCGGACGGTGTTGACGCCCATCGACTTCAGGTCGGGCATATAGCGCCCGGCGTCGGCGACTGCGGGTCCCCAGGTGAGCCCCTTGACCTGGTACGGGCTTCCGTCGACGGTCAGTTGCCAGTTGCCCTGCGAGCCGGTGACCTTGACGACGCCGCCGGCCGCCTGGGCGGGCTGGGACGGCAGGGCGAGCGCTCCCGCGGCGAGCAGGCCCGCGGTGAGGGGTGCCGCGATACGGCGGCGGGTGGTACGGGATCCGGTCATGAGTGTCCGTCCGGTGTACGGGTGAGGGGATGCGGGTGAAGTGGAGTACGGGTGAGGTGGGGGAAACCGGTGGAGTGCGGGTGAAGTGGGGGGAGTCGTCCCGCCGGTCCGGGGTGTGGGCCGGACCGGCGGGACGCGTCCGCGTCAGGGAAGCCGGTAGTTCTCGTCGAGTGCCGCGCCCGCTTCGGGGTGCGTCTGGTCGTAGCCGCGGGCGTCGCACTGGAGTCCGCCGACGACGCAGTGGTCGACGAGCGCCTTGAGCGTCGGCGGGTCCCACACGTTGAAGAAGTCGTAGTGGAAGGAGTAGCCCGCGCCGCTCGAGAGCCTGACCTGCGACATGTCACCGTTGACCGGGAAGGCCATCTTGAACTCGATCATCGGCAGGGCGACCGGGTGGTCGTCCGGGCAGATGTTGTTGTTGGTGCCGGGGTTGACCACCGGATACGCCATGTGACTCTTGTGGTCGGGTGTGTCCAGGTACTTGCCGTCCCAGCAACTGGGGGCCTGGAAACGGATGTTGAGCTGGACGTCGGCGGTGTTCGGGCACTGCTGAGGAAAGTCCACGTTGAAGTAGCTGTTGCCGCACTCCCATCCCTCGACGAACCCGGGGTGGCCGCGGAAGTCGGCCGCGGACTGCGTCGGGCTGCCGACGACGAACCGCAGGCCCTTCGGGAAGGGCCGCACACTGGTGTAGTCGGTGACGCCCGCCTTGTAGTAGATGACCTGCGGACCCACCGGCAGGACGGGCGTGTTGCCCTTGAGCAGGGTCGGCATCCAGTAGGCCGACTTGTCGCCGGGGGCCTTGCAGCTCGTCGAACCGGCGTCGAGCGAGGCGGTGGTGCTGGCCGCTTCGGTCGTGGTGTTGCCCAGGAAGGTGTGGTCGTGGGACTTGCCCGGCTGGCCGGGGTAGACGATCGGGTCGTCCGGCCTGGTGCGGGTCACCGAGCAGTTCGCCTGGAACTCGTGGAAGTAGCGGTGCGTCGGATCCGCCTTGGACGGGACGACCCCGGTCACCTGCGGGTTCGCCGGGATGTAGCCGTCGCCGTCCGGGTCCTCGGGCGAGGAGAGCGTCGAGGCGGCCATCGCGTGAGCCGCGTGGACGGTCGTCGAACCTGCCACGGACGACGCCGGACCGGACACGGGGTCGGCGCTCATCGCGACTCCGGCCAGACCGAGCGACGTCAGCACCAGCGCGCTGGACATCAGTAATCCTGAGACGATCTTCGATCTCCGTGCCATGGAGACCTCCTGCCACGTCGATGGGGACGGTGGGGGTCGGGCGGCCGGGAGCGGCGGTGAGCACAGTGCCGCTGGGGCCGCCCGCGTGACGGTCCATCACATGTGCCGAGGGAAACGGGAGAGCGCTCTCCCGCTGAGGAGTGTTGTGGCGGTTGCGCGAGAGTGTCAAGGGAGTTGACTAAGGATCACGGCGGCGAATCATGCGCGCACCTCTTGAACACAATCCCCGGGCCCTCACCGATCTCCCTTTGGGCACAAAGAGCTATGAACCATCCGAAATGCAGGCCGAGTTGCCTGTCGGCCGGGCAACAACATCGGGGACTCCGGTCACAAGTCTTGACGTGTCGTTCACCTGGATGAAGCATGCATCGGCGAGAGAGCGCTCCCCCGTACCTCCCATCGTTCACTTCCTGAACCAGGAGAGTCGCCCCCCATGTCTCGAACCCCCACAGACGTCCCGGAGCCCGGCCGTTCCACCGTCGCGCGGCGCACCGTCCTCGGTGCGATGGCGGCCGGCGCGGCGGCGCCCGGACTGCTCGCACTGTCCTCACCGGCGTCCGCCTCGGCCGCTGTTCCCGCCGTGCCCGCCCAGCAGCCGTCGGCCCTTCCCGGCGGCGGTGATCTCGGCCCGAACGTCATCGTCTTCGACCCTTCGACGCCGGGCATCCAGGCCAAGCTCGACCAGGTCTTCCACCAGCAGGAGTCGGCGCAGTTCGGCACGGGCCGCTACGCGTTCCTGTTCAAGCCGGGTACGTACAGCGGCCTCAACGCGCAACTCGGCTTCTACACCTCGATCGCGGGCCTCGGCCTGTCACCGGACGACACGACGATCAACGGGGACGTGACCGTCGACGCCGGCTGGTTCAACGGCAACGCCACCCAGAACTTCTGGCGTTCGGCGGAGAACCTCGCCCTCACTCCGGTCAGCGGCACCAACCGGTGGGCCGTCGCCCAGGCCGCCCCGTTCCGTCGTATGCACATCAAGGGCGGTCTCAACCTCGCCCCGAACGGCTACGGCTGGGCCAGTGGCGGCTACATCGCCGACAGCCGGATCGACGGCTCGGTCGGTCCGTACTCGCAGCAGCAGTGGTACACCCGCGACAGCTCGGTGGGCGGCTGGGTCAACGCCGTCTGGAACATGGTGTTCTCGGGCGTCCAGGGCGCGCCCGCGCAGTCCTTCCCGAACCCGCCGTACACGACGCTCGACACCACACCGGTCTCGCGCGAGAAGCCGTTCCTGTACCTCAACGGCAGCGAGTACCGGGTGTTCCTGCCGGAGAAGCGCACCAACGCGCGCGGCGTCACCTGGGGCAACGGCACCCCGCGCGGCTCGTCGCTGCCGCTCAGCCAGTTCTACGTGGCCAAGCCCGGTGTCACCGCCGCTACCCTGAACGCCGCGCTCACGCAAGGTCTCCACCTGCTGCTGACACCGGGGATCTACCACCTCGACCAGCCGATCCAGGTGAACCGCGCGGGCACGGTGGTCCTCGGTCTCGGCTACGCCACGCTGGTCCCGGACAACGGCGTCACCGTGCTCAGGACGGCCGACGTCGACGGGGTCCGGCTCGCCGGCTTCCTGGTCGACGCCGGGCCCGTCAACTCCGCGACCCTCCTGGAGGTCGGTCCTGCCGGGGCCTCGGCGGACCACTCGGCCAACCCGACGACCGTGCAGGACGTCTTCGTCCGCATCGGCGGGGCGGGCGCCGGCAAGGCGACGACCAGCATGGTCGTCAACAGCCGGCACACGATCGTCGACCACACCTGGGTCTGGCGGGCCGACCACGGCACGGGCGTCGGCTGGGAGACCAACCGGGCCGACTACGGCATCCGCGTCAACGGCGACGACGTACTGGCCACGGGGCTCTTCGTCGAGCACTTCAACAAGTACGACGTGCAGTGGTACGGCCAGCGGGGCCGCACGATCTTCTTCCAGAACGAGAAGGCGTACGACGCGCCGAACCAGGCCGCGATCCAGAACGGGAGCGTCAAGGGGTACGCGGCCTACAAGGTCGCCGACTCCGTGACCACCCATGAGGGCTGGGGCCTCGGAAGCTACTGCTACTACAACGTCGACCCGACGATCGTCCAGCACAACGGCTTCGCGGCGCCGAACAAGCCGGGCGTGAAGTTCCACGATCTGCTGGTCGTCTCGCTGGGTGGCCAGGGTCAGTACGAGCACGTCGTCAACGAGACCGGCGCACCCACGTCGGGCACCTCGACGGTGCCGTCCACCGTGGTCTCGTACCCCTGACCGCCCCGCGCGGAGCCTGACGTCAGCAGGACGCCAGGCTCCTGAGGTCCACCGCGTCGGCCATCGCCTGCATCCCCTTGTCGTTGGGGTGCAGGTGATCGCCGCCGTCGAAGAACGGCAGGATCAGCCGCGGGTCGTACGGATTGCGCGTGATCCTGTCGAAATCCGTCACGGCGTCGAGCGCGCCGCTGTTCCTGATCCAGTCGTTGACGCCCTGGCGCACGGCCTCGGAGGCGGCGTCGTACTCGGACCAGCCCTTGAACGGCATGACGGTCGCGCCGACGACACATTTGCCCGCCGCGTGGGCCCGGTCGATGATCTGCCGATAGCCGGCGATCATGTCGTCCACCGTGATGCCGGAATGGGCCTTGATGTCGTTGATGCCTTCGAAGAGGAAGACCGTGCGGACCCCGGGCTGGGAGAGGACGTCACGCTGGAGTCTGTTCAGGGCGGCCTGCCCGGCGCCGTCCGCGAGCACCTTGTTGCCCGAGATCCCCTCGTTCGCCACTCCCTTCACGGTGAGCCCGGACGCGGCCTGGAGCCGCCGGGACAGATAGTCGGGCCAGCGGCGGTTCTCGTCCGTGGTCGAGGCCCATCCGTCGGTGATGGAGTCGCCGAGGGCCACCACCGAGCCGACCGCCGCGGACGTCTCCACGTCGACCGCGTCCAGCCAGTACCAGGAGCCCATCGGATCGGTCCAGTTGGCAGCGCCCTCCTCGGCCGCGTGGTCGCCCGCGGTCGCGTAGTTGGTCCGCATGGCCATGCCGTGGCCGGTCGTCGGTCCCTGGACACCGGTCACGTACAGGCTGACGACCAAGTCGCTCTCGGCGGCCAGCTTTCCGGGCAGCGGATCGCTGAACACGGTCTCGCCGGCCGGGACGGTGACGGACGCGGCCCCGCCGAACGACAGCCGCCGGTTGGAGCCGTGGACCAGTTCCGCACCCTGCTTCCGCAGCCCGGCGTACGCGCTCGCGAAGGTCACCGGGTGCTCGCCGAAGGCGTTGGACAGCCGGATCCGCATGTTCGTGCCGCCGACGCTGGTACGCACGACCAGCCGGTAGCTGCGGTCGGCGGGTCCCGCGCCCTGCCGGTCGGCACTGGCGCCCCAGGTGACCACGGAGTGCATCGCCCGCGACACGGCGACGGGCGTCACCGGCGTGTCCGACGAGACGCCCGGACGCGCCGCCGCCGAGGCGGTCAGGGGTCCGCAGACCGCGAGGAGCAGCGCCGATACGACGCCCACGGCGCGGCGGCGCACCCTGGCGCCGCTCATCCGAGGCCCCGCAGGGTGACGGATTCGCCGGGATCGAGGCTGATCTTGTGCGAGGCACCGCCCGCGACGACGGTCGTCTCGCGTCCGCCGACGCTCCTCAGCGTGGCCCGGGTCACCTTGCCCTCCTTCCAGCTGAGGTCGGCGACGAAGCCGCCGCGGACGCCCACGCCGGACACCGAGCCGGACGCCGCCCAGGCGGCGGGCAGGGCGGGCAGCAGCTCGACGTGTCCGGGCCGTGAGTAGACCAGCATCTCGACGATCGCCGCGGGGGTGCCGAAGTTCGCCTCGATCTGGAAGATGCCGCGGCCCCTCTCCACCTCGTACATGTCGAAGAGGTTCATCGCACTGCCGTTGCTGCCGTTGACCGACGGCTTCAGGTTGTTGACGACCAGCCGGTAGGCGTTCTCCGCGTTCTTCAGCCGCGCCCAGCACAGGCTGCGCCAGGCGTTGGCCCAGCCGAAGCTGTTCATCCCGCGCGCGGTGAGCAGGGCGGTCGCACCGTCGAGGATGTCCTTCGGCGTGGAGCCGTCCGGCCGGATCCGGTCGCCGGGGAAGAGGCCGATGAGCGGGGAGAGGTGCCGGTGGGTGGTCTCGCCGAGGTTGTCGGGTGACATCCACTCCTCCAGCCAGCCGGTCCTGGGGCTGACCACGGGCAGGTACAGGCGCCCCCGCAGACCGTCGACGGTCCTGCGGTAGGCGGCGTCCTTCCCGAGCGCCTCGGTAGCGGTGCGGTAGTTGCCGAAGAGGTTCCACACCAGTTCCTGGGCGTACGTGATGCCCTTGGCGTCGAGAGGGCCCTGCTCGGGCGACCAGTCGCTGTCGGCGATCAGTACCTCGCGCTCGGTCCCGGACGCGTCGGTGACGGTCGTGGTGATGAGGCGGGCCTCCCAGAACTGTACGGCGCCCTTGAGGAGGGGGTAGATCTTCTTCAGGTAGGCGCGGTCCTGCGTGTACTCATAATGCTCGAACAGGCTCTGGCAGATCCAGGCGTTGCCGGCCGGGTGCCACCACCAGCCGCCCCCGCCATAGGGGTTGGTGGAGATCGCCACGGTCCAGCCGGCGATCCTTCCGCTGGAGTTGCGGTACCGGTTGCTGGAGTCGTTGAACAGCCGCTGGGTGACCTCCGTCCACTCGGGCAGCTGGACGAGGCAGTAGTCGGTGAAGTCGTCGAAGCAGTCGGACAGTCCCGCCCGGTCGGCCATCCAGTAGTTCATCTGGAGGTTGACGTCGGTGTGGTAGTCGGCCATCCAGTCCGGGTCGTTGCCGTCCAGCCAGGGGCCCTGGAGGCCCATCGGCAGGCTGCCCCGGGATCCGGAGATCATGAGGTAGCGGCCGAACTGCAGGTAGGCGGCCTCGAGTTCCGGGTCGGGGATGTCGTCCCGGTGGCGTGCCCGCAGCCGCTCCGAGGTGTCCAGTTCGCGCTGTGCGGCGGAGGACGTACCGAGGTTGATGTCCAGTTGTCCGAACACGGCCCGGAAGTCGGCGACATGGGTGTGCAGCAGCGTGCTCGCCGATTGACCGGCCGCGTTCAGGACCTTGGTCCTGGCGAGGCGCTCCGGGGCCAGGGACGGATCGCGGAACTTCGTCGCCGCGTCGGGCACGTAGTCGGTGCCGCCGCTGACGACGACGGTGAGGTCCTTGCAGCCATTGAAAACGATCGACGTACCGTCGGCGCGGACCTTGCCCGTGCCGCTGTACGCGGTGACGGCGGCGCCGTACTTCAGGCCGTTGGCCAAGGAGGCGCCGAACGACGCGTAGCGGCCCGCGCTGTTGGCGGTGGTGGACTCGCCGTGGGTGCCCGCGAGGGAGACGGCACCGGTGTAGAAGCCGCCGCCCTGCTGGGAGAAGTACAGGACGATGGCGTCGTCGGGTCGGCTGGCGAAGATCTGCCGCCGATAGGTGACGCCTGAGATGTCGTACGAGGTGCTGATCAGACCCTGGGCCAGGTCGAGGGAGCGACGGTAGTTGTTGACGTTGCCCAGGTCGTGGTCGGGGAGGACGACGGTGAGCTCGGCCAGCATCGTCAGGGAGCCGAAGTCGTCGCGGCCGTACGGGAACTGACCGTCGCTCTGCAGCCTGTCGTTGAGACCTCCGGTCCACAGGGTGGCGTCGGTGATCATCAGGAGTTCGCCGGCGGGGTCGTTGCTCGCGAGCGCACCGAGGCGCCCGTTCCCGATCGGCAGCCCCTGCTCGATCATCGACGTGGCGGAGCCGGGAGCCTGCCACCACAGCTGGTTCTTCGCGGCGTCGGCCGCGGACAGCATGGGCGATGCGGTGGGGCGCAGGGGGGCGGCCGAGGCGGTGAAGGCGGGCGGACCGCCCAGTGCGGTGGCCGCGCCGGCCGCGGCGGCGAGGGCGAGGAAGCCTCTGCGGCTGGGGGTGTTGTCGCGTGCTGCGGTGTGCTGAACGTCCACGGTTGTGCACTCCATATCCGGGAGCTGCTCGTGCGGGAACGACGGCTGCGGACCGTCGGCGTGGTGCGGGTCCCCGCGGGGCCCGGGTGGTGTCACCGGGCCCCGCGGGAAGCGGGTCGGGCGGACTGCTGAACCGGAACCGACTACGTAGCTCAGACCGACCGCGGAACGACGATCTTGTCGATGTCGGGGGCGTATCCGCTGCCACTGTCGAAGGTGATCGTGTTGGAGCCCGCCTTCAGCGCCAGCTGGACGCTGACCGTCTCGGCCGTGTTCCAGTCGCCCGTGGAGGGGAACTTCTCGCTGGTGCCGTTGCCGCTGTTGGAGGAGACGGTCACCGAGCGGGGGTCGCCGCTGACGTAGGCGACCTGGACGGTGTAGATGCCGTCCTTCTCCACCGTGACGTCGTTGAACCGCAGCTTGCCGCCGGTGTAGAGGTTGCCGACCTTCTTGCCGCCGGAACAGGCGTCGCAGCCGGCGACCGAAGCGTTGCCCGACAGGGTGTTGGCGGCGGACTCGGCCTCGTAACCCGTGGTGGTCGGCGTGCTGCCGCCGGGCTTGACGGTGAACAGCCGCGAGCCGTGTGCGGGCAGCGCCTCGGTGATCTTGTTCTTGTAGGTGCCGAGGTCCGCCTTGTTCCACAGGTCGCGCACGGAGGCGTTGCCGGTGAATCCGAGGGAGGCCCACTGGGCGGTGACGGACGCCGGGGAGTCGGCGAGGTTGAACAGGGCGACGGTGTGGCTGCCGTCGGCGTTCTCGGTGCCCCAGACCTGCTGGTCACCGACGGTGGTGACCGGACGCGCGACGGGCGAGTCGTTCTGGTCGACGGCGATGACTTCCTTGTCGGTCAGCAGGGAGACGCCGTAGCTGTCCAGTTTGGTGAGGTCGTCACCGGTGAACAGCGGCGACTTGTTGATGGCCCACAGGGTCATGTAGCTCTGTCGCTCGGCCTTGGTGAGGCCGTCCATCTCGGCGTTGCCGACGTCGAGGCTGTCCAGGTCGTTCCAGCCGCCCGGGCCCGCCTTGCGGCTCCACGCGGGGGCGTCGTCCCACCGGTCGTCGACCGAGTTCTCCCAGGTGACGAGGGTGTTGCAGTAGCACTCGACGTCGGTGTCGATGCGCCAGCCGTTGGAGTACTTCTTCCAGTCGGCGGCGTGGCCGATGTCGAGCGACCAGGAGAGTTCGAGGTGGATCGGGCGCCCGGTGGCGGAGATGGCCTTCTGCCAGGCGGCGACGTCGGGGACGTTGTCGTAGTTGTCACCGGACTTGAAGGAGCCCGGGCCCACGCCGTCCAGCTTGAGGAAGTCGTAGCCCCAGTCGGCGAACTGCCGCGCCTGCGAGTCGATGTACTTCTGCGCGCAGGGGTTGTCGAAGTTCAGCTTGTAGGCGTTGTCCCAGCCGTTGGTGGTACGCAGGTCCGGGTAGACGACGTCGGCGGTGGTGCAGCCGGTGGCGTTCCAGATCGGCGTCCCGCCGTCGCCGTACGCCCCCTTCTCCAGGCCGACGGGCAGGTAGATGCCGGCCTTGAGGCCCTTGGAGTGGATGTGGTCGGCGACCGAATTCATGCCGTGGGGGAAGCGGACCGGGTCGGGCCTCTGGCGTCCGTACTGGTCGAAGCCCGTCTTCCAGGACTTGTCCATCCACCAGCCGGCGTCGATGTTGACATGGTCGTAGCCGTAGTTCTTCAGCTTGGCGGCGAGGGCGTCCGTCTGCTTCAGGACGTTCGCCTCGGTGAGGTAGCTGTAGTCGCCGTCCGGGTTGAGGCCCGGGTACTTCGACGACTGCATGCTCCAACTCGACCAGCCCATGTACGGCTTGGCCGCGACGGGGGTGGTGGCGGGGGTCTCGCGCGGCACTGGGGTCTTGGCCTGTGCCGCCGGGACGGTCGCCGCGAGGCCTGCCGTGAGGGCGAACACCACCATGGTTCTCAGGGTGCGTGCGGGCAGGACGGAATACGAGGGTGACCGCATGGGTCGTGCCTCCTGTGGGTTCAGGGTTGGGGCGGCTCAGCCCTTGCCCGAGCCGAGGTGCATGGCTGTTCTGGCTGTTCTTCAGTACGTGCTGGTCGGTGCGTGTGCCGTTGGGCGCGCGCCCGCCCCTAAGGGCGTGGCGCTCTTCAGCGCGCGTCCGAGGTGATGAAGGACTGGATCGCGGTGGCCGCCGCCCCGCGCGCCCACTCCTCGAAGGGCAGCGGCCGGGTCTGTACGTCGCAGTCCGCGGCCGAGCCGAAGGCGGCCGCGGCGAACGCGTCACGGATCTGCTCGGCGAACAGGTCGTAGGCGGCCAGGCCCTCGCCGGAGATGATCACGCGCTCGGGGCCGAGGAGGTTGGCCACGGTCGCGATGCCCCGGCCGATCGCCGCTCCCGCCCGGGCGTACACCTCCCGGGCGCCGGGGTCGCCGGCGTGGGCGAGGGCCAGTGCCTCGGTGACGTCGGCGACGTTCGCGCCGGTGACCTCCCGGATCCGGCCGACGATCGCGGGGTCCGAGGCGATCGCCTCGACGCAGCCCCGGTTGCCGCAGTGGCAGCGGGGACCGGCCGGGTCGATCGCCACGTGCCCGATCTCACCGGCCACGCCGTGCGCTCCCGCCACCACCTGTCCGTGTACCACCAGACCGCAGCCGATGCCCGCGCCGACGGTCACCAGCGCGAAGTCGGACAGTCCCACCCCGGCACCGAACCACTGCTCGGCCACCGTCAGCGCCCGAACGTCGTTGTCGAGGGTGACCGGCAGTCCGGTCGTGGTCGCGGCCAGTTCGGCGAGGGGAACGTCGCGCCACTCCAGGAACGGCGAGTAGCGCACCACCCCGGCCGCCCGGTCCACGTCACCCGAGACGGCGATGCCGAGCCCTCGGACCTGCACCCCGAAGCCGTCCGCCTCCGTCAGCAGTTCCTGTACGAGCCCCGCGACGGAGGTCAGTACCGCCTTGGGTTCGCGGGAGGTGAGCGGAACGCGCCGGGCGACCCGGATGCGGCAGCACAGGTCGGTGAGTACGGCGATGAGCTCGTCGCCCGTCACCTTGATCCCCAGGAACAGGGCCCTCCCTCCGTCGACCCGCACCGGGTTGGCGGGCCGCCCGAGGACGGGCTGCCGTGCGTCCTCGGTGATGTCCTCCACGAGGTAGCCGGCCTCGATCAGCGGCCGGACCGCCTTGGTGACCGCCGCCGCCGACAGCCGGGTCCGCCCCGCTATCTCCGACCGCGTGAGCGGGCCGTGGGACAGCACGGTGGTGAAGATCTGGGAAGCGGCCGGCGTGTGGGCCGGGAACGCCTCGGTGAGAGAGGCCGAGCGCATGGCCGGAACCTATGGCCCTTATTTTCCGCTGTCAATGAAAGAAACAGGATTCCCTTGAGGATGCCCTATGAGGCATCTGTGACCTGTGAATTCAGGAATGCAAGGAGCCATTGACACACGATCCAAGGTCAGGGTTGGCTTTTCCTTGTCTCGTACGTGAGCACCACCCGAACGCGAGGATCCATGTCGCCGATCTCCTTCGCCCCGGACGCCGGGGTCTGGCTCCTGTCCACACCGCGCACCTCGTACGCGCTGCGGATCGACGAGACCGGAGCGCCCTGCCATGTCGCGTGGGGCCCACGGCTGACGCCCGCGGAGGCCGAGGAACTCGCCGTGCCACCCGCGCCCGAGGCCAGCAGCTTCGAGGGCAGACCGCCCGTCGGGGAGGAGCTGCCCGTCGACGGCGGCACGCGCTACGGACCGCCGTCACTGCGGGTGCGCTTTACGGACGGCTCCCGCGCCTTCGAATGGCAGCCGACCGGCCACCATGCCGACCAGGGCGAGCTGACCCTGTCGTTCCGCGACCGCCGCTACCCGTTGCGGGTGGCGCTCCACTACCGGGTGCACGAGGACACGGACGTCATCGAGCGCTGGACCGTCGTCCACAACGACGGCGACGAGCCCGTCACCCTGCTCCGTGCCGACTCCGCCGCCTGGACCCTGCCGCCGCTGCGGGACTACCGGCTCAGCCATGTCACGGGCCAGTGGTCCGCCGAGAGCCAGTTGCGCCGCGACCGACTGCCGTACGGCGAGACCGTGTTGACCAGCCGTCGCGGGATCACCAGCCACCACGCGAACCCGTGGCTGATGCTCGACGCGGGTGAGGCGACAGAGGATCACGGACGGGTGTGGAGCGCCGCCCTCGCGTGGAGCGGGAGTTGGCGCGTCACCGTGCAGCGCACCCCCGACGGGCGGGCCGGATTCACCGGCGGCCCCGGCCAGGACGGCACGGCCGTGCCGCTCGCGCCGGGGGAGCAGTTCGCCACTCCCCCGTTCGCGGGGCTGTGCACCGACGGCGGCTTCGGCGCGGCCAGTCGCGCCTGGCACGCGTACGTCCTGGCCCATGTCCTGCCCCACGCCGACGAGTTCGCCCCGGTGCTCTACAACTCCTGGGAGGCGACCGGCTTCGACGTCGACGAGGTCGGGCAGAAGGCGCTCGCCGAGCGGGCGGCGGCGCTCGGGGCGGAGCTCTACGTCGTGGACGACGGCTGGTTCGGGGCGCGCCGCAGCGATCGGGCGGGCCTCGGCGACTGGACACCGGCGTCCGACCGCTTCCCGGACGGACTGACCCCGCTGGTCCGCGCGGTGCACGGGCTCGGGATGCGCTTCGGCCTCTGGGTGGAGCCCGAGATGGTGAACCCGGACAGCGACCTGTACCGCGAACACCCCGACTGGGTACTGCGCTTCCCCGGCCGCCCCCGCTCCGAGCTGCGCAACCAGCTGGTCCTCAACTTCGCCCGCCGCGAGGTCGCCGACTGGGCCCACGGCTGGCTGACCCGGCTGGTCGGCGACCACGGCGTCGACTTCCTCAAGTGGGACATGAACCGCGCGTTCAGCGAGGCCGGCTGGCCCGACCGGCAGGACGGCGCCGACCGCCTCGGCCCCGTGTACGTGCGCAATCTCTACGACGTCCTCGACCGTCTGCGGGCGGACCATCCGGCCCTGCGGATCGAGACGTGCAGCGGTGGCGGCGGCCGGGTCGACCTGGGCGTTCTGGCCCGCACGGACCAGGCGTGGGCGTCGGACAACACCGACGCCGCCGACCGGATGGGGATCCAGCAGGGCTACGGCCAGATCTACCCCGCCCGCACGATGGGCGCCTGGGTGACCGACGTACCCAACCAGCTCACCGGCCGTACGGTCCCACTGCGCTTCCGCTTCCATGTCGCGATGGCCGGGGCGCTCGGCATCGGAGGCGATCTCACCCGCTGGTCCGAGGAGGAACTGCGGGAGGGGGCCGACCTGGTCGCCACGTACAAGAAGGTCCGCCATCTCGTCCAGCACGGCCGGCTGGACCGCCTGTCGCCGCCCGCCGAGGACTCGGTCTGCGTGGTGCAGTACACCGCCGCGGACGCCTCGGAGACCCTGCTGCTCGCCTACCGGCGCGTCTTTCGCCACGGCGCGCCGAGGCTGCCGGTCCGGCCGCGCGGTCTGACCCCCGGGGGCCGCTACCGCGACGCCCGCACCGGCGCCGTGCACCACTCCACGGTGCTCGGCGAGTACGGGCTCGACCTCGACCTGCCGACGGGCGACTGGTCCAGCACGGCGGTGCGCCTCGTCCGGGAGGACTGACACTCCGTCAGCGCGCTGGCGTGCGCCCGATGCCGCTCTCGCCCGTCGGGGGCTCGTCAGTACCGCTGGGCCTTGGCCAGGACCGGGGTCAGCTGGGGCGACGCGGGCTGCCTGCTGATCACGACCGGCTGCGCCTTCTTGCCCGGTTCGAGGTTCTCCTTGCCGACGAACGCCGTCTCCACGACCTTGCCGTCGGGGTTCTTGAAGTCGACCTGTACGGCGTACGACGCCGTCTTGCCGGAGTTGTTGGTGATGGTGACGACCACGGCGCGCAGCCCGCCGGTCTCCGAGGTGGGCAGGCCGGTCATGCTCACGTCGGACGTCGCGTTGCCGCTGCCCTTGACGTTCTTGAGCTGCTTCTCGGCGGTGGCGGCGGCGCGGGCGGTGTCGGCGGAGACCGAGGCCGCGAACTCCGACGCCCTGGCCGAGACGGAGGCGGCCGCCGACGACGCCCGCCCGGTCGCGGACTCGATGATCGAGGAGGCGGCCGAGGCGATGGCGGACGGCGGCGTCCCCGTGAAGTCGGACGCGTTCGGCGGCGTCGGCCGGGGGGTGATGGAGGCCGTACTGCTGCCGCCGCCGTTGTCCGAACTGCACGAGACGAGAACGGAGCCGCACGCGATCGCGGACAGCAGGGCAGCGATACGCCGTGATCCGCTTCGGCCGTGGGGAACGCGTCTGCTCATGGGGGCTCGCCTCTTCCTGCCGTACGGGGCACGGGGGCTCGTCCTTTTCCTGCCGTACGGACTCCCCCATGCTCCGTGCCGCGCAGGGTGAGGGCGAACTGCGGGGGCCCATTGGGGTGGGCGCCCGGCACGTCAGCCCCCGTGCCGCGCTCCGTCGAGCCACGCGTCCGAGATGGCCAGGGCCGCCGCCATGATGCTCAGCTGCGGGTTGACCTCCGGGCAGCCCGGCAGGACCGAGCCGTCCGCGACGAGGACTCCGCGGACGCCGCGGAGCCTGCCTTCGGGGTCGGCGGGGGCCCGCTGCGGATCGGCGCCCGCGGCCACCGTGCCGGTCGGGTGGAACGCCGACACATGGAGATCGCGGGCGCCCACCGAGGCGAGCAGTTCGTCGAGCGCGTCGAGCGAGCGGGCGCGGGGCGCGCCGGGGACTCCGGTGAGAACCTCCTCCGCCCCTGCGGCGAACAGCAGGCGGCCCATGGCGCGTACGGCGGTCATCAGCCGGTCGCCGTCGCGGGGGTCGAGGTCATAGCGGACGAGCGTCCGTTCCCGGCCCCGGACCTGCCCGGACGGGCGGTCGGCGATCATGGCTCCGAGGGTCGCCAGATGGTCCGCGTCCTCCAGTTCGCGCCGCAGTTCCCGGCCGAGGCCGGGCAGGACGAAGCTGCTCATGCCGGGCGGGCTCGCGGTCGCCTCGACGAGGATCCCGCGGGCGTGCAGTTCTTCGACGCCGACGCTCTGCAGCACGCCGCGCCAGGCCGTCACCGGCTCGGCGAAGCGTCCGGCGACGCTGGTGGCCGGGTGCACGCTGAGGTTGCGGCCCAGACGGGGGTGCCCGCCGAGACCCGAGCGGCGCAGCAGGGGCGGTGTCTGCAGGGTCCCGGCCGCCGTCACGACGAGGGGGCTGAGGATCTCCAGTTCGCTGCCGTCCAGGCGGCGGACCCGGACTCCGGCGGCGCGGGGCGGGCCCGGCACGTCGTGGTCCAGCAGGATGCGGCGGACCCGTGCGCCGGTGACGATCCGGGCGCCGGCGGCACAGGCGTCGGGCAGGACGGACAGTTGCACGCTCTGTTTGGCGCCGGTGGGGCAGCCCACCACGCACTGGCACGAGCCCTTGCAGCCGGGGGCGTTGCGGCGCAGCGGGGCGGCCCGCCAGCCGAGGCGTTCGGCGCCGGCGAGGGCGAGGAGGCCGTTGTCGCCGAGGACGTCGAGGGGTTGGGGTGCCACGCGCAGGGTTCGCTCGGTCTCGTCGAGGCAGGGCCCGAAGCGGTCGGCGAGCCCGAACCCGAACGCGCTGCTCCAGCGTTCCAGGACATGGTCCGGAGTCCGGTAGCAGGTACCGGAGTTGACCACGGTGGTGCCGCCGACGGCACGGCCGACCGGCAGCAGGATCGGCGGACTGCCGACGGCCACCGTGGCGCCGCCGTCCCGGTACAGCTCGGCGAACCGGTCGAGCGGTGCCCGGCGGCCGAAGGAAGCGGTCGAGTGGTGCCGGCCCTCCTCCAGGACGATCACGCTCAGTCCGGCGCGCGCGAAGGTCCGTGCGGCCATCGCGCCGCCCGCGCCGGAGCCGACGACGACCACGTCGGCGGTGCCGCGGGCGGGCCATTCCTCCGCCGGGGTGCAGTCGAGGGGCGGATCCACCGGGGCGGGCGCGGGGGCGGGCGGGACCGGCATCCGTTCGGTGCCCGCGGCCAGCAGCACGGGGACCTTGAGGAGGTCGAGGAGCGGCGCGAGCCGGGGGCGTGCGGCCAGCGAGCGGAGCACGTCCTCGCGTTCGTCGGGGCCGAGGGCCGCCAGTCGTCTTCCGGTACGCGCCACGGCGTACGTGTCCAGGGCGGCGACGGCGGTACGCATCCCGGCGCGGGCGGGCCGGGGCAGTGCGGCGAGCACCGAGTCGAGGCGGTGCGGCACGCGGGCGGCCCACTCGGCGTCGCCCTCGTCGGCGAGGAGCGCGGCGACGAGTCCGGCGGCGGTCATCGTCCGCCCGCCTCGGCGTGCGCGGTGCCGTCCAGCACCCAGGAGGCTTCCGGGCGCCAGTGGCCCCACCAGCGTTCCAGGACGATCCGGGCGTCGGCGGACTCGCTGTTGCGGCACACCGCGCGGGTGCCGTCCGGGTCGCGGTACTCGAGGGTGAGGGTCCGCTCCGCGGGCTGGTTCACCTCGACGCGGATGCGGCGCATTGCCGTCCGGCCCGTGACCGTCCACTCGGGCAGGCCGAACGCGGCCCGGAAGCGTCCGAGCCCCAGCCGGCCGATCGCGGAACGCTCCGGTCGCCGCGGCCAGGTACGACCGTTCCGGCGCAGGCGCAGGAAGACGAGCGGGGGCAGCCGTCGCAGGGCGGGCCGGGTGGACACGGCGGCGACGATCTCCAGGACGTCTCCGTCGCCGAGGTCGGCGTGCAGCCAGGTCCACCGGTGCGCGTTGCCGTGCCCGTAGATCCGGGCCGTGGCGCCGGGTGCGCCGCGCAGGTCCAAGGTCGTTCCCCCGTACGAGAATTCGCCTTCGTACGTGGCGCGGGCGGCCGGGAGCATCTGGGCGGCGGGCAGCACGGGGTGACGCCATGACCAGCGGGGGAAGGTGAACAGCGGTGGTCCCTGGGGCCGTTCGGCGAGCTTCCAGCGGAAGTCGCCCGCACTACCGGTCAGTTGCCCGGCGGTGCATGTCACGCCGTCGGTCGCGAATCCGTCCGTCGGCCGGGTCCAGGGGACGGGCCCGAAGCGGGCGTGCCGTACCTCGCCCTCGCGGGGGAACACGGCGGCCCAGCCGTGGGCGAACGGCTCGGATCCGTCGGCGGGTGCGGTGAGTTCGTGGTGCAGCCAGACTCCGGTGCCGCTCGCCGGGTCGGTGAGGGTGGTGTACCAGACCTCGGTGCGGCCGGGGGCGCCGTTCCATCGCGGGGCCAGGTGTTCCGCGGGGTTCTCGCGGCGCGGAAAGCGGAAGCTGAGCAGGAAGGGGGCGAGGCCGGTGGCCAAGGGGAAGCGCAGGACGCCCTCGCCCACCCGTGCGCCGCCCTCGTACACGGTGAACGGCAGCACGGTCATCGACGCGATCGGCCGGCGCGGGGTCACCGACTTCCAGCCGTCCAGGGTGAGACGGCGCCCGCCGGCGGTGAACGTGAGCCGGTAGCGGATGCGCCGCCGGGCGATGGGCGACACCTCCAGCTCGCCCTCGACGCAGCGGTCGTCGGCGTGTCCGGCGATCCGCACCCGGCCGGCCAGGCGGGCCGGTGTCGTCCGGTGCGGGCGCAGGACCCGGTCGGCGGCGGCGCGCAGGTCGAGCCGGATGCGCCGCTCCCCCGGCTCGCCGTCGAGGCGGACCGTGCCGAGCAGCGTCTCGGTGAACACCGTGCCCCTCACGCGAGGCCCTCCAGCATGATGCGCTCGGTGACCCGGAGGTAGTCGTCGGCCGCCGCGTGCGCTCGCCGGGCGTCCCCCGCGGTCACGGCCTCCACGAGCGGCGCCAGCCGCTCGTGGGCGGCCTCCGCGTCGATGAAGGGTCCCTTCAGCAGGGACCGGACCGGCAGGTAGGCGTTGAAGAGCGTGTTCGTCAGCAGGACGTAGACGCGGTTGCCGGTGGCGCGGGCCAGCGCGCGGTGCACCTCCACATCGGCCAGCTGCACCGCGTCGGCGCCCTCGGCACGCCGTACGGCCGCGAGCAGCGCGCTCAACTCGGCCCGCTGTACGCGGGTGCCGCGCTCGGCGGCCCGCTCGGCGATCAACGCGCCCACCCCGCGCCGCACTTCGAACACCTCGCGCACCCAGCCGGCGTCGTGCCGCACGAGCATGGGAAGGAGATCCGCCCCGCCGAGCCGGGCGTAGTCCCGCACCCGGGTCCCGACTCCGTGCCGCGTCTCCAGCAGCCCGGCCTGCACGAGCCGTCCGAAGGCGTGCTTGAGCGTGGTGCGCGTGACGCCGTACCCGTCGGCCAGCCGTCGCTCGGGGGGAAGGTAACTCCCCGCCGGATGACGGCCGTCGAGTATGTCCGTGCGCAGCCGGTTCTCCAGGACGTCCACGATGGTCTCGCGCGGCAGAGCCTCCACGTTTCCCCCTCCGGGCAAGTGGCTGAGTGGATGAGTGGATGAGTGGATGAGCCACTGAACCAGTGAAGGCTTTTCGCGGTCAACCCCCTTGACGGCAAAGGGCCATGGGCGACGACCGCGAACGAACCGTCTGCGTCGCGCTCGCGCCGCCGAGACCCTGCGCACGAGGGGTCAGGCCTGGTCGTCGGACGCGGGGAAGGGCGGCCCGGACCCGCATCTCGCCCGAACTCACCATCGGCACCGGCAAGTTGGACCGGACCAACTTTGCGTGAATCGTTGACACGCACGTCACCCGAGCGTAATTCTGAGAGCGCTCTCAAGAGGAAGCGGACGATTCCCGTCCGCGGTATTCCACCTCGCTGAACCCCCACATCAAGGAGGCAGAGAGTGCGCGTACACACCAGATGGCCGGCTTGGGCGTTGGCCTCGGCCACGCTCTCCGCGGCATTGCTCACCTTCGGCGCGCCCTCCCGTGCCGAAGCCGCTGTCCCGGCGACCATCCCCCTCACGTTCACGAACAACTCCGGCCGCAGCGAACAGGTCTACGTATACGACCTCGGCACGCAGCTCTCGACGGGGAAGCAGGGCTGGGCCGACGCGAACGGCACCTTCCACGCGTGGCCCGTGGGCGGCAATCCTCCGACGCCCGCGCCCGACGCGTCGATCGCGGGACCGGCCAACGGCCAGTCGAAGACGATCCAGCTCCCCAAGTTCTCCGGACGGATCTACTTCTCGTTCGGGCAGAAGCTCGACTTCCGGGTGACGACCGGCGGTCTCGTGCAGCCGGCCGTGCAGAATCCGAGCGACCCGAACCACAACATCCTCTTCAACTGGTCCGAGTACACGCTGAACGACTCCGGCCTGTGGCTCAACAGCACCCAGGTCGACATGTTCTCCGCTCCGTACGCCGTCGGGGTCAAGCTCGCCGACGGGACCACGAAGAGCACCGGTCACCTCAAGGCCGGTGGCTACAACGGTTTCTACAACGCGCTGCGCAGTCAGCCGGGCGGCTGGGCGAACCTCATCCAGACCCGGTCCGACGGCACGGTCCTGCGGGCGCTCGCCCCGGGGCACGGCATCGAGTCGGGCGCGCTTCCGGCCACGGTCATGGACGACTACATCAACCGCGTCTGGCAGAAGTACAGTTCGTCGACCCTGACGGTGACACCGTTCGGTGACCAGCCGAACACCAAGTACTTCGGCCGGGTCTCCGGCAACGTCATGAACTTCACCAACAGCTCCGGAGCTGTCGTCACCAGCTTCCAGAAGCCCGACGCGGACAGCATCTTCGGCTGCTACAAACTGCTCGACGCGCCCAACGACCTCGTGCGCGGCCCCATTTCACGCACCCTGTGCGCGGGCTTCAACCGCACCACGCTGCTGACCAACCCCAGCCAGCCGGACACCACTTCCGCCAACTTCTACGCGGACGCGGTGACCAACCAGTACGCCCGCAACCTCCACGCGCAGATGGCCGACGGCAAGGCCTACGCGTTCGCGTTCGACGACGTCGGCAACCACGAGTCCCTCGTCAACGACGGCAATCCGCAGCAGGCCTTCGTCACGCTGGACCCGTTCAACTGACGGGATTTCCGCCGAGGACGGGATGGGGGGCAGGTCCCGCTCGGGACTTGCCCCCCATCCCTTGGTGACCGGGTCCTCGTGGACGTCACGCGCCGCACGCCGCCACGGCATCACATCTCGCCGTCGGCATCCAGGCAGAGCACGGGGACCCGTTGGACGAGGTTGTTCTCGAAGCCGCCCCGGTTCCAGGGCTGGTCGAGCGGCTGGGTGTGGCCCTCGGCGTCGGTGGCACGCGCGCTGAGGACATGGCGGCCGGGGATCGCGGTCCAGGTGAAGTGCCACGCGCGCCAGGCCCAGCGATGCGCGTTCGCCCGGTCCAGTTCGGCCGGGTACCAGGAGCGCCCCCCGTCCGTGCTGACCTCGACCCCGGTCACCGGCGCACGCCCCGACCAGGCCCGTCCCGTCAGGGTGACGGTGCCCGGCCGGACCGCCCGCTCACGCGACATGAAGTCGGGGAAGCCCGGCGGGACCAGCAGGGCGCGCGGGGCGATCCGGGTGACCGGTTCGCCCTCGTCGCCGGCGTCCTGCCGCAGCCGGTAGGCCACGGCCTGCTGGAATCCCCGGAACGGCGTCTTCGTCACCGTGATCTCCCGGAGCCATTTCACATGCGCCATCCCGTACCAGCCCGGCACCACGAGTCGCAGGGGCTGCCCGTGCTGCGGCGGCAGCGGGGCGCCGTTCATCGCGTAGGCCACCAGCACCTCGGGCTCGTCGCCGCGTGCCACCTCCAGCGGTAGGGCACGCTGGTAGTCCTGCTCGACCCCGCGCTCGACCCCGTGATCCGCGCCGGTGAACACCACGTCCACGGCACCCTGTTCGACCCCGGCCTCGGCGAGCAGCACCCGCAGCGGCACTCCCGTCCACTCGGCCGTCCCGACCGCCTCGACCAGCCACGGCTGACTCACCGGGCGGGGTGTCAGCAGGGCCCGCCCGTTGCCCGCGCACTCCATGGTCACCCGCTGTCTGACCGCGGGATACGCCTTCAGTTCGTCGACCGGGAGCAGCAGCGGGCGCCGCACCCGCCCGCCGACAAGGAGCCGCCAGGAAACCTCTTCCGCGTACGGGATGTCGTAGTGCGTCAGCACATAGTGCAGCCCCGGCGGTGTGACCTCGTACCGCAGGGCCTCCAGCGGCAGTCCGTGGTTCCGGGCGGCGAGAGCCAGCTCCTCGGCGCTGACGCCCTCGTCCGGGCCGGCCAGCCGGGCGGGTGCGCTCATGTCCTCGAGGCGATGCCCCATGGATCCATTGTCCGCCTGCACCGGGGGGCGGCGCTAGGCAGCGGGCGGGGCGGGAAGCGGGCCGACGCTGCGGTCCACCAGGTCGCGCCAGCCGGTCGCGAGGCGCTCCTGCGACATACCGCGCTGGCGGGTGAGATGACCGATCAAGGCGGGGTCCAGGTATCCCATCAGGGTCTGGGCGACGAGCTCGGTGTCCGCGCCCGAGCCCGGGCCCGCCTGTCGCAGCAGCATGCACACATGCATGAAGCGGACCCGGTACGGCGCGGAGGTGAAGCGGCGGGTGACCTCGGGCTCGGCGGCGAGGTACAGGTCGAGCTGTTCGGAGGTCTGGCGCAGGACGTAGCATCCGAAGGCGTGCAGCCGCTCCACCGGGGACGCGCCGGGGCCGAGCGGGGCCGGACCGCTGATGAAGGCGGTCTGGAAACGCTGCTCGGTGTGGTCGAGCAGCGCCATCAGCAGACCGGTGCGGTCGCCGAAGCGCCGGAAGACGGTCCCCTTGCCCACCGCCGCCGCGCATGCGACGCCTTCCATCGTGAGCCTGGCCACTCCCTGCTCCTCGACCAGCCGGGCGGCAGCCTCCAGGAGCCGCGCGCGATTGCGGGCGGCGTCGGCGCGCAGCGGGGCGTCATCAGGGGCGGTGAGCTCCATCAGTACGGGCTCGTCGGCGGATTCCGGTCGCTTCGGAAACGGCGGAAGTGGATGGGACATGGCGCCAGCGTAACGGCAACAGGGTCAACTGGACTGCGGTCCGCTTCGGTGGTACACCTTTAAGCGGACCTCGGTCCGTTTTGTTGCGGCAGTATTTCATCGGTTCAGCGTTTCCAGCTTCGGGAGATATCCATGTCCGTACGCATCCTCGCGCTCGTCGGCAGTCTGCGCGCCGGTTCCCACAACCGTCAGCTCGCCGAGGCGGCCGTCAAGGTCGCCCCGGAGGGTGCCGAGGTCGAGCTCTTCGAGGGCCTCGCCGAGATCCCCTTCTACAACGAGGACATCGACGTCGAGGGCAACGTGCCCGCCCCCGCCGCCCGGCTGCGCGCGGCGGCCAACGGCGCCGACGCCTTCCTGCTCTTCTCGCCGGAGTACAACGGCACCATCCCGGCCGTCCTCAAGAACGCCATCGACTGGCTGTCCCGTCCGTACGGCGCGGGTGCCTTCACCGGCAAGCCGGTCGTCGTGGTCGGCACCGCGTACGGCCAGTTCGGCGGCGTCTGGGCGCAGGACGAGGCGCGCAAGGCCGTGGGCATCGCCGGCGGCACCGTCCTGGAGGACGTCAAGCTCTCCGTCCCCGGCTCCGTGGTCCGCTTCGCGGAGACGCACCCGGTCGACGACGCCGAGGTCGCCGCTCAGATCGCCGAGGTCGTGAACCGTCTGCACAGCCACGTCGGCGCGTCCGAAGCCGCCTGACAACTCCCTTGTGGGCCGGTCCGGTCGACCCGGGCCGGCCTTCCGCGTGTCGCGACTCGGTCACCGCGTGTCGCAAGATCGCCACGCCTCTGGCGGAGCGTCACCCTCCGCGACAGGATGCCCGCATGCAGAGCGATCTCTTCTCCAGTGACCACATGGTGCAGCCCGCGGTCGCGGCGGGCATGACCGTCCAGAACGCCAAGTCCATCAAGTACGCCGTCCAGGGCGAGATGTTCGCGCGCCAGGGCGCGATGGTCGCCTACCGGGGCAGTCTCCAGTTCGAGCGCAAGGGCCAGGGCGTGGGCGGCATGCTCAAGCGGGCGGTCACCGGTGAGGGACTTCCGCTGATGGCCGTACGCGGGCAGGGCGAGGCCTGGTTCGCGCACGAGGCGCAGAACTGTTTCATCGTGGGCATCGAGCCCGGCGATGTGTTCACGGTCAACGGCCGCAACGTCCTGTGCTTCGACGCGTCGTTGTCGTACGAGATAAAGACCGTGAAAGGCGCGGGCATCACCGGCGGCGGTCTGTTCAACAGCGTCTTCACCGGCCACGGCAGCCTGGGTCTTATCTGCGAGGGCAACCCGCTGGTCATTCCGGTCTCGCAGCACCAGCCGGTCTTCGTCGACACCGACGCGGTCGTCGGCTGGACGGCACATCTGCGGACCTCGCTGCACCGCTCGCAGTCGATCGGATCGATGATCCGAGGGGGTTCGGGCGAGGCCGTGCAGCTGAAGCTGGAGGGCGAGGGCTACGTCGTCGTACGTCCCAGTGAGGCGACACCGCAGAAGACGCAGCAGCACTGATCCGGGGAACGGCGAAGGGTGCCCCGCCGTCCGGCGGGGCACCCTTCGGTCGTCTGTCAGGGCTGTCCGTCAGTGGTCGGCGGCCGGGGTGTCGGCGACCGTGACGTTGACGGCGGCCCAGGCCGTGTCCACCGCCTTGTACTCGGTGCTGTTCGCCCCGTACATGTCGGCGGCGGCCTTGAGCGTGGCCGTGCGCGCGTCATGGAAGTCGGTCGTGGAGACCATGTAACGGGTGAGCGCCCGGTAGAAGATGGCGGTGGCCTTGGCGCGGCCGATCCCGGTCACCTGCGAACCGTCGTACGTCGGCGAGTCGTAGGTCACGCCGCCGATCGTCTTGCGGCCGCTGCCCTCGGCGAGCAGGTAGTACGCGTGCGAGGACACACCGGAGCCGGCGTGCACCTCGGTGTCGTAGGCGGCGGGCGACCAGTAGTCGATGGTCCGCTCGAGCACGTCGAGGGACGGGTGGTCGAGGCGGCGCAGGAACTTCTGGGCGAGCCCCAGCTTCTCCCCCACCAGGTAGTTCGGCGGGTTCTTCGGGTTGTTCGCCGAGAACTCGACGTTCGAGCCGAAGATGTCGGCGAGCGACTCGTTCAGGGCGCCGGGCTCGCCGTACTGGTTGCCGTCCTGGTCCACGCGGGTGGGTTCGAGGGCGGCCGTGGCGTCGACCACGCCATGGGTCAGTTCATGACCGGTGACGTCGAGGACGACCAGCGGCTTCTTGAACAGATCGCCGTCGCCGTCGCCGTACAGCATGCAGCCGCACGTCGAGTCCCAGAAGGCGTTGCCGACCTTGTTGCCGAAGTGGACCATGCCCCGGGCGCCGGCGCTGTTGTTCTTGATGCCCTTGCGGCCGAAGGCCTTCTTGTAGAAGTCCAGGGTCTGGGTGATGCCGTACTGGGCGTCGACCGCGGCGGTGGTCCGGGCGGCCGTGGTGCCGGTGCCCCACTTGTTGTCGCCGTCGGTGAACGTCTTGCCGCGCGCGAAGGACTCCAGCTCCTGCCCCTTGGCGTCCCGGGTCTCGGTGTTCCACCGGGTCGGGTCCTTGAGGAGATAGCTGGTCCGCGCGGTCCGGGTGGTGGTCAGCGCCACCTTGCCGGCGAAGAGGGAGGCCCCGCTGCCGGTGGCCTTGACCGGGTAGTGGCCCGCGGCGGCCGCACTCGTGAGCCCGGACAGCCCGGCGGCCGTACCGGTCCGCGGGGTCGCGCTCTCGCCCCGCTTGCGGAGGGTGTCCGCCAGGGACGGGGATATGAACTCGTCGGTGTTCGGGGTGTTGCTGCGGATCCGGCCGGTGTGGGCGTCCACGACGACGGTGCTGGAGCCGCCCGCCTCCGTGGTACCGCTGTCCGTGACGAGCACCTGGTACGCGAGGGCGGCGGCGCCGTCGCGGGCGTCCACGACGAGCCGGGCGCTGCCCGCGTCACCCTTCGCGACGGCCTCGGCCTTCCGCTCCGCCTGCTCGGGCGTCAGCTTCGCCTCGACGGTGGACGGCTTCACCACGTGGTCGGCGGCCCGGGTCACACCCAGGTACTCCCCCCGCTTGCCGAGGTGGACGACCATGTCGCCGCCGAGGACCGGAAGGCCCTGGTGGGTGCGGACGAAGCGGACGTGCTGCTTTCCGTCCGGGTCCGTCATCACGTCCTTGACCTGAAGGGTGTCGCCCTGGGTGACACCGGTGGCCGAGGCGTGCGCGAACGCCGCCGCCCTGGCGGCGGCCACCGGCGACGAGGCCGAAGTCGCCACGAGGGCGGGCCCGTCGGGGGCGGACGCGAAGGCGGGGCCGGGGAGCGTGGCGGCCGTCGTCACCGCGACGGCGATCGCCACGCGGCGTATGTGGGGTCTACGCACTGAGTTCCTTTGCACAGGGCGGCCGGGATCACCAACCGCCATACGGCGCGGCGCTGTTGGGCGCCGCGGGGGCTGTCGGGCCCCGATTCGTCACCCTCACCGATTCCTCATGTACATGTAAAGGAGGAAGATCCCTTTTCTTGCTTTTCAAGGCATCTCTTTACAAATGTTTGCTTCTCGGTGATCGATGAGTGACCAACAGTGCACCGACCGGACAGATGTGAGGGGGAATGAGGCGGTTGCCTGGTGGGGTCGATCGGCGCGCGTATGTGACCCATGTCGCACCGCGCGCAGGGGTCAGATCGTGCGGTCGGCGAGGGCGGACAGCAGCGTGCGCAGTTGGGCCGCGGGCCCCGGGGCGAGCGGCAGGCCCGCGAGGAGCGTGTCCGCCTCGGCCAGCCGGCGGCGCGCCTCGCGGACGGCCGCCGTGCGACCGCCGGCCCGCTCGACGAGGGCCGCCGCGCGGCGGACGCCCGTGTCGTCGAGAGCGTGGGAGGCCGCGAGGAGTTCGGCCAGTTCGGCATGCCCGGGCGCGCCGAGCGCGGCGAGAACCGGCAGGGTCTTCTTCCCTTGCCGCAGGTCGCTGTGGACCGGCTTGCCGGTGACCGACGGATCGCCCCAGATGCCGAGCACGTCGTCGGCGATCTGGAAGGCGACGCCGAGATGGCGTCCGGCGCGGTCCAGCACCGCCACGGTGCGTTCCGGCGCTCCCGCCAGCCGGGCGCCGAGCGCCGGCGCGCAGCCGAGCAGCGCACCGGTCTTGCGCTCGGCCATCGTCTCGTACTCCCGCGCGCTCACCGCCCCGGGCCCGGTCCAGGGCCGGTCGGCGAACAGCAGGTCGTCGGCCTGGCCGCGGACCAGGTCACCCAGAGCCGTGGTCAACTGCCGTACGGCGAAACCGGCTTGGGAAGTCATCGCGACGGTCTCCACGGCCAGCGCGAACAGCGCGTCGCCCGCGAGGACGGCGGGACCGGTGCCGTACGCCTTCCACACGGCGGGGCGACCGCGGCGCAGCGCGTCCCCGTCCATGATGTCGTCGTGGAGCAGCGAGAAGACGTGGACGAGCTCCACGGCCACGGCCCCCGGCACACCCGCGTCGGCCGGGCCGCAGACGACTTCCGCCCCGAGGACGGCCAGCGCCTGCCGTACGCCCTTGCCCTGGCTGTGGTCGGCGGGCGCGCCGCCGACCTCGCAGCGGCCGAGCGCGTACCGGGCCATCTCGGCGACCCAGGGGTGCAGCGTGTCGATCGCCTCCGACAGGGCGGGGGCGGCGAGTTCACGGCAGCGGCGCAGCACCTGCGGGGCGGTGGGCGGCGACTGGGCGGCCCCGGCCGTCGAACCGGCCGAGCCTGACGGGACTTTCGAGCGGTGCAGGGCTGTCGAGGTCATCACTCGGCCTCCGCCTCGCCGGTCCCGGACGTCAACCCGAGCTCTGTCCGCGCCCGTTCGACCATCTGCCGGGCGTGCCGCAGCCCGATGCCCTCCAGCGCCAGGGCCAACTCGTCGAGTTCGGCGGCGGTTTCGGCGTGGTCGCGGCCGAGGCGGGCGAGGGACTTGACCAGTCCGAGCCGGGACAGTGCCCGGCCACGCGGCTCGCTCATCGCCTCGAACTCGGCGAGGGCGCCCGCGTAGACCTCACGGGCCTGCTCGTAACGCCCGGCCCGGTAGAGGACGTTGCCGCGCATCTTGTGGTTGTAGGCGAGTGCGCCGGACAGTTTCATCGCGCGGCAGGACACCTCCGCCTCGCTCAGCAGCTCCAGCGCTCGCTCCACGTCCCCGTCCCGTACGGAGACGATGTCGGCGAGGCCCCTCAGCGCCCAGGCGTGGCCGCGCCGGTCCTCGGCACGGGCGGCTATCCCGGCCGCCTCCTCGAACATGGCGTAAGCACGCTCGTACGCGCCGGTGTTGCGGTGGATCTGGGCGATGCCCTCCAGGGCCCAGACGGTGTGCCGGGCCTCGCCGCGCTTGCGGGCCTCGGCCAGCAACTGCTCGTGCAGGGCGGTCACGGCCGCGTAGTCGCCCTGGATGCGGCCGGTCTCCGCCATCCCGGCCAGCGAGTAGCCGCGTACGACAACGTCCCCTGCGAGACCGCCGAGTTCGGCGGCGAGCCGCAGCAGCCGCCACGCCAGCGGGAACGCTCCGCGCTGGCGGGCCAGCGTGCCGCCGCTCCACAGCGCCCACGCCATCGCGGATCCGTCACCGGCCTCCCGGGCGGTGCGGTAACTCGCCTTCCAGGCCCGGTCGGCGTCCGACACCTGCCCGAGCCGGCGGTGCGCCTCGGCGACCGCGAGGCCCGAGCGGGCGGCCTCGGCGTGGGCGCCGGCGCGCTCGGCGGCGCGCAGTTGCTCAGTGCCCGCCGCGAGGACGTCGGTCAGCGAGGAGTTCACCGACAGGGTGGTCAAAGCGCCCTGGTACTCCGGGGCGAAGGCCTTGCCGTACATGAATGCCTTTCCGTCTGCCACCGTCCGTCCGCATACGGTCATGGCCCGGTGGTGATGCTGTAGTTGGCTCCTTCAAGGCGGTGACGTGCGACGATCCAGCTATACACTCGACGTATACACAGCATGTATACACAAAGGGTATAATGTGTCCGATTTCCATCAGCGAATTACTGCTTCCTGGAGGTCGGCGCGCCGTCCGCCCGTTGCCGATCAAGACGACGATCGTGTCCGCGAGGTTGCCTGGCCGCCCGAAACACGTTGCGAGGCGGTCCGAACGGGACGCAGGATGGCGGAAACCGACCCTCTTCCCCGGAAAGCAGGCCGCCGTGTCAGCAGCCCCGATGCACGTCGGCGAGGCACGGATCGATGCTTCGCTCGTACGACGCCTGCTGGCCGAGCAGTTCCCGCGGTGGGCCGAACTGCCCCTGAAGCGGGTGGAGTCGGCCGGAACCGTCAACGCGCTCTACCGTCTCGGCGACGACCTGGCCGTCCGTCTCCCGCGTATCGCGGACGGCGCCGACGACGTGACCAAGGAGCACGCGTGGCTGCCGAGGCTCGCCCCGGCGCTCCCGTTCCCGGTCCCCGAGATCCTGGGCCTCGGTACTCCCGCTGCCGGCTATCCGTGGCACTGGGCCGTACTGCGCTGGCTCGACGGCGATCTCCCGGTGGCCGACGCCCTCACCGACCCGTACGCGCTGGCCGCCGGCCTCGGCGCGTTCGTCGCCGCCCTGCGCGGGATCGACCTGCCCGGCGGCCCGACCGCCTACCGCGGCGTTCCGCTCACCACGGTGGACGCCGAGACGCGCTCGGCGGTCGAGAACCTGCGCGGCACGATCGACACGCGGGCCGCGACGGCGGCCTGGGAGGAGGCGCTCGCGGCACCGCCGTGGACGGGCCCGGCGCGGTGGCTCCACTCGGACCTGATGCCGATGAACCTCCTGATCCGCGGGGGCCGCCTCGCGGCCGTCCTCGACTTCGGCACCCTCGGCACCGGCGATCCGGCCTGCGACTTCATCCCCGCCTGGAACCTCCTGCCGGCCGAAGCCCGGTCCGTCTTCCGGGAGTCGGCGGGAGCCGACGACGCCGGCTGGGCGCGGGGCCGCCCATGGCCCTGATCCAACTCCCGTACTACCGCGGCACGAACCCGGTGATCGCGGCCAACGCCGAGCACGTGATCCGCGAAGTGCTGGCCGACCGGGGGGTGTTGTAGGCGACTTCACTCCACGAGGGCCTGGGTGCCGAGGACGCCGAGGAGGGTGACGCGTTCGGCGTCCTCCGTGCCGGGCTCGGCCGTGTAGACCATGATCCGCAGGTCGCTGCCCGCGACGCTGAGCACGTCGCAGTCCAGGGTGACCGTGCCGACCTGGGGGTGGTCGATGGTCTTGCGGGACGCGTCGTGGCGGGCGACGGCTCCGGACTCCCACAGTTCCGCGAACCGCACGCTGTTCGCGCACAGGTCGTCGATCAGCTGGGTCAGGCGCCGGTCCGTCGGGTACCGGCTCGCGGTGGCGCGCAGGTCGGCGGCGAGCGTCGCCTCGAAGGCGCGCCGCTCCCTCGGTGTGTGCCGCACCCGGCCGGCGGGGCCGACGAAGTTGCGCCACACGCCGTTGCGTTCGTTGCCGCGCCACCCGGAGGGATCCCCCAGCAGGGCCGCGTACAGCGGGTTGGCCAGCAGCAGGGTCCACGCGGCGTCGTACACCGCCACGGGCGTCCTGTTCAGCCGGTCGAGCAGCCGGTGGACACCCGGGGTGATGTGGGCGGGCACCATGCCCCGGCCGGGCGGCACCAGCCCGGCCACCTGGAAGAGGTGCTCGCGTTCGGCCCCGGACAGCCGCAGCGCCCGGCCCAGGGCCTCGACGACCTGCTCCGAGGGGTGGGCCGCCCGGCCCTGTTCGAGGCGGGTGACGTAGTCGACCGAGATGCCGGCGAGCAGGGCCAGCTCCTCGCGGCGCAGGCCGGCCGCGCGCCGGTTCCCGCCGCCGGGCAGCCCGGCGGCCTCCGGCGTGACCCGGTCCCGCCAGCGCCGCACCGTCCGACCGAACTCCGTGTTCGCCATGCCACCAACTGTGCACCCCAGCGCTCGGACCTGCCTGGTACCGGCAGTCCCAGGAAGACCGGACTCCTGGCTGTCCGCGCCGCGCTGCCGGACTCTGGACGCATGACCACAACACTCATCACCGGAGCGAACAAGGGCCTCGGCTTCGAGACCGCCCGCCGGCTCGTCGCGGCGGGCCACACCGTCTACGTGGGCAGCAGGGACCCGGAGCGCGGCCGGCGCGCGGCCGAGGTGCTCGGAGCGCGCGCGGTCGTCATCGACGTCACCGACGACGCGTCGGTCACCGCCGCGGCGAAGACCGTCGAGGCCGAGGGCGGCCTGGACGTCCTGGTCAACAACGCCGGCATCGAGGGACGCGGCGAGGGGAACAGCGTGATCGGGGCGGCGGAGATGACCGCCGGGATGATGCGCGAGCTGTTCGAGACGAACGTCTTCGGTCTCGTACGGGTCACCCACGCCTTCCTGCCCCTGCTCCAGCGGTCCGCCGCCCCGGTCGTGGTGAACGTCAGCAGCGGCCTGGCCTCGCTGACCCGGATCACCGACCCCGCGAGCCCGGCCCACCCCTACCCGGGCGTCGCCTATCCGGCGTCCAAGACCACCGTCAACATGATCACCGTGCAGTACGCGAAGGCGTTCCCCGGCATCCGCGTCAACGCGGTGGAGCCGGGCTACACCGCCACCGACCTGAACGGCAACACCGGAACGCAGACCGTCGAGGAGGGCGCCGAGATCATCGTGCGCATGGCGCGGATCGGCCCGGACGGACCGACCGGCGGCTACTTCGACGCGACGGGCCCCGTCCCCTGGTGACCACGGCACCCGTCCACCCGGTCCTGGACGAGGCCCGGGACGCGCTGTCGGCGCACTACGCCGAGGAACCGGGCGAGGCGTCCACCACGACCGGGCTCCACTGTCGAACAGTTGCCCAGTACCCACCCTTCAAGGTGGAGGTGAAGGGCATCCGGCCTGTTAGCGACCCGAATTCCGCAGCGGCACGGCTGGATTCGCCTTGTCGGACAACGGAGTTGTCCGACCTACCGCCGGACGGGCGGGAAGTCAGGCCCGCGGAGGCCACCTAAGACCGACCCTCACCGGTCGGCAGAGGCCCGTGAAACAGGAACCCATGGTGGTGCTGCGGAGCAGCACGGACCGGAATCACCTGCCCTCGGGCAGGTGAGGGCGTCAATACCGGGACGGCCGCGACGGTGTGTGGCCTGGCACGCGGACAGGATCGGCCGGGGCGCCCGCGAGGACACGATGGTCGCCATCGTGTCCGTGGGCGCCCCGCGCGATCTCCTGCCGCGGCCTCTCCGCGGCGGGGAAACCGTGCGGCGCCCGCTGGGGCACGGCGACCTCATCGTGACGGGCGGCTCCTGCCGGCGCACCTGGGAGCACGCGATCCCCAGGACGGCGCGGGCGGCGGGGCCCAGGATCAGCGTCCGGTTCCGCCCCGACGGGGTCGACTGACCCCTGCGGCCGTTCGCGAGGGCCGACCGGCTCATGGCGCGAGCTGGGCCTGCACCGCCGGCGCGTACCGGTCGACGATGTCGTCGATGGTCGTGGCACGCAGGTGCGGGCCCCGCGCGATGCCGTACATCACGCCGAGGCCGAGCAGCGTGCTCACGGCGAGTTCGGCGCGCAGGCCCGCGTCGGCTCCGCTCAGGCGCCGGGCGAGGCGGTCGCTGATCTGGGCGCGGAAGTTGGCGCGCAGTATCTCGCCCTGCTCCCCCTGGAGCGGGGCGAAGACGATCCGCAGGACGGGGTCGGCACCGCGCTGGGTCTGGCCTTCGAGCAGGTGGCGGACCATGTGCCGGCCCAGTTCCTCCAGCGGGGCGTCCAGCAGGGCGTCGGCGTCGGACTCGAAGGACATGACGCGGGCGAACAGCGCGTCCTTGTTGCCGAAGTACTTGAGGACCAGCGGCGCGCTCACCCCCGCCCGGTCGGCGACCGCCTTGAGGGTGATGTCCGCGTGGGCGTGCCGGGCCAGCAGATACCGGGCCGCGCGCAGGATCTCCGCCTTGCTCGCCCCGGCGTCGCGGCGGGGTGCGGCGGGCGCGGCCTCCGGCTCCCGGTGCGGAGGAGCCGCGGCGGCCGGCCGCTCACCCGGCCCCGGGACGGTGGGGGACGCCGTGAGACCGGAGTGCGGGGTGGTCACGGTGCTCAAGCTCCTTCGAGGGCCTCGTCGCGGGACGCGCCGGTACGGCGGCCGGTGCGCGGGGTCTCGCGGGAGGCGCGGTCGGTGGGTATCGACAGTGCGGCGGCACAGGCCACCAGTGCGACGGTACCCGCCATGACGAAGGCCAGCAGATAGCCGTGCAGGGTCGGCACCGGAGCGCCTGCCACGGGGCTCGTGTGGTGCACCAGGATGGCGGCCACGGCGGCACTGCACACGGCCTGCCCGATGGTGCGCATCAGGACGTTGACGCCGTTGGCGGACGCGGTCTGCCCGGCGGGCACCGCGCGCAGGATCAGGGTGGGCAGCGCGGAGTAGGCGAAGGTGGTGCCGATCGCGCAGACCGTGGCGCCCACGATGATCATCCACAGGTCGCGGCTGTCGGCGATCCGCAGGACATAGCCGGAGGCGATGATCGCCGTGCCGAGGGCCAGCGTCACCCGGGGACCACGGGTCGCCGAGATACGCGCCGAGACGGGCGAGAGCAGCAGCATGGTCACCCCGCCGGGCAGCAGACACAGGCCGGTCGCCACGATGGACAGGCCGAGCCCGTAGCCGGTGGCCTTCGGCGCCTGCACCAGCTGCGCCGTGACCAGCGAGTTGCCGTAGAAGGCGAAGCCGGTCAGGAGCGCGGCGATGTGCGGCAGGGCGACACGCGGACGGGCGGCCAGCTTCAGGTCGACGAGGGGGCGCTCGGTACGCAGCTGCTGTCGCCACCACAGCGTGAGGACTACCACGCAGGCGGCGAACAGGCCGAGGATCCTGGGGCTGGACCAGCCCCAGGTGCCGCCCTCGGACACGGCGAGCAGCAGACACGCCAGTCCGGCGGCCAGGCCGAACGCGCCCACCGTGTCGAAGCGGCCCGGCTCCCGGACGGGCGACTCGCGCACCGCCCACCAGGCCAGCGCCAGCCCGATGACGCCGAGCGCGGTCGTCGCCCAGAACATGACGTGCCAGTTGGCGTACTGCACCACGAGGGCGGCGAGCGGGAGGCCGAGAGCGGCGCCGATGCCCACGGTGGAGCTCATCAGCGAGACGGCGGAACCCGTGCGCTCGGGCGGCAGTTCGTCGCGCAGGATGCTGATCGACAGCGGGACCACGGCGGCCGCCGCGCCCTGCAGCGCACGCGCCACGATCAGGACGCCGATGTCCGAGGTGAGCGCGCACATCAGCGAGCCGACGGTCATCATCCCGAGGGCCATGAGCAGCACACGCCGCTTGCCGTACATGTCTCCGGCGCGGCCGAGGACGGGGGTCAGCACCGCTCCGGCGAGGAGGGTCGCCGTCACCATCCAGGAGACCGCTCCGGCCGAGGCGCCGGTCAGCCGGGGCAGGTCGGGCAGCAGCGGGACGACCACCGTCTGCATGACGGCCATGAGAATCCCGCCGAACGCCAGGACGGGGATCGTGAGGCGCTCGCGCAGAGCCGCCATCGGCACTCCAGAAGTAGACGCGACAAAGGGGTGAATGACAATTCACCTTAGCGGTGAATTGTCATTCACCCCAAGCGGGGTCCGCTTCTCACGAGGCGCCCGGGGGGCGCCTCGGGGGCACCGGGACGGGAATCTAGCGCCGGGCGCGGGCCTGTACGCCGCGGGCCACCTTCGGTCCGAGCCAGCGCTTGAAGCGGCGCAGCGCCTCCAGCCGCCCGGCCGCGCGGTCGATCCGGTAGTACAGCTGCGGCGGGACGTACGGCAGCAACGGTGAGTGCCGTTGCCCGAGGAGGGCGAACATCTGCGCCGGCGGAAGGCTGATGTAGCGCGGCAGGTTCTCGTACCACCGCGCGCTGTGGCGGGCCGCGCTCTGTACCGACAGGAGCTCCGCCTGGCGCTGCCGCTCGTAGTGGGTGAGCGCGGTTTCGAGGTCCGTGTGCTCCCGCAGCGCTCCCGCCAGGGAGATGGCGTCCTCCAGGGCGAGGGTGGTGCCGGCGCCGATCGAGTAGTGGGTGGTGTGGGCGGCGTCGCCGAGCAGGACGAGGTTGCCGCGGTGCCACGTCCGGTTGGTCAGGGTGCGGAAGGTGAGCCACTGGGCGGTGCCGTCGGACTGCGCCCGGCCGATCAGTCCGTGCCCGTTCAGCAGGCCGGCGAAGAGCTTCTCCAGCAGCGCGAGACCATCGGCCTCGCTCGCCGCGTCGAGCCCCAGGCCGGTCCAGGTCCGCGGCGAGCACTCGATGACGAGGGTGCTCCGGTCGTCGCTGAACCGGTAGGCGTAGCACCAGATCCAGCCGTGGTCCGTCTCCACGAAGGAGAAGGAGAAGGAGTCGAAGACCTTGGTGGTGCCGAGCCAGACGTAGTAGTTGCGCCCGAGGCTGATCTCGCTGCCGAAGTGGTCGGCGTGACGCTCGCGCAGGGCGCTGTTGACACCGTCCCCGGCGACGACGAGGTCGGCGTCGGGCAGCCGGTCGGCCGCGATCTCGCTCTCGTACTCGACGCTGACGCCGAGGGAGCGGGCCCGCTCGGCGAGCAGTTCGAGCATCCGGCGGCGGCCGATGCCGAATCCCTCGTCGCCCGGGTGCACGGTCATGCGGTCGCCGACATGGGCGACACCGTCGCTCCAGCTCACCGAGTTCTCGCTGACGGCGAGCGCGGACGCCGGATCGCCCTCACGCAGTTTGTCGAGCAGGCCCGCCCAGTAGGTCACTCCCCAGCCGTACGTCGATCCGGCCGGGTTCCGCTCATGGACGGTGATGTCGTGGGACGGGTCCTGGAGCTTCATCAGGATCGAGAAATACAGGCTCGCGGGTCCGCCACCGACGCACGCGATCTTCACGCGCACTCCCCTATGTTGCACAATGCGGTCAATTGATCACGAAGAGTAGCAGTGGGCGACCCGCCCACGGTTCGCGCCAGATCACGGGCGTGAGCCACGCCACGAGCCGGCGGCCACGACCGCAAGATCATCGACGCGAGACCTCCCCGCCGGAGGATTTCCGCCCGCCGACGCACCGCGAGCACCCCGGACAGCAAGATCATCTTCGTTCAATCTTGCACGACATGTGCGCGATTGTCCGGATCACGGCCAACCGACATTCGCCGATTTCTCCCGCTGTTTGATGATCCGATAGGCATATCGGGTCATCAACACAACTGATCACAGGAGGTCTCCGCATGCCGGAGCTCACTCGTCGCCGCGCCCTCGGGGCCGCCGCCGCGCTCGCCGCGGGCGCAGGCGCTGCCCAGATCCTCGCCGCGCCTTCCGCGTCCGCGTCACCCAACGGGCCTGCCGGCTCGGGCCGTTCGATGGCCGGGCACCACCACGGCGGCCCGGAAGCCTTCGACGAGGTCTTCCAGGGGCGCCGCATAGAAGGCCGCTCGGTCACCGGGGGCGGTCACCATCACAGCGCCGGATACGCCGTGTTCATCGACGGCGCGGAGCTGCACGTGATGAGCAACGCCGACGGCAGCTGGATCAGCGTCGTCAGCCACTACGCCCCCGTGCCCACCCCGCGCGCCGCCGCCCGCGCCGCCGTCGTGGAGCTGCAAGGGGCGCCGCTCGTGCCCCTCGCCGCCAACTGAACCACCCAGCAAGCAGATCGTGGAGTCCCGCACATGACCGTACGCAAGAACCAGGCGAGCCTGACCGCCGACGAGAAGCGGCGCTTCGTCGACGCGCTGATCCAGCTCAAGCGCAGTGGAAAGTACGACGCCTTGGTCACGACGCACAACGCCTTCATCATGGGCGACACCGACAACGGCGAGCGCACGGGCCACCGTTCACCGTCGTTCCTGCCCTGGCACCGCAGGTTCCTTCTCGAGTTCGAGCGGGCCCTGCAGTCCGTGGACTCCTCGGTGGCGCTGCCCTACTGGGACTGGAGCAGCGACCGCACGGCGCGCTCGTCGCTGTGGGCGCCCGACTTCCTCGGCGGCACCGGACGCAGTCTGGACGGCCGGGTGATGGACGGGCCGTTCGCCGCCGCGTCCGGCAACTGGCCGATCAACGTCCGCGTCGACAGCCGGACTTATCTGCGCAGATCGCTCGGCGACGGGGTCCGGGAACTGCCGACCCGCGCCGAGGTGGAGTCCGTGCTCGCCATGGCGACGTACGACATGGCGCCCTGGAACAGCGCCTCGGACGGTTTCCGCAATCACCTCGAAGGCTGGCGGGGCGTCAATCTGCACAACCGGGTGCATGTCTGGGTGGGCGGTCAGATGGGCACCGGCGTATCCCCCAACGACCCGGTGTTCTGGCTCCACCACGCCTTCATAGACAAGCTGTGGGCCGAGTGGCAGCGCCGTCACCCCGGCTCCGGCTATCTGCCGCTCGCGGGCACCCCGGACGTCGTCGACCTCGACGAGACGATGAAGCCGTGGAACGACACCCGGCCGGCCGATCTGCTCGACCACACCGCGTTCTACACGTTCGACACGGCCTGATCCCGGCCGCGCCCGTGACCGGCGGACCCTTTCGCGGGCCGACCGGTCATCGGCAGCCCGGCAGGCACGGGATCACCAACGTCACGGGACGCCCGCGGCACGGCGAGTCTGCGTCACGGGACACCCGCAGCGCGGCGATGCCTGCGGCGCGGGGACGCTCGCGGCACGGGAACACCCGCGGCCCAGGGACACTCACGTCTCGGGGACGCCGGAGCGTCAGGCGCCGCCCGGCTCCTCGGTGCGGCACTCCGGGTGACCCCAGCCCTGGGCGTTCTTGGCGATGAGCTCGCCGGCGGCGTACGAACGGCCGCACACGCAACGGCCGTTGAACTTGGCCTTGATGGTGCGGCTCGACGTGCCCGGCCGGCTCGCCCCGCCCTGACCGGACCCCTTGGACGCGGGACGGCGGCGGGCCGCTCCGGAGGAGACCGGGGTGTCGGGTGACGCGGGCGGCTCCGGGGACCCGAGGTCGCTGCCCGCGGGCTGCTGCACGACCGCGGCCTGGCTGGCGGCACGGTCGGCGAAGTCGTTCAGCCGGTCGCCGTCGACCTGGTGGGCGGGGACGTAGCGGAACTCCACCGTGCGGCCGGTGAGCAGTTCGTCGATACGGGCGACCAGTTCCTGGTTGGCGACGGGCTTGCCCGCGGCCGTCTTCCAGCCCTTGCGCTTCCAGCCGGGCAGCCACGTCGTGACGGCCTTCATCGCGTACTGGGAGTCCATCCGGATCTCCAGCGGAACGTCCGGCGCGATCGCCGTCAACAGGCGTTCCAGCGCGGTCAGTTCGGCGACGTTGTTGGTCGCCGTGCCCAGCGGTCCCGATTCCCAGCGGGTCGGGGTCTCGTCCCCGTCGGCGACGACCCAGGCCCATCCGGCGGGTCCCGGGTTTCCCTTCGAAGCCCCGTCACAGGCGGCCACAACGCGTTCAGGCATGGCCCCGATCATGCCACGCCCCGGCGGGGACACCGCGCACGGGCCGCGGGGCGGGCGCACCCCGCGGACCCCGCGGCGGCCGGCGGGCGCGGGCCGTGACGGTGCGGCGCCACCCCGCCGGCGACCGGGACGGCGCCACGCCGCCGATGGCCGGTGACCGGCGGAAGGCGCGCGTCGCGCGTGCCGGGGAGGCTGTCTGCTCGCGTGCCGCCCGTGCGCGGGAGTCCGTCGTCAGGACACGTCCGCCATCTCGGGCATCTCGCCCTCGGTCGTCTTCATGTCGATGACGGAGAACGACGCGCCCTGCGGGTCGCTCAGCGCGGCGAACCGGCCGAACGGGCTGTCCATCGGCCCGAAACGCAGGACCGCACCGCGCTCGGTCGCCTTCGCCACCGCCGCGTCGCAGTTCTCGACGGCGAAGTAGACGTTGACGTACGACGGCACCTCGGGCGGGAAGTCGTCCGTCATCTTCATCCGGCCGAGGACCGGCTTCCCGTCGAGGTTGAAGACGCGGAAGTCGACGGCGTCGTCGCGCACCTGCTGGGCGGTGAAGGGGAAGACGGCCGGGAAGAACGCGTCGGACTTCTCCGTGTCGCGGGTGAAGACCTCGGCCCAGGCGTACGCGCCGGGCTCACCGATCGACGCGAAGCCCTCGTGGACGCCCGCCTGCCAGACGCCGAAGACGGCCCCGCCGGGGTCCCGGGCCAGCGTCATGGTGCCGAACTCGCCGACCTGCATCGGTTCCATCAGCACCTCACCGCCCTGGTCCTTGATCTTCGCGGCGGTCGCGGCGGCATCCGGCGAGGCGAAGTACAGGCACCAGGCGGACTGGCCCTCCTGCCCCGGCATCGGTGGCACGACGGCGGCCACCGCCTTGCCGTTGGAGAAGGCCTGCGTGTAGTTGCCGTACTCCGAGGACGCCTCGCCGAACGTCCAGCCGAGCACGTCCCCGTAGAAACTCTTGGCCCCTTCGACATCGCTGAACATCGCGTCCGCCCAGCAGGGCGTTCCTTCAGGCTGTACGGCCATGACCCGACCTTCTCCTGTCCGGTGAACGGTTGCGCTGTTCACGCTAGCCAGCCATCGCGCGGGCCGCGCGCCGAAGCGCGGGCGCTGCACGACACTGGAGAACGGGCCGACCTGGCCGTCGACGGGACGGGGCACGGGATGATGCGGGCGTGGGAAGTGATCCGGCCGGGGCCGATCGAGGGGGAGCCGCTGCGCCTCGTCCAGAGACCGGTGCCGACGCCCGGACCCGACGAACTCCTGGTGCACGTCCGCGCCTGCGGGGTGTGCCGCACCGATCTGCACGTCGGTGAGGGCGACCTGCCCGTGCACCGCCCCGCGGTGACACCGGGCCACGAGGTCGTCGGCGTGGTGGAGGGGACCGGCGGCGGGGTGAGCGGCTTCGCCACCGGCGACCGGGTGGGGGTCGCCTGGCTTCGCCGTACGGACGGCACCTGCGGGTACTGCGTACGAGGGGCCGAGAACCTCTGTCCGGCGTCCGAGTACACCGGCTGGGACGCCGACGGCGGTTACGCGGAGTACACGACGGTGCCGGCCGCCTTCGCCTACCGGCTGCCCGACGACGTCGACGACATCGCCCTGGCGCCGCTGCTGTGCGCGGGCATCATCGGCTACCGGGCGCTGCGCAGGGCCGCGCTGCCGCGGGGTGGCCGGCTCGGCCTGTACGGCTTCGGCGGCAGCGCCCACCTGTGCGCGCAGCTCGCGCTCGCCGAGGGCGCCACCGTGCACGTACTGACGCGGGATCCGGCCGCGCGACGGCTGGCTCTGGACCTGGGGGCCGCGTCCGCCCGTGGGGCGTACGACGAGCCGCCCGAGCCGCTGGACAGCGCGATCCTGTTCGCGCCGGTCGGCGATCTGGTCCCGGTCGCCCTGCGGGCACTGGACCGGGGCGGCGTCCTGTCGGTCGCGGGCATCCATCTGAGCGACGTCCCGCCACTGCGCTACGAGAGCGACCTGTTCTACGAGAAGGAGCTGCGCAGCGTCACCTCCAACACGCGTGAGGACGGCAGGGACTTCCTGGCCCTCGCGGCCCGCCACGGCATCCGTGCCACGACGCACGCCTATCCGCTGGAGCGGGCGCCGGCGGCCCTGCGGGATCTCAAGGCGGGCCGCTTCGACGGGGCGGCCGTACTGGTGAACGACCTCCCGCCGACGAGCTGAGCGCGCGGGCGCGCCGCCGCCGTGCGTGGACGGACCCAGGCGTGTGCCGCGGTGGTGTCCGCCCGGCCGCGCGCGGGACGCGGGTCGGCTACTCCCCCGCGAACACCTTCTCCAGGGCCGCGATGTCCAGTTTGGACATCTGGAGCATCGCGTGGAACGTGCGGCCCGCCTTCTCCTGGTCCGGGTCGCCGATCAGGTCGATGAGCCGGACGGGGACGACCTGCCAGGAGAGTCCGTACTTGTCCTTGAGCCAGCCGCAGGGACCCGCCGCGCCGCCGTCGTCGATGAACCTGCTCCAGTAGTGGTCCACCTCTTCCTGGTCGGCGCAGTCGATCTGGAAGGAGATCGCCTCGTCGAACGTGAACTGCGGGCCTCCGTTGAGCGCGACGAACTTCTGGCCGTTGGCCACGAACTCTGCGGCCAGCACCGAACCTGCGGGGCCCGGCCCGGCCTCGGTGTAGCGGCCGATCCTGCCGAGCCTGGAGTTCTTGAAGACCGAGACGTAGTAGTTGGCGGCCTCCTCGGCCTGGCCGTCGAACCACAGACAGGTGGTGAAACCGTCGGCGGGCATGTGTACCTCCTCGGGCGGGAACATCGTCACTTCTGTCGACTGATCCTCGTCCGAAAACTCATCTGCCGCGCGCGCACGAACTCACCCGCGACGGCCCGGGGTCACCTCCTCCCAGGCCCGGCCGCAGGGGTACTTGCGGCCGGTAGCACCGATCCCCCAGACCTGCCGGCACCAGGGAAAACCGCTGCCGGACGCCCCGCCCGCCGAGTTAGCATCCGCGGACATGACCTTCACCGACACACCGGGCGTCCGTCCGTTCCGTATCGACTTCCCGCAGAGCGACCTGGACGATCTGCACCGACGCCTCGACCGCACCCGCTGGCCCGACGAACTGCCGGGAGTGGGCTGGGCCCGCGGAGTCCCGAAGGACTACCTCCAGGATCTCGTACGGTACTGGCGGTACACCTACGACTGGCGCGCGGCCGAGGAACGCCTCAACGCGTGGCCTCAGTTCACCACCGAGATCGACGGCGCGCGTGTGCACTTCGCGCACATCCGCTCGCCGGAACCCGGGGCGACCCCGCTGATCATGACGCACGGCTGGCCCGGGTCGATCGTCGAATTCACGGATGTCGTCGGGCCGTTGACCGATCCGCGCGCGTACGGCGGCGATCCGGCCGACGCCTTTCACCTGGTCGTGCCGAGCATTCCCGGATTCGGGCTCTCGGGGCCGACGCGGGACACCGGCTGGGAGTTCACCCGGGTGGCCGCCGCGTTCGCCGAGCTGATGGGGCGACTCGGCTACCGGCGCTACGGCGCGCAGGGCGGGGACTGGGGCGGGGCCGTCTCGCGCGAGCTGGGACGCGCCTACCCCGACCGGGTGACCGGCGTCCACCTCAACCTGCTGCCCGGTGCGTACGCCGTCACCGAGCCGACGGCCGAGGAACTGGCCGCGCTGACCCCGGACGAGCGCGAGCGCACCCTCGTCTCCTGGCGGCGGGGCCAGGAATGGAACCGCGAGGAAGCGGGATACGCCGCGCTCCAGTCGACACGGCCGCAGACGCTCGCGTACGCCCTCACGGACTCTCCGGTCGGTCAACTCGCCTGGATCGCCGAGAAGTTCCGCCAGTGGACGGACTCGGAGGACCATCCCGAGGACGCCGTGGACCGGGATCTGCTGCTGACGAACGTGATGCTGTACTGGCTTACCGGCACGGCCGGTTCGTCCGCGCGGATCTACTACGAGCGCGCCCACGCCGCCTATCGGGGCGCACCGCCCGAACCGTCGACCGCCCCGACCGCGCTCGCCGTCTTCCCCGGGGAGAACTTCGTCGCGCTGCGCCATGTCGCGGAACGCGCCGACACGATCGTCCGCTGGACCGAGTTCGACCGGGGCGGCCACTTCGCCGCGATGGAGGAACCGGATCTGCTGGTCGCCGACATCCGGGCGTTCTTCCGCCAACTCGGCCGCCCGCCCGGGTGAGAGCGGTCATCGCGCGCGCTCCAGCTCCGGGTGCGGGTCGGAGTGAGCTCCGGGTGCCGTCGAAGATCTTGAAGAGCCAGGTTCCGAGTGTGATCGTTTACTTAGAATAGTCAGTCGGCTACGTTGCGTGATGTACGGTCGTGAGCGTCACGACCCCAGGCACGGAGCTGCCCTCATGCGACGAATCACCACCCGGATCGGCACCCTCGCGGTCACCGCCCTGCTCGCCCTGGCCACGGGTCAGAGCGGACAGGCCGGCGCCGCCGGCGATGCCGCCTACTTCAACATGCGAGACATCACCGGCCACAACTTCGTCATCGAGATCACCAGGCCGGAGGTCATCAAGGAAGCCCGCGAGATCGTCGCGAACGGGGACCGCAAGATCGTCATCGGCCGGATCATCAAGCGCGCGGCCAGCTACAACCCCACGTGGGACTTCCACTACAACCCGGACACCATCAGCTTCGCCGACGGGGCCATCGAGGTCTGCGACGCCACCATCCCCTACGTCGAGGACCACCTGGACGAAGCCGGCGGGCCCTTCCTCCCCGGCCTCTACTGGTGCCCCTGGACCGGCCGCCTCACCGAAGAGGTTTCCGCGCCCTAATCCTGCCCTGTGCTTTCCGGCTTCGAACGATGATGCCGCCGAGGGGTCTCCATCCGACGCACGCCCGCGACAGGACAGCGGCCCGCGGCCGGCTCAGCAGGACGCCGGGAGTTGAGGACGGGCCGCACGGGACTCTCCGTGCGGCCCGTCGCCCTCGGACTCAGCGAGCGAACGCGACGGGTACCGCCCGGTGAGGTCGAGTCGATCCTCGGTGCCGCGGGGTCCGCCGCGGCCGAAGGCCGAGCAGACGGTCCCGGGCTCGGTCGGCACACCCGGGGAAATCAATCGGTGCCCCCGGCGAACACGACGCCTTCCTCACGGAGCCTGCTCGTGCCCGGTAAACGGTGTTCGCGCTCTGCCGCCAGCGAATCTGCTGCGGGCCGAGAAAGCCGGACCGCCACCGCCACCGGACCGAGAGTGGAGTCAGCGGCGACGCCCGCCGCGTCACGACCAGGAGGAACCATGACTCCCCTCATCACCGGCCGGGATCCGGCCCGCGCACCGCGGGCCGAGGAGGGCGACACCCCCGCGACCCGGTTCGACGACCATCTGGCCGCGCAGTTGCTCGCCCAGCGGATCGTCCTGCTCGGCACCCAGGTCGACGAGGTCTCCGCGAACCGGGTGTGCGCCCAACTGCTCGTGCTCTCCGCCGAGGACGCGCGCACCGACATCAGTCTGTACATCAACAGCCCGGGCGGATCGGTGACCGCGGGCCTCGCCATCTACGACACCATGCGGCTGATCCCCAACGACGTCTCCACCCTCGCGATGGGATTCGCCGCGAGCATGGGGCAGTTCCTGCTCAGCGTGGGGTCGCGCGGCAAGCGCTTCGCGCTGCCGAACGCGCGGATCATGATGCACCAGCCGTCCGCGGGCATCGGCGGCACCACCGCCGACATCGAGATCCAGGCGCAGAACCACGAGTTCACCAAGCGGGCCATCGAACGGATCACCGCGGAACACACCGGCCAGAGCGAGGAGACGATCTCCAGGGACGGCGACCGCGACCGCTGGTTCACGGCCGAACAGGCCAAGGAGTACGGCATGGTGGACCGGGTCGTGGAGTCGCTCGACGATGTCCGCCCGGCCGCGTCACGACGACGGACGGGACTCTGACATGGGTACGTACACGATCCCGAACGTCGTCGAGCGGACCCCGCAGGGCGAGCGGTCGTACGACGTCTTCAGCCGGCTGCTCTCCGAGCGGATCATCTTTCTCGGCACGGAGATCGACGACGGTGTCGCCAACGTCGTCATCGCGCAACTCCTCCACCTGGAGTCGTCGAGTCCGGAGAGCGAGATCGCGATCTACATCAACTCGCCCGGCGGCTCGTTCACTTCGCTGATGGCGATCTACGACACGATGACCTTCGTGCAGGCGCCGATCTCGACGTTCTGCGTCGGGCAGGCCGCCTCCACGGCCGCGGTGCTGCTGGCCGGTGGCGATCCCGGACGGCGGTTCGTCCTGGAGCACGCGCGCGTGCTGCTCGGCCAGCCGGCGAGCGGCGGACGCCAGGGCACGGTGTCGGACCTCACCCTCCAGGCCAAGGAGATGCTGCGGATCCGCTCGCAGGTCGAGGAGGTCCTGTCCCGGCACACCCACCACGACGTCGCCACGCTGCGCGCGGACATGGACCGCGACAAGATCTTCACCGCGCAGGAGGCGGTGGCGTACGGGCTCGCGGACGAGATCCTGAGCCGACGGCTCGCCGTGCTCTGACCTCCAGGTCGCCCCCGGGTCACCCCCGGGGGCCGGCCTGGGTCAGGCGGCGAGGCACATGCCGTCGTACCGGGAGGTCGGGGCCGAACGGGAGCGGCCCTGGTGGGACTCGGCCCGGGTGTGCAGGGTCAGCTCCCGCTGGGCCAGCGACAGCAGCTCGGTGAGGCCGAGACCGAGGGCGCGCGCGGCGGCCGCGAGGACCTCGGAGGAGGCCTCCTTGCGGCCGCGCTCCACCTCGGAGAGGTAGGGCATGGAGATACGGGCCGCGTCGGCCACGTCCTTGAGCGTGCGCTCCTGGGCCAGGCGTTCACGCCGCAGGACGTCGCCGACCAGGTCGCGCCACAACGGCTCCTTGCCCCTGGGAGCGGGAGCCGCGGGGGTTGTCGGTCCCCGGTGCGGCGCGAGGACCGGCGGACGCGGTGCCCGGGCAGGGGCGTCGGCCACCGCCTGGGTCCGGAAGGGCTCCCGTGCTGCCGCCGGGCGCAGGGGGATGACGTGGGCTTCGTTCGGCGCGTGGTTGCTCACCCCTTCAGCCTAGAAGCGCCGGGCCGTACGGGAAGGGACCGGCGTTCCGCTCTCGGTGAAGCGACGGAACGCCGTTGGCCTATGCGGAGGGGGTGACCGCTGAGGAGGCCGCCGACTGCGTCGTCAGATCGGAGGACGCCGAACCGGACGCCGGGGCCGATTCCGTCGCGGTCGACGGGGGCTCGCTGGACGGGGGCTCCGGATGCGCCGAGGACGGCGAGGAGGACGACGGCGGGGAGGACGAAGACGGGCTCTCGGACGACGGCGAGGCCGAGGCCGAGGCCGACGGGCAGGGACCGCCGGACGCCGACTTCTTGTCGCCGGGCGAGGAGCACGGCGAAGCGGAGCCCGAGACACTGACCGACGGCGAGGGATTCACCGGGGGATGCGTCTTCTTGTCGTGGTGCACGTTGTCGCCCCGGTGCCGGGCGATCCACTCGTTGTTGTCCGGGTCGAAGATCACGAACACGTTGATGATCGTCGTCGAGGGCGCGACGACCACGACGTTCTGCGAGCGGTACGACGGCCACGAGTCGCCGGTCGGCTTGGGGGTTCCCTGCTGCGGGACCGGCGTGAGCAGCGGGTTGCCGCACGCGCAGCGCACCCGGGGCACACCGCGGGCGTCCACGAGGACGGCGGTGCCGGCCTGGAAGACCGCCTGGTAGCTGGTGGGGGCGCCGTTGCGGTAACCGTGGTTGGTGACGCGGGTGTCCATGCGCAGCTGTACGGGCGTCAGGGAGCGCAGATACGCGGGGACCGCGTCCGGCTGGATGCCTTCCACCGAGGCGAACGCCTTGTTCTTCGCGGGGTCCGCCCGGAGCGCGCTGACCTGCTTCTCCACATCGCAGCTGGCCACGTCGCGGGTGCCGCCGTAGAGGCCGGGCGCGTCACCGCTGACGGCGCGGGTCGCGTTGGCGGGCGCCGACTGGGCCGGCGTCGCGGGGGTCTGGGGCGCGGTGGAACTGTCGTTGGCGGTCGACTCGGTGAACGGGTCGGGCCCCGTCTTGTCCGCGGACTGCAGGAAGACCTCACTGCCGGTGTTCTTGGACCCGCCGCCGCTGTTCGTGAAGACCAGGCCCAGGATCACCGCCGCCGCCACGACACCGGTGATCAGTGCTACCCGCGGCGCGGACCGCCACCAGGGCCGCTCGGGTCCGTTGCCCGGTCGGCCGGACCCGCCGGCTCCACCGCCGGGCCCGGACGGACCATCCGTACCACCACCGCCTGTACCGCCGCCTCCCGTACCGCCGGCTCCGCTTCCCCCGCCGGACGCGCCGCTGGGCGGTCCGGCGGGCGGGCGGTTTACGGGCTGGGTCGGGCTCGGCTGCGACGGGCCCGACAGCGGGCCCGAAGGGGGTCCGGTGGGACGGCCGGAGGACGGCGGTTCGACGCTCACGAGCTCTTCTTCCCGATGGAGGGATGCAGCGGCACCCAGGCGCTTCGCACCGCTTTCTTCCACAGCGAACCCATTGTGTGCCCCGGTCCGCCGGTGCCCGCAAGCCGACGCGGTCGGCCCTCCCGAGGGGCGGACGGTGTCGGCGCTGCTTAGCGTGGCAGCGTGAGTCCCCAGACACCGTCCGCCCAGCCGGTCGACAGCAGCGGTGCGCGTCCTGCCGCCCGTCACGGCTGGGTCCAGGCCCTCGTGGCCGTACTGGCCGGGCTGGTCGTCATGGGGGTGGTCGCCGCGCTCGGACTGTGGGCGTCCGGCGCCACCGACCTTCCCGACAACGCCTATCCGCGGGTGGTCGCGGCCACCGTCGTCACGGCGGTCGGCGGCACCATCGGGTTCACCGGCGACGCGGGGGCCATCGCCCAGACCAAGGCGGGCCTGACGGTGATTCCGCTGTCGGTGACCCTGGCCGGAGCGCTGGTGCTCGGGGCGGGATTCCTGCGGCCGCTGCGGCACCGCGCCGTCGCCGGGGCGACGGAACTGGCCGGCTGGGCCGGACGGCTCCTCGTCCTGTGGCTGCTCGCCCTGATCGGGCTGGCGCTCGCGGCCCGCCAGAACTTCACCGTCGACCTCGGGAACGGCACCATCGGCGCCATCGGCGACCTGTTCGGCGCAACGCCCGAGGTGGGATTCAAGGCCGCCGTGGCACAGACACTGGTCTTCGGAGTGCTGTGGCTCGCGGGTGTGTTCGTGATCGCGCTGCTGGTCTCGCGGGGCGCGCCGCTCCCCGCCCGGCTGCTGCGCTTCCAGGAATCGGTGCGCCCGGCCGCGTACGCCATGGTGGTCCTGCTGCTCACCTGCGTCGGCCTCGGTGTGGTCATCGGACTGGTGGTGGCGGCGACCCGCGGACATCCGGCCGAGACGTTCGCCGTGATGCTCCTCGGCCTTCCCAACGTCGTCTGGCTCGCTTTCACCATCGGGCTGGGCGCCACCTGGAACGGCCGGGTGGACGGGCCGTTCGGGCTGCCCATGCCGCATCTGCTCGACGAGGTGCTGCGCACTCCGGACGTCTCCGCGGTCAACCTCGGCACCCTCGCCGACCACGACGGCAGGATCTGGTGGCTGGTGGCCGTCGACGCCGTCCTGCTGCTCGGGGCGGCGTTCCTGATGGCGGCCCGCTCACCGGCCCGGGTGCGCGCCTGGCAGCACGCCGTCCACATGGCGGTCGCGCTCGCGCTGACGGTGCTCATGATCTGTCTGCTCGGCCGGATCTCGGCGCACTACGGCCTGTCGATCCTCGGTCTCGGCGACGTCGGCGGCGGTCTGAAGGGGGAGCTCTTCCTGAAACCGCAGGTGTGGGGCGCCCTCGGCTTCGCCGTGCTGTGGGGGCTGGTCACCGGTTTCCTGGGCGCGCTGCTCGCGAAGGGTGTCCGGCGCAGGGGTGAGGTCAAGTCCTCCGGCTGAGGCCGGGCGCGCGCGGGGCGCCTCGGTGGGAGACCGCCCGAGGACACCGGGCCCGGCGGACGCGGTGCGATCCCTCGGAGTCGACGGACATGGTGCGCTCGTGTCAGTGCCGGAACACCGGCCGGGCCCAGGCGGGCGGCTCCGGAGGCGGCCCGGGAGGACCCGCTGTGGCCTCGGCGTCCGTCGGCGACCCGCCGCCTCCCGTCACCGGACCGCGTGCGGCGATCCGCAGCGCGCTGACGAAGGCCAGGCACGAGTCGTAGCGGTCGTCGGGGCTCTTGGACAGCGCCTTCGCGAGGACGGCGTCGACGGCGTCCGGGATGTCGGGGCGCTTGGTCGTCAGGGCCGGCGGCTGGTCGTACTGGTGGGCCCACAGCAGCGCCATGTCGTCGTCGCGCTGGAAGGGCGGCTTGCCGGCCATCGTCTCGTAGACGACACAGGCGAGGCTGTAGACGTCGCAGCGGCCGTCGACCGGTTTGCCGGAGATCTGCTCCGGCGCCACGTAGTCCAGCGTGCCGACGAACTGTCCGACGCTCGTGAACCCGGTCAGTGACAGGGACTTCTTGGTCAGCCCGAAGTCCGTGAGATAGACGTGTTCGGGGTGGTCGCTGTCGGTGCCCTGGGCGACCAGGATGTTGCCGGGTTTCACGTCCCGGTGCACCAGGCCGTGGTCGTGGGCCGCGTCGAGCGCCGAGGCGACCTGGAGGGCGATCCGGGCGGCCACCGTGACCGGCAACGGCCCCTCGCGGTCGAGGAGATGACGCAGGTCGCGACCGGCGACGTAGCGCATGGCGATGTAGAGGACACCGTCCGTCTCGCCCGCCTCGAAGACCGGCACGATGTGCGGGTGGTCGATCGCGGCGGCCACCCGTGACTCGTGGGTGAAGCGGCCGCGGAAGGTGTCGTTGCGGGCGAGTTCCGGGGCGAGCAGCTTGAGGGCGACCGTGCGGTCCAGACGCAGGTCCTTGGCCTGGTAGACGACGGCCATCCCGCCGCGCCCGATCTCCCGCTCGATCCGGTAGCCGGCGATCTGTTGTCCGATGAGATCGGAGGGCCGCCCCGAGAACACGCTCATGTCGCGCCGGAAGTCCTCGCCCATCAGCCGTCACCCCGGTCGCGCCCGGCGCGGCCCATCAGTCCTCGCCCCGGTCGTCACCGTCGAAGGTGACCAGGCGGGTGGGTTCGTGTCCGCCGGGAGGTCCGCCGGGAGGGACTTCCCTCACGATCCGCGTCGGGTCCGCCGCGTGCTCGTGCGCCTTCCCCGGCCCCGGCCCCGGCTCCCTGTCCCGGTCCCGCTCCGGGCCCCGGTCACGCTCCGGCTCCTGTTCCTGGGACTGCCCCGCCGTCCGGGGTCGTACGGCCCCGGGGGTGCGCTCGGCGGCGAAGGTGCTCAGCCGCGTCCCGTCGCAGTACACCCAGCGCTCGTGCTCGCCGTCGTACAGCCACAGCGACTCGCCGTCGACGACCACCCCGATCCGGTTGCCCTGTGTCCGGGCCCGGAAGGTCTCGGCCTCGAGCTGCCCGGACGCCAGTTCCTCGGCGGCCTTCCTGTACTCGGAGAGCGCCTCCTCGACCCGGGCCAGCAGCGGGCGCGGATCGGCCGTGCGGGCGAGTGGCCGGGTAGCCGCGGGCGGTACCTGCGGTACGGCGATCAGCAGGCGCCCGTCGACCCAGGCCGACCAGCCGTTCGCGCAGACGACCCGCCCCCAGTCCCCGAGCCGGTCGACGAGCTCGACCGGCAGCAGCGCGTCGAGGGGGGCGGTGGGCCTGGACGGGTCCGGCGACTCCCAGGCCGGCAGCCCGTCCTGCGGAACGACATGCGTCGGGCGGAAGTCGGGACTCGTCATCGGCCGCTACTTCCGCATGACCGCGGGCTCGTGGCGCCGCAGCAGCCGGGCCACCAGCCAGCCGAAGACGACGGAGAGCACGATCAGCATCCCCATGTTGAGGAGCCAGACGCCGGTCGAGTGCCGGAAGAGCGGGTCACCGGTCAGCTCGCCGGGGACGATCCGGGCGAGGCCGATGGTCCCGGCCATCGCGCCCAGGGCCCACCGGGAGGGCACCAGCCAGGACAGCTGCTCGATGCCGGGCACGCCGTTCAGCTTCAGCAGGGCGCCGCAGAACACCACCTGGACGATCGCCAGCAGCACCAGCAGCGGCATCGTCACCTCCTCCTTGTGCACCACGGCGGAGACGAGGAGGCCGAGCATCATCGCGGTGAAGGCGAGCAGGGCCACGGCCAGCGTGATCTCCACGAGTGGTGGCATCAGTACGCCTTTGCCGCCGGGGGCGTTGAGGTCGACGCCGAACAGGGCGACGAGGGTGAGCACGATGGCCTGGAGCACGGTGATGGTGCCGAGGACGACGACCTTGGACATCAGGTACGCCGATCTGGACAGGCCGACGGCCCGTTCTCGCTGGTAGATCGTCCGTTCCTTGACGAGTTCCCGCACCGCGTTGGCCGCGCCGGTCAGTACGCCGCCGACGCACAGGATGAGCAGCGCGTTCATCGCCGTGTCCCGGGTGAGCTTGCCGCCGGCCAGCGCCCGCGCCATCGCGCCCATCACGAACGGCAGGGCGATCATGATGGCGAGGAAGGTCCGGTCGGCACCCAGCGCGGCCGCGTACCGGCGGACCAGGGTGCGGAGCTGGGAGCCCCAGCTCTGGGCCTTGGGCGGCGGTCCGACGAGCGCTCCGGTGGCCGCGTCCGGCATCCTCGGCTGCGAGGTGGACTTGTCGATGTACTGGCGATGGAACGGCGAGTCGCGGTACTCCCCCGCCCAGTCCCGGTCCGTGTCGCGCTCGAAGGCCTCGAACGCCTCGGGCCACTGCCGGTAGCCGAAGAAGGCCAGGGTGTCGTCGGGCGGCCCGTAGTAGGCGACCTTGCCGCCGGGCGCGAGGACCAGGAGCCGGTCGCAGACGTCCAGGCTGAGCACGCTGTGGGTGACCACGATGACCGTACGGCCGTCGTCGGCGAGGCCGCGCAGCATGTGCATCACCGAGCGGTCCATGCCGGGGTCGAGACCGGAGGTCGGCTCGTCGAGGAAGAGCAGCGACGGCTTGGTCAGCAGCTCCAGGGCCACGCTGACGCGCTTGCGCTGTCCGCCCGACAGGCTGTGGATGGGCTGGTCCGCGCGCTGTTCCAGGCCCAGCTCGCCGATCACCTCGTCGACCCGCGCCAGGCGCTCCTCCTTGGCCGTGTCCTGCGGAAAGCGCAGTTCGGCGGCGTAGGTGAGGGCGCGGCGGACGGTCAGCTGGGCGTGCAGGATGTCGTCCTGCGGGACGAGGCCGATGCGCTGGCGCAGTTCGGCGTAGTCGCGGTAGAGGTCACGGCCGTCGTAGAGCACCGTGCCGTGGTCGGCGGGCCGCTGTCCGGTGAGCGCGTTCAGGAGCGTGGACTTTCCGGCGCCGCTCGGGCCGACGACGGCGAGCAGACATTTCTCGCCGACGGGAAACGACACCTGGTCCAGGAGTGTCTTGCGGCCCTTGTCCACCTCGACGGTGAGGTCCTGCACGTCGAGGGAGACCTCGCCGCTGTCGACGTACTCCTGGAGCTGGTCGCCGACGAGACAGAACGCGGAGTGCCCGATGCCGACGATGTCACCCGGTGTGACCGGGGCGCTCTCGACCGGCTGGCCGTTGAGGAACGTGCCGTTGTGGCTGCCGAGGTCGACGATCTCGTACGTCCCGTCGGGCCGGGCCCGCAGCTCCGCGTGGTTCCGGGAGACGATCAGGTCGTCGATGACCAGGTCGTTGTCGGCGCCGCGGCCGATGCGGACGGTGCGGGAGGGCAGCGGCCGTACGGTGGTCGGCTGCCTGAAGGTGCCGGTGGTGGCCGGCATGGAGACGGCCGAGGGGCGCTCCGCGGCAGGTGGCGGGCGGCGGACGAGGACGGCGCGCGGGCCGTCGGCGGGACTCCCGAAGCGGATGACGCTGCCGGGTCCGACGCCCCATTCGTGGACGCGCCGGCCGTCGGCGTACGTGCCGTTCGTACTGTTCTCGTCCTCCAGCGTCCAGTGATCGGCCTGGGGCCGCAGCACCGCGTGGTGCCAGGAGACCCGGACGTCGTCGATCACGACGTCGCACAGGGGATCGCGCCCGACGTGGTAGTCGTGGTTCGGACTCATGACCGTCGAGCCCGCCTCGGTTTCGAGGACGAGCTCGGGTGCAGTCGCCGCGACCGGCCTCTGTGCCATGCCAGAATTCTAACGATTCGCCCACATGTGCGCCTGATCAGCGTTACGCGGCCGGAGCGCCCGAACGGTCAGGCGGCGGAGATGCCGAGCACCGCGGCGGTGCGGTGCATGCGCAGCGCGTCCACCGATTCCGCGAGCAGTTCGTATTCGGTGGTGTCGTCGTTGGTGGAGACGCGAACGAGCTTTCCCGCGGCCAACTCCTCGGCGACCAGCTCCTGTTGCCCGGAGTCACCGCACCAGGCGCGCAGCATCGTCGGGACGTCGGGGACGCCCTCCCCCACCGGCGCGATGGAGTTGGGCGGAAAGGTCGGGTCCTCCGGCTGCGGATCGAGCCGTTCGGCCATCCAGGCCGCCCGGTCCCGCATCCACCACAGGGCCAGCGCGAGGGTCGGCGCGCGATAGGTGCCTAAGGGAACGCCGACTCGCTGACCGCCGCAGATGCCGTACGCGGTGACATGGCACAGGAATTCGTCGTGCACGATCTTCCCCCATTGGCGTCGCTCGTCGCCGGTCCGGCCTCACTTTCCCTGCGGCTCGTATGCGGTGCACCGTGCTGGTGCACGGGCGTGGCTGAATTGCCCTACTGATTGAGTATCGTCACTACTGACACACTGTCACCATGTGATTCCAGCCAGTCTCTTGGCATATTCACCGCCGGGTTTGGCCGAAACGGCACCGCCCGCGTCCCGGGCCTCCTGGCCCGCGGCCTTACCCCGCAGGTAATCGACGCTTCGAGCGGCGCCCGCCAGGGTGGCCGTATCGCATCCCGGAGCGGCAACTCCGGCTCGGGATACGGACCTTGACCATGGATACGTTCCTCGATGGAGGCTGGTTCACCATGTCCGCGAACACCGACCGCTACGAGACCGCCGTCACCCGCTACTTCGAGGCCTGGAACGCGCGCGGAGGGGACACGCTGACGAAGGCGGTGGCCGCCGCCTGGACCGCGGACGGCACGTACACCGACCCGCTCGCCGACGTCCGCGGGCACGAGCGGATCGCGGCCGTGATCACCGCGGCGCACGAGCGGTTCCCCGGCTTCGCCTTCCGCCCGCTGGGCGCGGTCGACGGCCACCACGACACGGTCCGGTTCGGCTGGGAGCTGGTCGACGGGACGGACGGCTCGGCGCCCGTCGCCGGATGCGACGTGATCGTCCTGGACGGCGAGGGCCGGATCCGGAGCGTGCACGGATTCCTGGACCGCGTCCCGGCCTGAGCCCAGGGGCGGCGCCCGACCGCTCGCGATGAGTTTCCCCTCTCCCGGTGGTCTCTTGAAGAGGACGACCATCGGATGGCGGCCACCGGACCGGGAGGACCACATGAGCACGGCGAGCAGGCTCGACACGGAATTCACCGCGGTGCTGCGGAAGAGCCCCGCGAAAGGCGGCTGGACGTACGTGGTCTGGCCCGAGTCCGTCGCCTTCTTCGGAACCCGGGGACTGGTCAAGGTCAGCGGCACGATCGACGGCCGCCCCTTCCGCAGCTCGTTCATGGCACTCGGCGACGGCACCCACAAGCTGCCGGTCAAGGCCGATGTGCGCAAGGCGATCGGGAAGGAGGAGGGCGACACGGTGACCGTACGCCTGGAGGAACGGATCACCGGGTAGTGGCCGGCGCGGCTGGGGTGTCCCCGCCGATGGGACGCCGGCGCCGGTGAGGCGTCCGCGCCGGTGGGCCGTTACGGTGGCCGCCGCCCGCGAGGTCCCCGAGGCGGACGGCCGCCCCGGGGACCTCGGCGAAGGCCCGCGGGCCCACCCGTCGCCGTACGTCCTGGTCCTCCTCGGCCGAACGGTCCTACGGGGTGACCACGGCGTCGATCCGGGCGAGCTCGTCCTCGGTGAAGTCCAGGTTGCCGATGGCCGCGACGCTGTCCTCCAGCTGCCGCGGGCTGCTCGCGCCGATCAGGGCGGAGGTGACCCGGCCGCCGCGCAGCACCCAGGCCAGCGCGAGCTGGGCCAGCGACTGACCGCGGGACTTGGCGATCTCGTCAAGGGTGCGCAGCCGGCCCACGAGATCCTCGGTGACCTTGTCCGCGCTCAGGAACGGGCTGTCGCTCGCGGCCCGCGAGTCCTCCGGGATGCCGTCGAGGTAGCGGCCGGTGAGCAGGCCCTGCTCCAGCGGCGAGTACGCGATGGAGCCCACCTGGAGCTCGTCGAGCGCGTCCAGGACGCCCTCCTCCTCGGGACGGCGGTCGAGCATGGAGTAGCGCGGCTGGTGGATGAGCAGCGGGGTGCCCAGCTCGGCCAGGATCCGGGCGGCGTCGCGGGTCTGCTCCGCCGAGTAGTTCGAGACGCCGACGTACAGCGCCTTGCCCTGCTGGACCGCCGAGTGCAGGGCGCCCATCGTCTCCTCCAGGGGAGTCTCCGGGTCGGGGCGGTGCGAGTAGAAGATGTCGACGTAGTCGAGGCCCATCCGGCCCAGACTCTGGTCGAGCGAGGACAGCAGGTACTTGCGCGAGCCCCATTCGCCGTACGGGCCCGGCCACATCAGGTATCCGGCCTTGGTCGAGACGATCAGCTCGTCGCGGTGGTGCGCGAAGTCGGCCTTCAGGGCGTCACCGAGGGCGGACTCGGCGGCACCGGGCGGCGGGCCGTAGTTGTTCGCCAGGTCGAAGTGCGTGACGCCGAGATCGAAGGCGCGGCGCAGGATCGCGCGCTGGACGTCCACGGGCCGGTCGGGGCCGAAGTTGTGCCACAGGCCGAGCGACAGCGCGGGAAGCTTCAGGCCGCTGCGTCCGGTGCGCCGGTAGGGCATGTCCGCGTAACGGTCGGGGTGTGGGGTGTACAACGCGTACTCCTGGGGGCCGGGGAAACAGGCTTCCACTCTCGCGCGCCCCAGGGGCAGCGGTCCAACGGGAGGATCGGATGGCATTGAGCGATCCGGCTTCTCAATGGGGCCTGCGCCCTCACCAGGGCCCTTACCCTTGTGCCTCATGGAACTGCGCCATCTTCAGCACTTCGTCGCCGTCGCCGAGGACCGGCACTTCACCCGGGCGGCGGAACGGCTGATGGTGTCGCAGTCGGGCCTGTCGTCGTCGATCCGCGCGCTGGAGCGGGAGCTTCAGGCGCCGCTGTTCGTCCGTACGACCCGCCGGGTCACCCTCACGGAGGCCGGTCGCGCGCTGCTCGTCGAGGCGGAGCGGATCCTCGCCCAGGTGCGTTCGGCGCACGACGCCGTGGCCGCCGTGCAGGGCGTGCTGCGCGGCACTCTGTCCCTCGGCACCGAACAGTGCATCGCGGGCGTGCACTGCGCGAAGCTGCTCGCCGCGTTCCGGCGGCGCCATCCGGACGTGGAGATCCGGCTGCGGCAGGCGGGTTCCGAAGCCCTGGCGGAGGAGGTCGCGGCGGGCCGTCTGGACCTGGCCTTCGCCGTGCGGACGCGGGCCGACTCCGAGCATCTGCGGTCGGTTCCGCTGGCCGGTGAGCCGATGACCGTGCTCTGTCACCCGGAGCACCGGCTCGCGACCGCCGCCGTGGTGACGCCCGAGGAACTGGGCGAGGAGGCCTTCGTCGACTTCCACCCCGACTGGGGTCCGCGGCGCACCACCGACGCGGCGTTCACGGCGGCGGGCGTGCAGCGGACGGTGACCCTGGAGGTCAACGACGTCCACAGCCTTCTGGAGCTCGTCCACGAGGGCCTCGGAATCGCCGTCGTACCACGCCACTTCGGCCTCAAGCGCGAGGCCCGCGCTCTGACCGCGCTCCCCTTCAAGGGTCCCGTCGAAGGGTCGTACGAGACCGTCGCCATGCTCCCGCCCCCGGAGGCCACGAGCCCGGCCGCGCGGGCCCTGATGACGCTCCTCGACACCTCCCGGGAAGGCGTCTGAGCCCGCCGGGACCAGCGGCCGACGCGCGAAGCGACCGCGTCGCGCGGCAGCCGGGCGAGGCGTCGCGGAGGCGCGCGAACCCCGGGCGGGGCCTCACGGACGCGCGGACGCCCCTTCGCGGGCGCCGCTGAGGCAAATACCGCGAGCCCTTGCGTGTCGCGGTGGGCGGAGGTGTCCCCACCTCCGCGCGTCGCTGTGCCGGCTGCGGCGCACGCCAGCCCGCGGGTGCGGCAGGTGACGCGCAGACCAGCCCGCGACTGCGGCGGGTGTCGCGCACGCCTGCATGTCGCGGTGGGCCGAGGTGTCGCGACCTGTGCGCGTCACTGCCGCGGGCGCCGCGCACGCCTGCCCGCTGTGCGGCCGGTGTCGCGCTCGTGTCCGCGGGCCCAACGCTCGGGGTTCCGGACGCAGGGACGGGCGCGATGCGCGATGGTGGGTCCATGCTTGCCAAGGACATCCTCATCGACGGATTCAGCCGCATCCGGGAAGAAGTCCATGCCGCCGTCGACGGCCTCCCGCCGGACGAGCTCAACGCCCGCCCCAGCGAGACCGCCAACTCGATCTCATGGCTGGTCTGGCATCTCACCCGCGTCCAGGACGACCATGTCGCCGACGCCGCCGGAACCGACCAGGTCTGGCTCACCGACGACTGGGCCAAGCGCTTCGGGCTCGACCTGCCGCTGCGCGACACGGGGTACGGCCACACGTCGGCGAAGGTCGCCCGGGTACGGGTGGAGTCGGGTGACCTGCTGCTCGGCTACTACGACGCCGTTCACGAGCGGACCCTCGCGTTCGTCGGCGGACTGGCCGCCCAGGACTTCGAGCGCGTCGTGGACGAACGCTGGGACCCCCCGGTCACCTTGGGCGTACGCCTGGTCAGCGTCCTGTCCGACGATCTCCAGCACGTCGGACAGGCCGCCTACGTACGCGGACTGGTTCAGCGGGCGTAGCCGGGAAGCACGACGTCCTCGATGAGGGCCTTGCGCTCGTCGTAGGGGATGAACGCGCTCTTGACCGCGTTCACCGTGACGGTGCGCAGGTCCTCGATGCCCCAGCCGGCCTCCTCGACGAGCAGCGACATCTCGCGGGTCATCGTCGTCCCCGAGACCAGACGGTTGTCGGTGTTGAGGGTGACGCGGAAGCCCAGGTCGCGCAGGGCGGTGATGGGGTGCTCGGCGATGGAGTCGGCCGCGCCGGTCTGGAGGTTGGAGGTCGGGCACATCTCCAGGGCGATCCGGCGGTCGCGGACCCAGCCCGCGAGCCGGCCGAGCTTGCCGTCCACGATGTCCTCGGTGATGCGCACGCCGTGGCCGATGCGCTGGGCACCGCAGACCTGGAGCGCCTGGTGGATGCTGGGCAGACCGTGGGCCTCACCGGCGTGGATGGTGAACGGGACGCTCTCGCCGCGCAGGTGCTCGAAGGCCGCCAGGTGGTCGGCCGGCGGGAAGCCGTCCTCGGCGCCGGCGATGTCGAAGCCGACGACTCCGGCGTCCCGGAACGCCACCGCGAGGTCGGCGATCTCCCGGGTCCGGTCGAACATCCGCATGCCGCACAGCAGGGTGCCGACCCGCACCGGGGTGCCCGCGGCGGCCGCCTTGGCCATGCCGGCCGCGAGGCCCTCCTGCACGCTCTCGACGACCTCGGGCAGGGTGAGCCCGCCGTTCACCATCAGCTCGGGCGCGTAGCGCACCTCTCCGTAGACGACGCCGTCCTCGGCGAGGTCGAGGACGTACTCCTCGGCCGTGCGCAGCAGGCCCTCGCGGGACTGCATCACGGCGAGGGTGTGCTCGAAGGTGGCTATGTAGCGCACCAGGTCACCGGAGTTGGCGGCCTCGTAGTACCAGTCGGCCAGCGCCTGCGGGTCCGTGGTGGGCAGGGTGTGGCCGACCTTCTCCGCGAGCTCGACCAGGGTGGCCGGGCGCAGACCGCCGTCGAGGTGGTCGTGCAGGACCGCCTTGGGCAGGCGGCGGATGGTGTCGATGTCGATGCGGGGCGCGCTCATGTGCGGTGTTCCTCGGCAGGTGGATTCGGGCAGGGAGATTTCGGGTCGGGCAAGTACTGCGAGATGCGAAAAGGTGTGCCGGATCCCGGTCAGCCGGCGGGCTGGAGGAGGTCCCAGCGGTTGCCGTACAGATCCTGGAAGACGACGACCGAGCCGTACGGCTCGTGGCGCGGCTCCTCCAGGAAGGTCACGCCCGCGGCGCTCATCCGGGCGTGGTCGCGGGCGAAGTCGTCGGTGTGGAGGAAGAAGCCGACGCGTCCGCCGGTCTGGTCGCCGACCCGGCCGCGCTGCGCATCGTCCTTGGCGCGGGCCAGCAGCAGTCCGCTGCCGCCGTCCGTCCCCGGCTCGACCACGACCCAGCGGGAGCCGTCGGGCCTCGGGGTGTCCTCGACGAGGCGGAAGCCGAGGGCTTCGGTGTAATGGCGGATGGCCTCGTCGTAGTCGTCGACGACGAGGGTGACCAGGGCGATGCGTCTCATCGGACCTCTCCAGGGTTATACGTAACACGTAGGGTACGGCATCCTGCCGAGCGGTCCGGAGGCGATCTTTCACCGAGGGGAGGGCGGGGACTCCGGCCATGGGGCGCATCCGTACAGCGGTTAACGCCAAGCCAGTGATCTTGAGCGTCCAACAGGGGCGGTCGGCCCGACGACGGGGTTCGGCGGAAGATCCCTGAGCGGCTGCGGACGCCAATAGCGTCAGGTCCACGCCAGTGGAGTTCTGACCGACGAGCAGGCGGCTTCGTACGGGAGGTTCGGCGAGGAGCCGACCCGGCCGGAGCTGGAGCGGTTCTTCGTCCTTGACGACGAGGACCGCAAGCCGGTCGCGAAGCGTCGCGGTGACCACAGCCGGCCCGGGTTCGCTCTCCAGAGGTGCGCCGTGCGCCACATCGGCCGGTTCCTCCCCCGACGACCCGCTCGACCTCCCGTGGGTGGTGGTGGAGTACCTGGCGGAGCAGCTCGGGATCGAGGACGTCTCGTGCGTGAAGCAGTACACCGAGCGCAAGCCGACGGCGTACGAGCACGCGTGGGAGATCCGGGGCACCTACGAGTACCAGGAGTACGACGATCCGGGGTGCAGGCGACCTCTGCGGCGTGGGAGCCGTGCGGCAGCGCGTTCGGCTCAGGTGTCGGCGCTGCGACGCCGGTCGGGAGTGAGGAGGTAGGCGATCGCCATGTCTCCGAGCTCGTCCGCGTACCGGCGCCTGGCCGCTTCGCCGGTGGCGGGATCGGGGCGCACGGAATTGTGGAAGCAGGCGCCGAGGATGGCGCGGGCCGCGGTGTCGAGTGCCTGCCGGGGCTGGGAGCGGCGGATCTGGTCGGTGTACGGGGCTGCGGCGTCGAGCAGGAGGCGGTGGAGCTCGGTGATGGTGCGGGCCCCGCGGTCCAGTGACCTGGTCCCCCGCGTGCGCAGCAGCTCGGGGAAGAGGCTGCTGCTGTCGGCGAAGGACTGCAGCAGGGCGTGCGCGTACGTGTCCATGACGCCGGAGAGCGAGGGCTCGGCCGTGCGCAGCCGCTCGGCCACGTACTCCTCGCGGCGCTCCAGCATCCGCTCGGTCAGGGCGGTGATCAGCTGTTCTTTGTCCTCGAAGCGGCGGTAGATCGTGCCGACGGCGACGCCGGCGCGTTGCGCGACACCGGCGATCGTCATCTCCTCCAGGCCGGAGGCGGAGGCGATCTCCTCGGCCGCCCGCAGTACGCGGGCCAGGGTCGCGGCACTGCGGGCCTGCTGGGGTTCCCGGTAGGACGCTGGGCGCTCGAGCTCCTCGGTCATGTCCCGCATGGTATCCACGGCACTCTCAACAGGGCCTTTTGACAACTGGTGCACTCCTCGGCGTATTCTCACGATGCGAACGTGAATTCACATTCGCATCTTATCGGAGGTGCGACCATGACCAACGACCAGACTCTCCCGCTCGTCACCGTGACGCTTGAGGCCGGACCCGCCGGCGCCGGGAGCATCGACGACTTCGAGCTCTTCTACGCCCGCCGCGCCCTGGACCGCTTCCGGACGCTGCTGGGACGCCAGGGACTCCTCGACCTCCTGGCCGCGGCCATCGAGGAAGGCAACGCCTTCCTGCGCGAGAGCGCCCGCACCTCCGACGGCACCTTCAAGGCGGGCACCACCGTGCTCGCGGCGAAGGGCCTCACCTCCGGCGCCTTCCTCGCCTGGATGGACAAGGCCTTCGCCGGTGACGAGCGCGCGCTCCTCGCAGCACACCCCGAGCACTACGTGATGGGCACCGACTCCATCGGAGCGCGCGTGGTGGAGAACATCGGCCCCCACGTCGCCGACTTCTACATGGGCGGCTGGGGAACGGCCGAGCTGGCCTGGGCCGAGGACGCTGACGAGCTCCTCCCGGAGTCGGAGTTCCCGCGCAAGATGTCCTCGAACCTCTTCCTGGCCGACGGCACCGTCGTCGGGCGGGCGCTGATCCAGTTCGGCGACACCGCCGACGGCTTCACCGCGAACCTGACGGTCTACTTCCCCGTCACCTGCCCGGACGAGGTCCTGGACCACCACCTCCGGCACTACGCCGTCGAGTTCCGGAACTGGATCGTCGCCGCCGCGGCCGCCCGCGCCTGAAACCCCCGGTCGGACGCCGGGGCCGCCCCGGCGTCCGACCGGCAAGCCGCGTACGGGCCGCCCACCCGTACTCGCCGCATCCGGCTCGCAGGACCGTACGGTCCACCTCCCACAGCCCGGTCGACCAAGGGTGCGGCCCTCTTCGCGCTCTCCGAAGTAACGGAAGATCCACGATGTCGAACCACACCCTGTCCGCTACGGGGCGCAAGCTGACTCTGGTCGTCCTCGGCCTGGCGGCCCTGATCACCACCATGCTGTGCGCCTTCGCGCTGCCCTCGCTCCACAGCGGCCCGCACCGCGTCCCCGTCGGCGTCACCGGCCCTGAAGAGGCCACGAAGGCCCTTCGGCAGAGCACCGACCGCGACGCCTGGGACGTCCGCCTCTACCCGACCACCGCCGCCCTCCAAGATGCGGTCAAGGACCGGGACATAGCCGGCGGCCTCGCCGTCACCGCTCACCACGTCGACGTCTACACGGCCACCGCGGGCGGCCCCTCCGCCACCGCCGCCCTCACCGCACTGGGCGACAGCATCGCCGCACGGCACACCAGCCGGGCCACCGTCCACGACCTGGTGCCCTTCACCAAGGACGACCCCCGCGGCGCAGGACTGACCGCCGCACTCCTGCCCATGATCTTCGGCGGAATCTTCCCCGCCCTCATCCTCGGCAGCGTCTTCCCCGGACACCGCGGACTGCGCACCCGCATCGCGGGAGCCCTCCTGTTCTCCCTCGTGGCAGGCGCCGCCATCGCCGCCGTCCTCCAGTTCGCCACCCACTCGGTCGACGGAAACTACTGGCTCACCGCCCTCGGCCTCACCCTCGGCACGGCTGCCCTGTCCACCACCCTCCTGGGCCTCCAGGCCCTCCTCGGCATGGCCGGATTCGCCCTCGGCGGCGCGCTGATGATGCTCCTGGGCAACCCGCTCTCCGGCCTGGCCACCGGACCCCACTGGCTCCCCACCGGCTGGGCCACCCTGGGACAGTTCCTCCCCCCGGGCGCCTCCGGCAGCCTCCTGCGCGCCAACGCCTTCTTCGGCAGCTCAGGCGCCGGACTCCCCGCCCTCACCCTCACCATCTGGGCCGGCATCGGAGTCGCCCTCGCTCTCCTCGCCGACCGGCGCGGCAGGCGCCCCACCACCGCCCGCTCCGAAGCGGCTACCGTCTGAGCGCGGACCGCGGGGCATTCTCCCAGATGTTCATCTGTGAGAGTTCTACGAGAGCCCCCGCAGCGACCACGTTTCCGCGGGTCGCCGTTCGCAAAGATCCTCGTCCCCGCCGACCGGCACCCGGGCCGCGCGTGGAAGCAGGGCCCGGCGCTCGCCGTCGTGCCCGCGCCCCGGGCCGAGCGCCCGGTCCGGATCGGGTACGCGAGGACATCGACCGCCCGGCAGGAGCTGGCGAGCCGGCTCGAAGCCCTCCACCGCGCGGAGTGCCACAACGTCTTCCAGGAGCAGATCAGCACCCGGGCCAAGGGAAGACCCTCGACGGCCAGGTCATCGCCGGCTCCAAGGGCAACCACGGCGGACGGCCGAAGGTCATCGACGACGACATGCCGACCTTCGCCGTCGCGCTCAAGGACAAGGGCGTCCCCGTCCCCGAGATCGCCATGAAGCTCACCATCAGGACCGGGAAGAACGCGGGCAAGCACCCCTCGGTCGCCTCGCTCCACCGGGCCCTCGCGGACGCCGAGGCCGCCACGGCGGACGACGGCCTGCCAATACGACCCGAGCCCGTCCGCGTCCGCCTCCAGGCCCAGCCCCACCCGAACTCCGAGCTGCGGTAGGCCCGTCTACGGCGGGCCCCAAGTCCATGACCACCGGCTTGGCGTCAACCGCTGTACGGATGTGCCCCAAGGCCGGACTCCACCAGGGATTACGGCGGCGTTCTCCACCGGGGACAGGGTGGCGGTCTCCGTCGGGGAGCGCGGCGGCGATCTTCGTTGGGCGATACGGGAACGATCTCGGTCCCCCAATCGTCTACAGTTGTGTAGACGATTACGGCAATGGAGTCGGCGCGGGCGAGGTGTCCTGCCGCGTGCGCGCCTGCCGTGGAAAGGGGCCACATCCATGTCCGCCGCCGCCCCGGCCGCCGTACCCTCGCGCGAGGCCGATGCCCCTCCGGCTCGGCCGTGAAACGCCAGGACACCGGCGACATCGCCGGTTCGACGGCGGTGGGAAGCCTGGTCGCGTTCGTACTGCTGACGCTGATCGTGACCGGCCACGACGGTGCCCCTCTGTTCGGCGACGAGGAGCTGGCCTCCTGGTCGCTCGCGCACCGCCCGGACGTGGCCCTCGCCCTGGCACGCGGCGTGACGTACACCGGCACAGGAGTCACCGCGTACGCGCTGGTCGTCGTGGCCGGGCTTCTCCTCGGACGGAACGCACGTCAGCGGGTCCGCGCGGTCGCCGCCTGCGTGGGCTGTCTGGCGGCCGCGCAGGCGGCGCGGTTCACCGTGATGTCACTGGTCGCCCGCCCCCGGCCCCCCATGTCGGACTGGGCCACCCACGCCTCGGGCTTCTCCTTCCCCTCCGGTCACACGACCACCTCCGCCGTCACCGGCGGACTGCTCATCCTGGCGGTGCTCACCCGGGCGCCGCAGTGCAAGAGAACCCTCGTCCTGCTCATCGGCGGCTGGGCCGTGCTGGTCGGCCTCTCCCGCGTCTACCTGGGTGTGCACTGGTTCTCCGACGTCGTCGGCGGCTGGCTGTTCGCCATCTGCTGGCTGAGCCTGCTCTTCTACGTCCTCGCGCGGTTCCTCCCCCGCGCTCTCTCCGCGATATCGGCGCCCCGTCTCCGCCCAGGCCCCACGACGGAAGAGCGCCACGATGCACCCCACGACCAGCGCGACGTCCCCCCTCACTCTGCTCCGTAGGCATCTCGGCTGGGCGGTGGGCATCGCCTATCTGGCCGCCGCGACAGTGCCCGCCCCGGGCCTGTGGCTGCGCCGCACTCACTGGCTCGGCCCGGCCGGAATACTCGAACTCCCTTTCAGGACAGCTCCGTTCCTGCTGTCCCTGGTCCTGTTCACCGCCGGCCTGCAGGTGCCGCTGAACGAACTGCGGGTGCTTCTCGGCCGTCCCACCGCCTTGTTGACGGGCCTCGCCCTTCACCTCGTCGCGCCCCTGGTGATCATCCCGGGGGTCGCGTTCGCGCTGCGGCAGTCCCCCGACAGCGACGGCGGCAGCGGGCTGATCACGGCGATGATCCTGATCGTGGCGATGCCCGTCGCGGCCGGGGCCACGGTGTGGACCGGCAAAGGCGAGGGCTGTCAGCCGACGGCGGTGGGCCTGGTACTGGCGTCCACGATCGTCAGTCCGCTCACCTTCCCGGTGACCCTGACGACCTTGTGCCCACTGCTGCACGGCGCGTACGCGGGCTCACTGGCGGACGCGGCCCGGACCGCGGGCAGCGGATTCGCCCTCACGGGGGTACTGCTGCCCTGCGGCGCCGGAATCCTGTGCCGGCTGGTGCTGCCCCGCCGCCCCACCGCCCTCCTGCTCGGGGCGGCGGCTCCCGCGGCGATACTCGCCTCACTGCTCCTGACGTACGTCAACGCGAGCGGAGCCCTCGGCCCCTTCCTCGCCCATCCCGAGCCGGTCCTGTTCACCGCCGCGGTGGCCGTCGCCGCCACCGTCTGCGGGCTGTCGTTCGCGCTGGGCCTGGTCACCGCCCGCGCGCTGCGTCTCGACGCACCCGCGGGCGCGTCGGTCACCCTGGCCTGCGGGATGAACAACAGCAGCGCCAGTGCCGTCCTGATCACGACGGCACTGCCCGACCGGCCGCACGTCCTGCTGCCGGTGCTCGCCTACAGCCTGTTGCAGAAAGTGGCCGCAGGGCGGGTCGTACGGACCGGAGGACGCTCTCGTGCACGGACCTGACGGGGTCGGGTCACCGCGCCGCTGCCCGCTGATCGAGTCCGCGCTCGGGCTCGGGCCGGGGCCGGGGCCGGGCGGGAACAGCCCCTGCCCCGCAGGGCAATGGCTCCCTCGGCGTCATTCGTCCCCGATACACCGGGTGTGCAGCGCGTCGAGGCCGGCGAGCTCCGCGTCCGTCAGACGCAGGGCGCCCGCCGCGATGTTCTCGGCCAGGTGGTCGGGGTTGCCGGTGCCGGGGATGGCGAGCACGTGCGGGCCCTGGTGAAGGGTCCAGGCGAGCCGGATCTGGGCGGCCGTCGCCTCGTGCGCCTCGGCGGCGGCGATCACCTCCGCCTCGTCGCCGCCCTCGGGGCCCAGAGAGCCGCCGTTTCCCGCGATGGCGAAGAACGGCACGACGTTTCGCATGCCGTCCGCGGAGCCGTGGGGAACGGTCGTAGGGCATCTCACGGCATCGGGCCGGCCGTACCGACTCCCAAGTGCCGCGCCATGCAAAAGACATGGGCACGACACCGAGCCTCGGAACTGTCCACATGCTGGGATTGACCTGTACCGACCGTCCGTTCCGCCGGGCGAGGACTACCCTGCTGTGCAGACGTCCCAGACCCCGGCGGCACGTCGTTGCCGAGCACGGATCGCCACGGGGAGCGGGCTCTTCGCCCGTCGCCCGGCACGTCCCTGGAGGAAACCGGGTGGGTCCGCAGTCCTGCCGCACAGGCCGGCGAGTCGACCGTCGCCCAGCCTCCGCCGAACGTACTCCGCTGCCGGAAGTGGTGGGGCGGCGTCTGGATCCCGGCGCCGCCGAATCCCCTGCCGGACGGTCTTCCGAACCGAGGCGTCATGCCCCTTCCGCCGCTCGCCGTCTACCGTCACGACCGAAAACAACGGGCACTGATCACACTGGTCGGTGAGATCGACCTGCGGACGGCGCCCCTGGTACGCGCATCAGTGGAAGCGTGTCTGCGCGACGGCATCCGCACGATCGATGTCGACCTCACCCTGGTGACCTTCTGCGACTGCAGCGGCCTCAACGCCTTCCTCCACGCCTCACAGCGCGTCACCGCGGCCGGGGGGACGCTCCGCCTGCACCATCCACCGCGAACGCTGGTTCTCATGGTCGACATCGTCGGCTGCGCACTCCTGTTCGTGGGCCCCCCGCTCGGACATCGGCCGTCTCGCCCGAGGAACACCCTGGCCACGAGGTCTCCGGTCCCGCCGCGTCGGCCGGTTCCGCCCGTACCCGTCCTCTCGGGCGGTGTGCTGTGACCCGGTGGCCGGGGTGAGGTCCCACAGCAGGTCGGCCCGGATCCAGGCGCTGGTCGCCGAGCACGCGGCCCGCCGAGGTGCCCGGGTCGGCGTGGTGGACGTGTGCACCGCGGCCGTGGCCGCGCTCCCGGTCGGCGGGGCCGGACTCTCCGCGATGTCCAGATCCGCGGCAAGCCATCCGTTGTGCAGCACCGATGATGTCAGCGAGCAGTTGGAGGAACTCCAGCTCACCCTGGGCGAGGGGCCGTGCGTGGATGCCTTCGTCCAGGGCGCTGCCGTACTGACGCCCGATCTGCTCACCGCCGAAGTGCAGTACCGCTGGGCCGTGTTCGCCGACGCGGCCGCGGAAGCCGGGGCACGCGCCGTCTTCGCCTTCCCACTGCAGATGGGGGCGATCAGCCCCGGAGTGCTGGACCTGTACTCCGAGGACCCGGGCCGGTTGAACGCGGAGCAGCTGGCGGACGCGTTGGCCTTCGCCGACACCGCCACTCTGGTCCTGCTCGACTCCCGGATCGACGGGGAAGCGGGCCTGGCGGACGAACGGTCGACGGACGGTCGCTTCGAGGACCTGGGCGCGTACCGGGCGGAGATCGACCAGGCCACCGGCATGCTCACGGCCCAGCTCGGAGTCAGTGCCGAAGACGCCTTCGTCCGGCTGCGGGCCCACGCCTACGCCAGAGGACGCCGCCTCGCCGCGGTGGCCGCCGACGTGGTCGCCCACCGGCTCACGTTCCCTGCCGGCACGGGCACGGACCAGACCGACGACGAGGCCTGACGCCTTTGCCGGACCAGGGAACCGCGCCAAGGAATCCGGACCAGGACCCGAACCCGAGAATCTCGGCCGAGAACCGATCCGGGAAACCGGACAAGAAGTGAGTTGCGCCTCCCGTCCCCGCATTCGGGCCGGGATGAGAGTCGACAGAGGGTGTGCACGATGAATCAGCAACTCCTGGCCAAGACCTTCGTCGAGCTGGCGGACAACCTGGTCGCCGACTTCGACCTGATCGATTTCCTGCGCCTGCTGACCGACCGCTGTGTGGGCATGCTCGGCGCGAGTGCCGCGGGCGTGCTGCTCGCGGACCGCGACGGCGAACTCCGGGTCATGGCCGCCTCCAGCGAGCAAGTGCGCCTGCTGGAGCTCTTCCAGCTGCAGAACGACGAAGGGCCCTGCCTGGACAGCTTCCGTACCGGTGCCCCGGTGATCGTCGCCGATCTGAGCGCGGAGGCCGACCGCTGGCCACGCTTCGTCGCGGCGGCCCAGCGCAGCGGGTTCGGGTCGGTCCAGGCCCTGCCGATGCGGCTACGGGACGAGGTCGTCGGAGCGCTGAACCTCTTTCGCGACGGCCCCGGCCCGTTCGACCCGGACGCCATGCCGCTCGCCCAGGCCCTGGCCGACGTCGCCACCATCAGCCTGCTGCAGCAGCGCACGGCACACCGCAGCACCGTCCTCAACGAGCAATTGCAGAGCGCGCTGAACAGCCGGGTCCTGATCGAACAGGCCAAGGGAAAGCTCGCCGAACGCCGGGGCATCGACATGGAGCAGGCCTTCACCACGCTGCGCGGTTACGCCCGCGCTCACAACCGGCGTCTGTCCGACCTGGCCCGCGCGTTCATCGACGACTCCGAGCCCCTGCCCGGCCTGCGGTCCTGACCTGGGGCGCAGCCCGTCGGCGAATCCCGGGCGGTGCCTCGGTGGTTCGCAGGTTGCTCGGGGGCGGTTCGCGGGCTGTGGTTCACGGACTCCGGTTCATGGGCCGGACAGCCGCCGCCGCTGGAGCGCGGCGGCGGCCGTGGTCGCGAGGACGCGAGGCCCCCCAGCCATCGTGTCCTCACGCGCTGCCCTCCGCGGCGGCGGGGTTGCGGGAGCACCCCGAGTGGAAAACGCCAGGAGGACGGGAGCTGGAGCCGCGTACTCCGACGATGCGGCTCCGGCCGGCCTCGATTGCGACTCGGGGGCTGGGAGCCTGGGCGGGGACTTGCCGGTTCCGTCGATACCCGACACGAAGTCCCGTCTGCCCTGTTGGGAGCCTAGAGCAGTTGCAGGACGAGCGGAACAGGGCATGACGTACGTGTTCTCGCCTCGCGGCGGCTTCGGCACGCGACAGGCATGACCGGCAGCGGGTGTCCGGACACCGCGTCGGTTCACCCGCGGCGGCCGCGGTCCCGCCGGTCCTCGCGGTTCCAGCGCGCTCGGTGCTGGCGGCTGTAGCGGCGGTCCCAGCGGTCCTGACGTTCCCGGCGGTCCCGGTAGTCCTGGTACTCAGCGAAGTCCGACCCGTCACCACGGCCTCGGAGCCGGCCCCCGCGGCCGTAACGGGTGGATCCGAAGACCAGCACAGCCGCGGCGACCCACCAGATGGGGTTCAGGAAGCCGAAACCGAACAGGACCACGATCAGGACGAGAAGCAGAAAGAACACAGCGGGCCTCCCCGAGAGCGGAACACAGCATCGGAACCGGGGACTGGGGCCTTTCCCCACAGCGTAGTCCTTGCCTGACGACACCGAAGGCGCGCGACACATCGTCTACTGCCGGACGGCGATGGCCACTTGACACCTGTCGAGGAAATGCCGATGGACCGGCGTCGATGTGACGGCCCAGCCCCCTTCACTCCAGCGGTGCCGGGCCGTCTCCAGGAACTCCCCTGTACCGACGTCATGTTGACACTGGAGGGCACCGGGCGTTCACTGACAGCAAGTGGCGTAAGGCCATGCCTCGCTGAATGGTTCCGGCGACGCGTTTCCCGCTTCCCCTCCGCCCTGCCCCCGCGGATTCAAGAAATCCTCCCGCGATCCGGAGGTTCGGCGATGTCACGGATCCCTCTCCTTACACGGATCCGTTCCGACCGCGGCCGCGGGTAGTCCACCTTCAACGACGAGGCCGACCACGAGTGTTGGACGAACCGTCAAGAACAGGACACAAGAGATCAAGGGCTGGATCACCGAAGCGTTGGGCCGGGCCACCCGTAACAGGAAACTGGAACGGCGGGGAAAGGCCGAACGGGTCTCCGGCAACCTGAGGCAGGCGGGCGAGAAGGCGCGACAGGCCTTCAGGCGGTGACCGCGAAGGCCTTGAGGGGTGCATCCGTCGCACGAACATCATCTTGTCGCCACCGACGCGGAGTTCTCCGGGAGGAAGTGCGGAATGGCAGCCGTGCTCATTGTCGTGATCGCCTCCTTGATCGTCCTCGCCACGACGGCCGTACTCGTGGGACGCGGACCGGTCCGGGACAGCGGCCGAAGCAGCGGGCCGACCCTGCGCTTCGGACCCCCGCGCAACCCTGCCCTCACCCATGACGACGACACCCGCGCGGCCGGTCCGGGACCCGACGAGCACTGAAGCCGTACGGCCCGCTCCGACCGAAATGCACTGACCGCAGTACCGTTGGTCTTGGGTTGGTTCACTCTCACGTGCAACCGCCCGGAAGGGCGGCTCCGGCGTGTTTGCGCCGGAGCCGTTGAGTCACGCCTCGTGAGGGTGCCGCGCCAAGCGTGGGCGAACTGTTGCGCCGCGTGGTGGGCGGCGTTCGGAACCGGTGCCTCGACACGGTCCGTCCGACGTGGCCTCGGAGTAACGTGGAGGCATCGAGAGTACTTCGCACACCGGCCGCCTTGCCTGTGTCGTTCTCGGCGAGTGACGACACCGGGCCGCCACCCCGAGCGGCGGCCGGGAGACAGGTGCCCGCGATGTCCGCGACCACCCACCAACCCCCGCTGCGGATCGCGCCCTTCAGGGCTCCGACCGCTCGTCTCGCTCTGAAGAGCGTCGGTACGTCCCGAGGTTCTCTCGACGGTGCTTGGTGGCCCCGCTCGCGGAACCTGGCTCACGAACTCTCCGCTCTGGCCGACGTACTGGACCCCTTGTCCGGACGGATCACCCGGATCGCCGTCAACCAGACGTACTGGCCGGCCGTCCCGAGCAGCGTGCCCGTCAACGGTCACCTGGTGAAGGTCCGTTGGTTCACAACGGAGCTGGACCCCCACAAGATCCTGCTGCTCTCCCACACCACGGGCAGCTGGAACCTGCTGGTGGTACCGCCGGAGGCCAGTGCGGCGGCAGCCGGCCGACTGATGACCGCCGCGAGCGACAGCTGCGGCCCCGCGACGACCGCGAGCGCGCTCGTGGCCGCGGAACACGCCGTCCACGGCGATTCCGTGGATGACCGGGGCCAGGCTGCCGAGGAAGTCTGGGAGGACGGGGACGACGCCTCCTCCTACCGGACCGCCGCCGCCCGGCCCAGCCTCCTGATCACGGCGAAATGAGCGTCACGGTCACCGGCAGCCCACCGGCCGGGAGGACCATCCCGGACAAGCCGTCGGTCAACCACCTTCGGGACTCTCCGCCCGCCCCGTCCTGTCCGGCCCCCGGCGCGGCAGCCGGGGCGCCGGCCGGGGCCGGCTGAGCTCCCGGCGCCGGATGCCTGGTTTACCCCGTCGGTTCCTGCTGTCACGATGCCGAGTCCGGGGATGTCTTTCCCACGGCCCCGGGGGGAGAGGCCCAGATGGCAGAGGTGTACTTGCGCAGGCTGTCCCGATGGCAGGCCGAGCAGCAGCGGGAGGCCGTCGCGGACGTCCATGTCGCGGCCTACCACGGGGCCGCGGGGGCCGAATACCGCGACCGCCAGGTCTTTCTGAGCCGCTTCGAGGAGCATGTGCAACGCCCCGCCTTCGACATGGCGGTCGCCGACATGGGCGGCCTGGTCGGCTGCGCCTACGGGTTCCCGATCGCCCGTACCGGGGACTGGTGGTCGAGCTTTCGAGGAGAACTGCCCACGGACATCGAGGAGCTCACCGCCTCGGGACGTACGTTTCTGTTGGCCGAGTTGATGGTCCTGCCGGCCCACCGCCGCGCCGGCGTCGCAACACGCCTGGGTGAGTGGCTGCTGTCCCGACTCGACACCGATCTGGTCGTCGCGGCCGTGGACCGGTCCGGCGACGACGGCCGCGCGAGCGCGGCGGCGGAGACCTTGCACGCCTGGGGCTGGTCGAAGCTCGGCGATCTCGACTCCCACGCCCTTTCGGACTCCGGACCGGACGTTGGTTCCGGCCGGGGCGCGGCCGCTCGGGAGGTGTGGATCCGCAGGCCGCCCCAGTGATCCCACGTGCCGGTGTGCGGCGCGCGCGGCCGGAGCCGCGGCTCGTCAGCGGGTGCCGGCCGCGGCGGCCGCCATCAGCGGCTCGGCGTCCGCCGCGTCGACCTCCGGCGGCACGACCAGCAGGTCCCTGCGGCCCCGGCCCTGGCTGAGCAGACTGATGGTGTGCCGGCCATGCGGACCGGCCGACCTGCGCAGCAGCACGACGTGGTTGGCGACGAGCATGCGTCCGGGCGACATCGGCCACATCGCCGTGTTGACGCTCACGGCGGTGATCTGTCCCCACATGCGCGGCAACGCGCCGATCAGGAGCGGGAGTTCACCGAGGAGATCGCGCGAGCGGGGCCACCATGCCCCGTCGATGCGCCGGGGCAGGGCGCTGTGCGGCGCCAGTCGTACGCGGGCGAGAGGCAGGGAGGGCAGGGGTTCGAGGACAGTGGCCATGGAAGCTCCGCTCTGGGGGCACGCCTCGGCGTACCGATGGCTCGCGCCGTGACCCGGCGGCGAGCGGGACGGCTCGGCCGCGCCGAGCGACGGGCAGGACTCCTTGAACTCGCTGAACTCGATGGCCTCCGCCGCCCCGATGGCCCCGATGCGAGCCGAACGGCCGGGGGCTGGGAGGCTTTCGTACAGGGCGGGCGGGCCCTCGGTCGACAGCCGCGTTCCCGTTGCCGCTCTGCTCGTCGTCGACAAGGCATCGGCGAAAGTGCGGGTGACGGCTCGACACTCCGCCTCGGAGTGGACGTCGGCCGCAGGGTCCGTGCGTCGGCCCGCACAGCGTGGCTCGAGCGGGCCGAGTGGGTCCGGCCGCCGCGGAACCGAGTGGTGGGCGAACGCCTTCGGCCGTCGTACGGCGGCACCTGCTCCGGGCGATTGAGCCACCCGGCGTCGTTCTGCGCCGTGGACGAGACCGGCCCGATCACCGGCGTACGACGTGCCCTCGGTTCCCCCACCGTACCCCGCTCGCCGGAAAACGGGACTCCGGAGACCGCACGTCTTGCGGAACGGCCGCCCACGCCCCCGCTGGTGAGGCCGCCGCGAGTAGCACGGCCTCGCCCGGGCTACGGATAGACGTAGGTGTTCAGGGTGTTCACCGCGGAGGCGGGGTCGCCGAGGTCGTAGCGGTCCACAGCCAGGTAGTTGGGCTTCTTGCGGGCGGCCGGCTGGCAGAAGCGGCGGGCCCGGTCGGCGAGTTTGGTGTTGTCCGTGCCGGCCGTTCCGGAGATCGTGGCGTCGCGGAAGTGGTTCATGACGAAGAGGGGACGGAAGCCCGGCTCGGTGCGGGTGAGGGGTACGTTCGTGCCCGCGTCGTACCAGCGGCTGTAGCAGGACCAGTCGGAGGAGCCGAGGCCCGAGCCCATGGACCAGTAGTTCTCGACGGTCCACTCGCGCTGGTACATGACGCCGAAGCTGTCCCGGGTGAGTCCGGCGGACTCGTCGGCGGAACGGCTGTGGTCGGTGAAGACGAGCAGGCGGTGGCCCGCGGCGGTCAGATCGGCGAGCTTCGGCCAGCCGTTCTCGCGCACGCCGGTCTGGTCGGGACGGTAGAGGACGTCGGACAGGCCGTTCACGCGGGCGAGTTCGGCGCGCAGGACGCCCGGGTCGACGTAGTCCTCCAGGAACACGGTGACGAACTGGTCGGGGTGCTGCTTGAGGAAGTCGACCATGCGCTGGAGGTCGACCCAGAGCGCGACCGGCTTGCTGACGAGCGTGCAGCTGTCGTGACAGAGGATCGCGCCGTCGGAGGTCTGGTGCAGGTCGAGCATGAACCCCCTGACTCCGTCGGCGAGTTGCTGGTTGATACCCCGGGTCTGGTTGGGCACCAGATTGACGAACGGCGGGGCGAATCCGCCGTCGACACCGTTGGCGTAGGCGTTGTGGGCGGTGAGGAACGTGACCTGGTCCAGGGTGCGTTGGTCCTGGGGCGGCATGGGGCGGGTCGCGGCCTCGACCGGTGTCAGGTACCAGGAGGCCAGAGCGCCCGGCGAGCCGATCGCCAACTGCGCCGGGTAGTTGGAGCCGGAGGGCTTCGCCGCGACCGTCAGGTACCGGTCCGTTCCGGGGGCCTTGAGCGTGAACTGATCGGCTCCGGCCGGTGTCACCTCCCACGCGGCGTCGGCGCTCGAACAGGACACGGTCCGGGCCTGATCACCCGCGCGGCCCAGACAACTGCCGCCGGTGTCGGCGCTTTCGAGCACGGACGAGGAGCCGTTCGGGCGGAGGGTCCACCGCTGGTGGTCCTCGTTGCCCTTGGGGTTGTGCTGGACGATCGCCCCCGAGCTGTCGGCGGCGTTCAGTCCCGTGGTGGCGCTCTGGACGAAATAGGCGCCCGCGGCGGGCACTTCGGTGGCGTCGGCGGGCGCGGGGACGGCGAAGACGGTGCCCAGTACGGCGGTGGCGGCGAGCAGGGAGCGGCGGCTCGGTCTCATGGCACGTGATCCCTTCCTGTGGGGAGCATGAGCATGCCATGCGGCTCGGAGCGCCGGTGCTACGGATCGCGTCAACCGCATCAACCGCGTCAACCGCGTGGGCGGTCTCGCTTCGCCCGACTACGGATGCGGATTACGGATGTGGACTACGGATGCGGCTACAGATACGCAGGGCGGACACGCCACTCGCGTCCGACGCGGCTTCGCCGACCGGCCATTCACCCCGCGGGCGGCGAGGTCAGGCGGGGCCGGAAGACGTACCGGGGTGTTCGATCCGGGCGGCGAACGCGGCGATGTCGGAGACCACGCGTTCGGGCTGCTCCCAGTGGACGACATGGCCGGTGTCCTCGTAGGCGAGGAAGTCGGCGCCGTGGACGGCGTCCAGGATGGTCTGCTGGTCGTCCCGGGGCAGGAACTCGTCCTGCTCACCCCAGATGACGAGGGTGGGCACCAGGATGCCCCCGAGGGTCGCGCCGAGATCGGCGTCGAGGAGGCCGCGGCCGGTCTCCTGCCAGACGTACGCGGGGAGTTTGAGGTTCTCCTCAATCATGGTCTCGATGAAACCGCGGGCGATCGGGCGTGCCGCCGTCCCGGCCATGAAGTCCTCGACGAACGCGCGGGGCACCGGATCGGAGAGGTTTTCGAGGCTCTTTCCCATGGCGGCCACCACCGGCTTGTCCGCGAGGGTGCCGGGGACGCCGAGCAGTACCAGACCCGCGATCCGGTCGGGATAGCCGCCGGCGACGATCCGGGCCGGTACACCGCCGCTGGACGCCCCGACCAGGATGGCGCGGGAGACATCGACGGCGTCGAGGAAGGCCACCAGGTCGGCGGCGAAGTCGTCGGGAGAGTAGCCCTCCGGGGGCCGGTCGGCGTCACCGTGACCGCGCTGCGTGGGCGCGTAACCGTGCAGGGAGGCCGGAAGACGCCTCAGCAGGGGCTCGAACGACCACCAGGAGTCGGCCAGCCCGTGCACGAAGACGACCGGTGTACCACTGGGGTAACCGGCCTCGGCGTACGGGAGGGTGGGCCCGTACCGCAGTTGCGCTGACTTCAGGGAGATCACGGTCACGGCACTCTGCCTCCTTCCGCCCGGCCACCGGGGTCCGGGAACCCGGGAGCGGAGAGCGAGCGGCGATCACTTCCGACAGTACCGAGGGGCGGCACGCGCCGCGCTGCGAAAGGACCGTTCGGGCCCCTCGGACGAAACGGGGGGGCCGCGGCCGGAGCCGTCGTCCGGACGGGTGAGCCCAGGAACGGCGGGGCCACCGGCCCCACTCCCGCTCGGCCCACGGGAACGGTTAGTGTGTCCGTCGTACCGGACACGGGGTGCCCCGTCCGAGGGCTGAGATCACACCCGTCGAACCTGAACCAGTTCGTACTGGCGGAGGGATGTCTTCCATGCCTTTGGCGCATGTTTCCGGCGGGGTGCCCGCCGACGGCCGGCCCGCCGTCTTCGACGGACGGATGCCCGCCGCACCCGGCGACCTGCGGGTGGAGGGACACGGCATCGAGCCGGTCCCCGAGAACAACCGGTACGGCGGCGCCGGGCGCCTGTTCACCGTGTGGTTCGCCCCGAACCTGACGATGACGGGCGTGTTCACCGGCACCATCGGCATCGCGCTGGGCCTGGACTTCCGTACCGCCCTCGCGGCGGTGGTCCTCGGGACCGTGCTCGGCGCGCTGCCCACCGCCTACCTCAGCACCTGGGGCGGCCTCACCGGCACCGGCCAACTCCCGCTCGCACGGCTCGCGTTCGGCCGGGCGGTGGTGCTGCCCGGAATGCTCCAGTGGCTGTCCTCGGTCGCCTGGGACGCGCTGATCGGGCTGTTCGGCGGGGACGCGCTGGCGCGGCTGTGCGGCTGGCCGTTCTGGCTCGGCGTGCTCGTCATGATGCTCGCCCAGGGGGCTCTCGGCGTCCTCGGCTACGAGGCCATCCACCGCCTGCAGATCGTCATGACCTTCGTGCTCGCCGTCGCCTTCGCGGTGATCGCCTGGCGCATGCTCGACGGCGTCCACCCCGCCGCGACCGGGGCGGCGACCGGCGCCGACCGCGCGGGCGCGTTCGTGCTCACCAGCACCATCGCGCTCAGCCTCTCGCTGTCCTGGGCGCCGTACGCCGGTGACTTCAGCCGCTACCTGCCGCGTACGACGTCCCGTCCGCGGATGTTCTGGTGCACCCTGCTCGGCCTCGTCGTGTCGTTCGTCGCCGTGCAGGTCCTCGGACTGTGGGGCGCGTCGGTGCTGACCGACCAGACGGCGGCGGGCGTGGACGCTCTGCTGGGCGGCGGGACGGCGGGCGCGTTCGGGCTGCTGGCCGTGGCCCTTGCGGCGGTGTGCAGCAACGCGATGAACGACTACAGCGGTTCGCTCGCCCTGCAGACCCTGGGCGTGCGGATACCGCGCCCGGTCGCGGCCGCCCTGGCCGCCGCGCTCGGCTTCCCGCTGGTGCTGTGGATGCACGCCGCCGACACCACGGCCCGGTTCCAGAACGTGCTGCTGTTCGTGGGCTATTGGATCCCCGGGTTCGTCGCGATCGTCGTCGTCGACTGGATCGCCCGCGGGCGGGAGCGCGGCGGCGCACCGGTCGACGTCGCCGTCGAGATCTCCCGTCCACGCTCCGGATGGCCCTCGTCGGTGGCCTTCGTCGTGGCGTTCGGCGCGGCCGTGCCGTTCATGGACACCGGCCTGTACGTCGGTCCGGTGGCCGACGCGCTGCACGGCGCCGACCTCTCCTACTACGTGGCGTTCCTCGTCGCCCTCGCCCTCTACGCCCCGCTGCGACTGCGGCGCCGCGCCTGAGGGCTGTCCGTCGCTCCGCCGGTCGAGGGCCTCGCGCCCGAACCCGTACCCGAGAGGAACACCTCGTATGACCACGCCGCCCCGCGTCCTGACGATCGCCGGATCCGACTCCGGCGGAGGCGCCGGAATCCAGGCCGACCTGAAGACCATGCTCGCGCTGGGCGCCCATGGGATGAGCGTGCTCACCGCGGTGACCGCGCAGAACTCCGTTGGTGTGCAGGGTGCTTGGGAGCTCTCCGAGGAGGCGGTACGCGCCCAGTACCGCAGTGTGGTCGACGACATCGGCGTCCAGGCCGTGAAGACCGGGATGCTCTCGTCGCCCGGCCTGGTCACGACGGTCGCCGAGCTGCTGTCCGACGTGGGCGCCCCGGTCGTCGTGGACCCGGTGAGCGTCTCCAAGCACGGGGACCGGCTGTTGGCCGACGACGCTCTGCATGCCGTACGGACCCTGTTGCTGCCGCGGGCGACCGTGGCCACCCCGAATCTCGACGAGGTCGCCCAGCTCACCGGAGTGAAGGTGAAGGACGAGGAGGGCATGCGCCGGGCCGCCGGCCGGCTGCTCGCGTTCGGTCCCCGCTGGGTGCTGGTGAAGGGGGGCCATCTGCCGGGGCAGGCCGTCGATCTGCTCACCGACGGAACGGCGGAGCACTGGCTGCGCGCGCCGCGCCACGACAACCGGCACACGCACGGCACCGGGTGCACGCTCGCCTCGGCCGTCGCGGTGGGCCTGGCCGAGGGCCTTTCGGTGCCGGAGGCCGTACGACGGGCCAAGGAGTATGTGACCGCCGCGATCGAGGCCGGTTTCGCGCTCGGCGCCGGCATCGGGCCGGTGGACCACGGGTGGCGACTGCGCCAAAACGGCTGACTCCCTGACCGTCGGCCGGAGTTCCGGAGCGTCCGGCCGCACCCGGGATCCCGACCCGGAATGGCCGGGTCCGATCGCGACCAGCGGTTCCGGAGCGCGGGCGTCCGCCCGTCGCCCGGAGACCCCGGCCGCGATCCGGCGCACCACCTGCCCGAAAAGGTGAACACCTCGACCCCTGTCGTGCGTACTGATCGGCACAGCGACAGTCGTCTGCCCGCCCGTCAGGTACGCGGGGAGGCAGATCCGGATCCAAGGAGCACACCATGAAGGCGACCGCGCAGATCGGCGTCACAGGGCTCGCGGTGATGGGCCGCAATCTGGCCCGCAACTTCGCCCGGAACGGCTACACCGTCGCCGTCCACAACCGCACCCCAGCGCGCACCAAGGCACTGGTCGAGGAGTTCGGGCACGAGGGTGCCTTCGTGGCGGCCGAGTCGGCCGAGGACTTCGTGGCCGCGCTGGAGCGCCCCCGCCGTCTGATGATCATGGTGCAGGCCGGTGCGGCCACCGACGCCGTCATCGAGGAGTTCGCCCCGCTGCTCGAAACCGGCGACGTGATCATCGACGGCGGCAACGCCCACTTCACCGACACCCGGCGTCGTGAACAGTCGCTGCGCGAACGCGGCATCCACTTCGTCGGCGCGGGTGTGTCCGGCGGCGAGGAGGGCGCCCTCAACGGGCCGAGCATCATGCCCGGCGGCTCCCCGGAGTCGTACGCCTCGCTCGGCCCGATGTTCGAGTCGATCAGCGCCAAGGTGGACGGCGAGCCCTGCGCCACGCACATCGGCACGGACGGCGCCGGGCACTTCGTCAAGATGGTGCACAACGGCATCGAGTACGCCGACATGCAGCTGATCGGCGAGGCGTACGACCTGCTCCGCCGCGTCGGCGGGTACACGCCGGCGCAGATCGCGGAGATCTTCCGGCGCTGGAACAAGGGCCGCCTCGACTCGTACCTGATCGAGATCACGGCCGAGGTCCTCGCGCACACGGACGCCTCCACCGGGGAGCCGTTCGTGGACGTCGTGGTGGACGCCGCGGGGCAGAAGGGCACCGGCCGCTGGACCGTGCAGACCGCCCTGGACCTCGGCTCCCCCGTCACCGCCATCGCGCAGGCGACCTTCGCCCGCGCCGCCTCCAGCCAGGGCGGACTGCGTGCCGCCTACCGCGACCTGCCCGGCGGCACCCACTGGGACCTGTCCGGAACCGAGGCCGAGCGGTTCACCAGCCAGGTCGAACACGCCCTGTACGCATCGAAGTTGATCGCCTACGACCAGGGCTGGAAGATGATCCTGGACGCCGCCGCCGAGTACGGCTGGGACATCGACCTCGGCGAGGTGGCGAAGATCTGGCGCGGCGGCTGCATCATCCGCGCGGCGTTCCTCGACCGTATCCGCGCCGCGTACGCCGTCGATCCGGGCCTGGTCAGCCTGCTCTCCGACACGGGGTTCGCCACCGAGATCAAGGACGCCCAGGTCCCGTGGCGCGAGGTCATCTCCACGGCCACCCGCAGAGGCGTTCCGGTGCCCGCGTTCTCGGCCGCCCTGTCGTACTACGACACCCTGCGCGCCGACCGGCTGCCCGCCGCCCTCACCCAGGGCCAGCGCGACTTCTTCGGCGCCCACACCTACCGGCGCACCGACCGCGAGGGAAGCTTCCACACGCTGTGGGGCGAGACCTCCCGCGGTGAGACCGAGGTCCTGTGACGCCCGTGCCCCTCTCCGGGCGATGAGGTGACGCGGGGGGGGGGGGGGGGGGGGGGGGGGGGGGGGGGGGGGAAGGTCCCCCTCCTGTGTGTTTCCACCAGGGGGAGAG
>NZ_JBVJCT010000013.1:0-132812 GCF_055588305.1 Streptomyces sp. NPDC042002 | reverse complement strand
TGTGGGGGGACGGGCTCTCCGTGGGGGAAGGGGGTTTCTTGCCCCTTCTTTCCTCTGTTTTGGGGGGGGGGGGGCGAGGACGCGCACCAACACTGGGGGTGAGGGCCCCCCCCCCCCCCTCCGCGTTCTGGGCTGTCACACCGGGTCGAGGCGGCGCTTGAGCAGGCAGAACTCGTTGCCTTCCGGATCGGCGAGGACGTGCCAGGACGCCTCCGCGGGCTGACCGATGTCGACGAGTTCGGCCCCGGCGGCCAGGAGGCGCTCGAGTTCGGCGTCCTGATCGCGGTCGGTGGGGTTGACGTCGATGTGCAGCCGGGCGTGCCCGTTCTTCGGCTCGTCGTCGCGGATGAGGAAGATCGTCGGCTGCGGGCCGCCGAACCCTTCGCGCGGACCGATCTCGATGCAGCCCTCCGCTTCGCGATCAAGCTCTACGAAGTCCAGGACCTCGCACCAGAACCGCGCCAGCACCTCGGGGTCGTGGCACTTGAGCACGATCTCACTGATACGGCATGCCATGGACGAAACCTACTCTCAGCGTGGGAACTGCCGGGACGGCCGCGCACGGAGCTCATCGTGGTCCCCGCAGCGAGAACAAACTCGAAACCGTACCGGGCGAGGTGAGCGGCGTCGAGCGGATTGCGGGCCTCGCCCGGCGATCCGACCCGACGGGGGCCGCAGGCCGGGCGGAGGTCGGCGTCCGCGGCCGCGATCAGGCGGTCGACCGGTTCGGACGACAGTCCGCCGCTGGCGGCGAGACAGCACAGGACAGGGCTCACTGGGGGGGGGCATCCTGCCTTGGGCTGTGCTCCTTCGGCTCAGGGTCTTTGCGTCGACCGCTCGGAGTTCACCGGTCTGCGAGTCCGTACGACCCGAACCGGCCCCGGACGCGGTCGGTCAGGGGCGGAATCGGGTACGCCCGCCGGATGGCCACGGCGTCACGAGGGCAGGTCGACGCCGTACAACGTGCGACCGCCGACGAGTTCCCTGCCGGTGACCAGTTCGGACGCGATCCGGATGAAGACGTCGTGGGGCGAGGCCACCCAGGTACGGGGTCCCGTCCGGGTGAGGCGATCGTGTTGGGCGGGATCGTTCACCACCATGGCATGGCCCGTCACGACGACGCTCCACCCGGAGTGCGCGGCCGCGTCCACCGCGTCGGCTTCGAACGCCACCACCACACCGTCGATGGAGCGGGCCAGTTCCGAGTCCGCCGACAGCCGCAGTACGACGGCGGACTCGGCGTCGAGACAGAAGTTGACCGGCAGAACGGCGGGCAGGGCGTCCCGGGTGTGGACGACCCTGCCGATGGGCGCGTCACCGAGCCGTTCCAGGCATTCCTGCCGGCCGAGTTCACGAAAACCGTCGTTGGGATTCATCACCGGAGCCAACTCTCACGCGTTGGAGCGACACAGCAATCGACACAGCAATACAGCGACATGTACAGCGACATGCGGTTCAGACTCCGGCGCCCGGTGATCCTTTCCTCGTCGACGCGAATCCACAGGTCGCGCTCTTCGCCGCCGGCCCAGGGACGGCTGAGGGCGAGGACGTCGAGCCGCCGTACGACGTCGCCCGCTCGGGTCGCCGTAGAGGCCGAGGCCGCGACAGCCATGGGAGCGCGCCGCGGCATCTCCTCGGTCGTCTCCCCGGCTCCTGGTTCCGCGCCCGACGTCCCGCCGGGCGGATCCTCGTCACGAGGTGTCCCGCCCTTCATGGCCCATCGTGCCTGTTCAAACTTGACGCTTCGCGTCTGCTCGGGGACATGACGCCTCGTGTCTGCTCGGACATGGCTCAGCGCTTCCTTCCGTCAGGGCGTCCGACCGTCAGAGGTGTCCCGACGATCAAGACGGACAGAACCTTCATGACGCCCCCTTCAGCCCGCGAAATCACCTGCCATATCCACCCTGACCGGCGCAGATGCTTCGCGCATGGGCCGGTCGGTCCCCACCGCGGGACCGGGCGGCCCCTGCCACCGCTCGCGCGCGCCGCGATCCCCTTGCACTGTTGGGGTGTAACGAGGAGGTGCGGTGCCATGCGCGGAGCACAGGGTGCGAGGCAGTGGTGCTGGCGCTGGCGGAGAAATCCGCTGCGTCGCCGTGACGACGTCTTCGAGGCGTGGATCGTGCTGATCGTCTGGACGGTGATGGTGCTGGGCGGCACCCTCGCCGGACTGGTGACGGCCCATGCCGCCGACACGTCCTTCACGCGGCTGCGCCACGACCGGCATGCCGTCCCGGCCGTGCTGGTCGTCAGTACGGGTTCGGCGGTACCCGCCGGAGACGGCGGGGTCTACGACCATGTCAGGGCGGCGGTCCGGTGGACCGCCCCGGACGGGTCCCCCCATACAGGCAGTGCCCTGGTGGAATCCGGGCACAAGGCCGGAACGCATGTGGTGATCTGGATGGACGCGCAGGGCCGGCCCACCACGGCGCCGCCGACCGCGAGCGCGGCGGCCACCGAGTCGAGCCTGCTCGGCATCGGCGCCGCTGTGGCCCTCGGCGGCCTGGTCTTCGGCGTCGGCGGCCTGGCGCGGTGGCGGCTCGACCAGCGGCGCTACGACCGGTGGGGACGCGAGTGGGAACGGCTCGGGCCGCAGTGGGGACACAAGACGCCCTGACGGGTGTCCGGCGATCCGACGGTTCGACGGTCCGGATCCGTCGAGGACCGGTGATCGCTGTCGCGCCCCTTGGGCCGGTGGCCCATCGGCCAGCGGGCCCTGGACCGACGGACCGTGGACCGACAGGCGGTGGGCCGACAGGTCGGTAGGCGACCCGTACCTGCTCCCACACCCACAGAAACGACCTGGCGCCCTCGTCGCGACGGGCCCCCGGGAGGAGATTTCCCGAGGGCCCTTCGTCGCGTACCGGTGACCCGAGCGGTCAGTCGTGCGGGATCACCGCGACCGGTGCTGCGGAGTGGTGCAGTACCGCCTGCGTCACCGGTCCGATGTGGGCGCCGACCGGGGACTGCCGGTTGCGGCGACCGACCACGACCAGCGCGGCGTTCCGCGAGGCCTCCACGAGGTGGGGGCCCGCGCCGCCGATCACGGCCTGCTCGCGCACCTGTACGCCGGGGAACTTCTCCCGCCAGGGGCTCAGCACCTCGGTCAGCTGCTGCTGCGCCTCGGCGAGCAGTTCCGCGTTGACCTCCGCGTCGAAGACTCCGCTGTAGCCGTAGTACGGCGGCAGACTCCAGCCGTGGACGACACGCAGGTCCGTCGCCCTGCGGGCCGCCGCCCGGAAGGCGAAGGCGATCACGGAGGCGTCCGGGTGTTCGAGGTCGAGGCCGAGGAGGACATCCTCGCGTCCGGACGCTTCCACGGGCCGCGCGTCGGCTCGTACGAGGACGATCGGTGTCCGGCTCCGGGCCACCACGGCCTGCGCGACGGAACCCGTCAGGAAACCGGCGAGTCCGCTCAGGCCCCTGGATCCGAGCACCAGCAGCTCGGCGTCCTCGGCGGCGGCCAGCAGGGCGGTGACGGGCTGTTCGGCGACGCGTTCGCCGGTGACGGACAGACCGGGGTGGTCCGCGGCGAGCTTGGCAGCGGTTTCGCGGGGCAGGCGTTCGGCCCATTCACGCTGCGGGTCCTCCGACGGCGGCGGAACCGCGACGCCGGCCGGCGGGCCGTACACGTAGGGATGCCACAACCAGGCGTGCACGAGGCGCAGTTGCGCGTCCGTGAGGCGCGCTTCGCGGGCTGCCCACTCGGCTGCGGTGAGGCTCTCGGGCGAGCCGTCGATTCCGACGACGATGGTGCGGGACATCTGGGGACCTCCTTGAGGGATGCGTGATCAGTCTTGCGCTCGAACGGGCCCGGGAGGAGGGGCCGCTGGTCCTCGACGGGGGCCGACCGGCCCATACGGCACGGGACTTGATGCCTTCGCCGGAACGGTGTCCGGCGGCCGAGCGTGCTGGGCTGGGTACATGGCCGCCCCGGGTGGGCGGAACCAGGCGGGGCGCCCCCGCACGGTCGCGAGGGCGCCTCGATTCCTGCCGTGCGGTCACCGCAGCCAGGGGGAGCGGTTCACGACGGGGAGCCGCTCCCAGAGCCGGGCCAGACCCCAGGTGGCACCGGCGCCCGCGGCGGCCAGGGCGATCAGGACGATCGCGTAGATCACGTGGTAGTCGGCGAAGGGGTTGGACGACATGCTCGGCGAGCCGTCGGACAGATGCCGGGCGGGCGGCCATTCGGCGAGCCACATGAACGCCATCATCACCGTGCCCGTGACCGCGGCGAGCCGCAGCGCGACACCGGCGACCAGCGCGATGCCGACGCCGAGCAGACCGGCCATGAAGAGCCAGTCGACCCAGCCGGCGCCGGCCCAGGAGTGGAACGTCGACTCCATCGGCCCTGCGGCGACCCCGCCGAGGAAGCCCTTGGTGGGCGAGCCGCCGTCCATCCAGCCCTTGCCGGACGGGGTGGCGTAGCCGAACCCGAAGGTCTTGTCGAGGAAGGCCCACAGGAAGACGAACCCGGTCAGCAGACGCAGACCCGCGAGAGCGTACGAGCTGACCGCCGTGGCCGACGTGGTTACGGCCTCACCCGGTGCCTGTGCCGAACGGGTCCTGCGCAGCGACGGGAAGTGGAACCCTGTGTGCCGGTGGGGTTGCTCGTGGACTGCCATGACGCTGGTCCCTCCCAGGGGTGTTCGGTGTGGTCTTGCCGGTTTCTCTTGCGTCTTCAATGTCCCGCTGTGGCAAGGGAGTTCGGAGGGGCCGCGAGTCCCTGGCAGCAGGGCCGAAGGTCCCTACTCCGCGCCGCCCGGGGCCAGCACGACCGGACAGTGCGCGTGGCGGAGCCGGGCACGGGCGACCGGGCCCGGCCCGCGCGTGCCGTACCGGGCGCCGACGACCATGACGACGGCCCCGCGGGTCGCTTCCAGGAACGCGCGCACGGGACGGGCGGGCGGCCGACGAACCCGGGTCGGCCACGGGCCGGGTGGCGGTCACCGCTGCCCGTGGAATCTCTTCCCCGGTCGAGCCCGGTACGGGACGGAGCCCGCGCTCAGGGGCCGGGCGGTCCCCACCGCTGGGGCCCTTCGGCCCCGGCCCGTGCCATGCGGCCCGCGGCCGGGGCCGGACGGCCCATGGCGGCGGGCGGGGCTCGGGAAGAGATTGGAGGTGGAAGGGTCGCACGCCAGGAAGAGGCAGGAACATGAACACTTCCACTGCATCCACCATGCTGCGGGCGCTGCCCGCCGACCATCGGGAACAGCTGCTGCTGGTGGCCCGCGAGGTGTCGTTCCCCGCGGGAACCCGGCTGTTCGAGGAGGGCCGACACGCGGACCGGTTCTGGATCATCCGGACCGGCACGGTGGCCCTCGACCTGCGGGTGCCGGGCCGCCGCGCGGCGGTCATCGAGATCCTCGGACACAACGAACTCGTCGGCTGGTCCTGGCTGTTCGCCCCGCACACCTGGCATCTGGGCGCCGAGGCGACGAGCCCGGTGCGTGCCTACGAGTTCGACGCCGAGGTGGTACGGGCACTGTGCCGGGCCGATCCCGAACTGGGGATGGCCGTGGCCCGGTGGACGGGCGAGATCGTCGCCCGCCGGCTCCAGTCGGCCCGGACCCGGCTGCTCGACCTGTACGCCCCCTACGGCAGCGGCGACGCGCGCTGACCGCACGCGTCGCGCTGACAGGGCGGGCCGGGTACGGGTCCGGAGCACCGCCCCGAGCGGTGAGGCGGCCGCTAGGCTCGGATGGGGCCGGTCGGCCCTAGTGCGGCAGGGCCGGAAGGGTGATGATCGTCCTCAGCGGGCTCACGATCCGTCGTCCATCACTCAACAAGGGGTCGTCATGGCCGAGGCGCGTACGTTCTCCGAGCAGAACCCGGTCCGGGTCTTCCTGCTGGACGACCACGAGGTCGTACGCCGCGGTCTGACGGACCTCCTGGACGCGGAACCGGACATCTCGGTGGTCGGCGACGCGGACAGCGTCGCACACGCCCTGGCGCGCGGCCCGGCGCTCCGCCCGGACGTGGCCGTCCTCGACGTACGCCTGCCGGACGGCGACGGCATCAGCGTCTGCCGGGAGCTGCGCAGCCAGATGCCCGAGCTGTCCTGTCTGATGCTGACGTCGTTCGACGACGAGGAAGCCCTGCTCGACGCGATCATGGCCGGGGCGGCGGGCTACGTACTGAAGCAGATCAAGGGTTCCGACCTGATCTCGGCGGTCCGTACCGTCGCGTCCGGCCAGTCGATGCTGGACCCCACGACGACCGCCCGGCTGATGCGCAAGCTGCGCACGGACCCCGCCGAGGAGCCCGCCCTCTCGCCCGAGCTGGCCAGTCTCTCGCCGCGCGAACGGGACATCCTCGCGCTGATCGGGGACGGGCTCACCAACCGCGAGATCGGCAAAGAGCTCTATCTGTCCGAGAAGACGGTGAAGAACCACATCTCCCGGCTGCTGGCCAAGCTCGGCGTCCACCGGCGCGTCCAGGCCGCGGTCCTGGCCAACCACCTCGAACACCCCGAAGCGGCCGACCGCCACCACTCCACGCGCTGAGTCCCGTACCTCCTCGACGCTTCCCGGCCCTTCGCCCCTCCCCCGATCACTGGTGCGACACAGCCGCTACGATCGGCCCATACGTCACATCAGGAGGACGCCGCCTAGATCCCCGCGCGGACCGAGGGCCACCGTGCACCACCGGCGAAGCGAAGGTCCGGTGAGCACGCCGCTCATCAGCGCGTGTCCTGGGCCGTCGGCGTGTGCCGCCGTGCACACCTGCCTCTTCGTCGATGGCCTCGACGTGGTGGCCGGCAGCGACAGCAGGATGGCCGGCCTCAGTCCGAGGCGGCTGCTCCGCCCAGGGGTCGTCCGGACGGAAGCGGACTTCCTCGATGACCCCGCCGTCGAGGCAAGCAGCACGTGGGCGAGGTGGAGCGAGCGTACGCGGCGCTGAGAGACCACCCCTGATCACCGATGAGCCGCCAACGGCCGTTCCCTCCATGGCCTCGCGCCATCGGACTCCCGCCAGGACGGCACTCAGACGGACGGTCCTCCTGGGCCGTCGCCTGCGCGGTGCGGGTCGGCGGTCCTTCGCCCATGCGGACTCCACCGGCCGCGTGGATGCGGGGAGGCTCTGGATCATCGATCGAGCGGGCGATACCTTGCCATCGTCATCGCCGGGTTGATCTCCGATCGACCTCGACCCGTACAGAGGCTGCGCGCTGTTCAGCAGCCTGAGAAGGGAAGATCCACCATTCCTACCAAGTCACTGCGGATTCCCACCGCCGACGGCCGGGCCGACGCCTTGGCCGCCTTCCCCGACGATGGTGAGCGGCACCCGGGGGTGCTGCTGTACATGGACGCCTTCGGCCTGCGGCCCGCGCTGGAGCAGATGGCCCGCGAACTGGCCGAGCACGGGTACTACGTACTCGTCCCCAACGTCTTCTACCGGCACGGCCCGGCACCGGTGGTCGAACTCCCCGAGCACATCGGGAACGAGGCCAGGCCCGCGGTCTTCGCCCAGGTGATGCCCTTGATCCAGGCGCACACCGCCGAGCGTGCCCTGCGCGACGCCGACGCCTACCTCAGGTTCCTCACCGCCCAGCCCGAGGTCAGCCCCGGACCGGTCGCCGCCATCGGCTACTGCATGGGCGCCAAAGTGGCGCTGCGCACCGCGGCGGCCCACCCCGGCCAGGTGGCCGCCGTCGCCGGATTCCACCCCAGCCCCTTGGTCGGCGACGCGCCCGACAGCCCGCACCGCCTCTTCCCCGAACTCACCGCTCAGGTCCACCTCGGCCTCGCCGAAGGCGACATGACGCCCGAGTCCCTCAGCGACCTCGACCGGGCCCTGGACGCCGCAGATGTCGACTACACCTGCGAGGTCTACCCCGGCACCGTCCACGGCTTCACCATGTCCGACACCGACGCCTTCAACCCCTCCGCACGGCAGCTCCACTGGGACCGCCTGCTGCCCCTCCTCGACCGCACCCTGTCCGGAAGCCCGTAACCGGAGGAACCTGACCGCGGAGGCCGGTTCGGGTGGACTGTGAGGGCGTCGCCTCCCGTACGGACGCAGAAGGGTGAACTGCCATGGCTCAGCCGATCGTTGCCGGTCACGACCCCGGGCCCGACCGGCTCCGGGCGGTGGTGCTGGGCGTCGACGCCCGCCGTCCGTACGACGTCGTCACCGGCTTCGCCTTCGAGGCGGCGCTGCGGCGCGGAGCGCTGCTGCACGCCGTTCACGCCTGGCGGTTTCCCGCCCCTGCCGGGCCGTCGCTGCCGTTCGCGCCCACCGAGGAGGACCGGGGGACCTGGGAGGACCAGGAGGTCCAGTTGCTGGCGGACGCCCTGCGGCCATGGCGGAAGAAGTACCCGCGGGTGCGCGTCTACGAGGACGTCCGGCTCCAGAGTCCGGCGACGGCCCTCGTCCACGCCTCGAACTCGGCCGGGCTCCTGGTACTCGGCCGCGGTGGCACGGCGCTCGGGCCCACGCTCCAGGCCGTACTGAGCCGCACCAGGTGCCCGGTGACGGTGGTCCCGCACTAGACACCCCGGGCGGCGGGCCGCGCCCGCCGCCCGCTCACCGCTCCGGCAGCGTGAGCGTGCAGGACTCGCCCGGAGCCACCGTGACGGTGCGATCCACCAGGGTGATGTCGATCGCAGGTTCGTCCGACGCCGGCACGCTGACGTTCAACCTCCCCGCGCTCAGGCGTAGTTGTACGCCCCGATGGCCCCGGTAGCGGATCGCGAAGCCGTACTCGGACAGCTCCGGAAGCGGGACCGGGTCGAGCCGCAGCGCTCCGCCGCGCGTCTCCAGGCCGGTCAGACCGCGCTGGACGAGATCGAGGGTGCCCGCCATGGCGCCCAGGTGGATGCCCTCCCCCGTGGTGCCGCCCTGCAGGTCGGCGATGTCGCCGTGCAGGGCTTCGTGAATGTACGTCCAGGCCTCGGCGCGCCGTGCCCGGCCCAGCACCCAGCCGTGCACCAGGCTGCTCAGAGTCGAACCGTGGCTCGTACGGCTCAGGTAGTGGTCGACGGTGTGCCGCCAGAGGGTGTCGTCGACCTCGTGCCCGAGCCGGCGGAACAGGCCGCCGAGTTCGGCGGGCGAGAAGAGATAGCCCAGCATGAGTACGTCCGCCTGTTTCGACGCCTGGTAGCGGTTGACGCTGTCGCCCTCGGCCTCCAGGATCCGGTCGAGCCGACGGATGTCCCCGTACCGTTCGCGGTAGGCCGCCCAGTCGAGCTCGGCGAGATCGCCGTAGCCCTCGAACTGGCTGATGACGCCGGCGTGGAAGGGGACGTGCAGTCCCCTCGACACGTCGTGCCACAGGTCGAGTTCGGCGGAGTCCAGGCCGGTCCGCTCGACGAGGTCCCGGCGGACGAGTTCGGGCAGCTCGCTCAGCACGTCGAGCGTGCGGGCGAGCACCCAGGCTGCCGTGACATTGGTGTACGCGTTGTCGTCGAGCCCGGGCCGGCCGGCGCCCGGGTAGGCGTCGTGGTACTCGTCGGGTCCGACGACTCCGCGGATCCGGTAGCGCCCGAGCGTTCCGTCGTACTCGGCGGAGCAGGCCCAGAAGCGGGCGATCTGCACGAGCATCTCGATGCCCTTGGTGTGCAGGAACTCGGTGTCGCCGCTCGCCTCGCAGTACTGCCACACGTTGTACGCGATGGCCGATCCGACGTGGTGCTGGAGCCGTGAGTGGTCGGGCGGCCAGCGTCCGGAGCGCGGGTTGAGGTGCAGTCGCTGGGTCTCCTCGCGTCCGTCGCTGCCGCTCTGCCACGGGTACATCGCGCCGGTGCGGCCCGCGTCCTGGGCCGCTCGGCGGGCGCGCTCCAGACGGCGGTGGCGATAGGTGAGCAGGGCGCGGGAGACCTCGGGGAAATGGAGGTTCAGATACGGCAGCACGAACAGTTCGTCCCAGAAGACGTGCCCCCGGTAGGCCTCGCCGTGCAGCCCGCGGGCCGGGACCCCGACGTCCAGCTCCGCGGTGTGCGGGGAGAGGGTCTGGAGCACATGGAACAGGTGCAGGCGCAGGATCGGTCCGACGCTGTTCGGCACGTCCAGTTCGGCGTTGCGCCAGAGCTGCTGCCACGCCGTGCGGTGACTGTCCAGCAGTGTCTCGAAGTCCGCGGCCCGGCCGACCCGGTCGACGGCCGCGTCCAGTGGGTCCTTGATCGCCGGATCCTGGGAGGTGTGCAGGGCGACCGTCTTGTCCACGGTCACCGTCCGGCCGTCGGTCAGCGTGATCCGGAGCAACTGGGCGGCGCGTCCGGGGGTGTGCGCGTCCCTGGTCGCGGCGGGCACGTCCGTGACGGTCCTCGCGGCCAGCCCGACGCGGATCTCCGAGGTGGTGGTACGGCAGCGGAGCCAGACCGTGTCCGGTGCGCGGGTGCCGGTCCTGGCGTCCGTGAGGTGGCGGGAGGCGAGGGAGCGGTAGCGCTCGACTCCGCTGTTGGTGACCGTCCCGTCGAGCGCCGACTCGATCTCGACCGGGCCGGACCAGCCCTCGGCCGTCACCTCCGTGCGCAGCAGGGCGAGGTGGGGATCGGCCATGTGGACCAGGCGCAGCTGCCGCACGGCGAGGCACCGGCCCTCCTCGTCCTCGTAGCGCGCGGTGCGCTCCAGGGTGCCCGCGTCCAGGTCGAGGCACAGCCGGTGGTCGAGCAGCCGGTGGGAGTCGGGGGTGAGCCAGGTCCCGGTGGCGGTCCGCACCCGGAGCGGCAGCCAGTTGGGGAGATTGACCATGTCCTCGTTCTCGACCCGGTGCCCGGCCACCTCCGAGGTGAGCCGGTTGTAGCAGCCCGCCGCGTACGTGCCCGGGTAGTGGACGGAGTCCGCGACGCACTCGGGGACGGCGCCACGGGTCGCGAAGTACCCGTTGCCGAGGGTGCACAGCGACTCGCGCAGCCGTTCCTGCGCCGGGTCGTAGCCCTCGTACTCCCAGGTGCCGTCGCGCATGCCTCCATCCTCCGGTACGGGCGGCCCGCCGTCCTCCGCGGCACGCGCTGGGGACGGCGGGCCTCCCCCGTGCGTGTCAGGCGTCGGCGCGTACGGTCGTGGCGCCTTACGGGTACGGCGTTGCGGGCGGGGTCCTCAGCCGGTCCAGGTCCAGTCCGCGACCTCGGGGAGGTCGGTGCCGTGCTCGCGGATCCAGTCGTGGTGGCGGGAGCGGGCGTCGGCCATCTTCTGGCGTAGGGCGGCGGCGCGGACGCCGAGGCCCGGGACACGGTCGATGACGTCCATGACCAGGCGGTAGCGGTCCATGTCGTTGCGGACGACCATGTCGAAGGGGGTCGTGGTGGTGCCCATCTCCTTGTAGCCGCGCACATGGAGGTTCTGGTGGCCGGTGCGGCCGTAGGCGAGGCGGTGGATGAGCCAGGGATAGCCGTGGTAGGCGAAGATCACCGGCTTGTCCGTGGTGAAGAGCCCGTCGTACTCGAAGTCGTTCATCCCGTGCGGGTGTTCACCGCGCGGCAGCAGCCGGGTCATGTCGACGACGTTGACGACCCGGACGGCGAGTTCGGGCAGGTGGCGGCGCAGCAGGTCGGAGGCGGCCAGGATCTCCTGGGTGGGGACGTCACCGGCGCAGGCGAGGACGACGTCGGGGTCACGGTCCGCGTCGGCCGATCCCGCCCAGTCCCAGATGCCCGCTCCGCGGGCGCAGTGGGCGCGGGCCTGGTCCATGGACAGCCAGTCGAAGCAGGGCTGTTTCCCGGCGACGACGACGTTCACGTAGTCGCGGCTGCGCAGCACGTGATCCGCCACGGACAGCAGGGTGTTGGCGTCCGGCGGGAGGTAGACGCGCACGACCTCGGGGCTCTTGTTGAGGACGTGGTCGACGAAGCCGGGGTCCTGGTGGGAGAAGCCGTTGTGGTCCTGGCGCCATACATGCGAGGTGAGCAGGTAGTTGAGGGAGGCGACCGGGGCTCGCCAGGCCAGTTCGCGTGAGGTCCGCAGCCACTTGATGTGCTGGTTGACCATGGAGTCGACGATGTGCACGAAGGCCTCGTAGCAGGAGAACAGTCCGTGCCGGCCGGTGAGGGTGTAGCCCTCCAGCCAGCCCTGGCAGAGGTGTTCGGAGAGGATCTCCATGACGCGGCCGTGCCGGTCGAGGTGTTCGTCCACCGGCAGGGTCCGCGCCTGCCAGGCCTTGCCGCTGGCGCCGAAGACGGCGTCCAGGCGGTTGGAGGCGGTCTCGTCGGGGCCGACCAGCCGGAAGTCACGGCGCTCCGAGGTCTCCCGCATGACGAATTCCAGGAGGTCGCCGAGGACCCGGGTCGGCTCGTGCAGGGTGGCGCCCGGCTTGTCGACGGGGACGGCGAAGCGCTCCAGCGGCGGGAGCGGCAGATCGCGGACCAGGAGGCCGCCGTTGGCGTGCGGGGTGGCGCCGAGGCGTCGGGAGCCGTCGGGTACGCAGGCGAGCACGTCCGCCACCGGCCGTCCCTCGGCGTCGAAGAGCTCCTCGGGGCGGTACGAGCGCAGCCAGGTCTCCAACTGCCGCAGGTGTTCCGGGTTTTCGCGTACTCCGGCCAGGGGCACCTGGTGGGCGCGCCAGGTGCCTTCGACGCGCAGGCCGTCGACCTCAGCGGGGCCGGTCCAGCCCTTCGGGGTGCGCAGCACGATCATGGGCCAGCGGGGCCGCTCGGCCACGCCCTCCTCACGGGCGGTGCGCTGGACCAGCGCGATCCGGTCCAGGGCCTCGTCGAACGCGGCGGCCATGGCGCGGTGCACCTGGAGCGGGTCGTCGCCGGTGACGTGGATCGGGTCGTGGCCGTAGCCGCGCAGCAGTTCGTCGAGTTCGGCCTCCGGGATCCGGGAGAGCACCGTCGGGTTGGCGATCTTGTAGCCGTTGAGGTGCAGGATCGGCAGGACGGCACCGTCGTGGACGGGGTCGAGGAACTTGTTGGAGTGCCAGGAAGCGGCGAGCGGTCCCGTCTCCGCCTCGCCGTCGCCGATGACACAGGCGACGAGCAGGTCCGGGTTGTCGAAGGCGGCGCCGTAGGCGTGGGCGAGGGAGTAGCCGAGCTCGCCGCCCTCGTGGATGGAACCGGGCGTCTCGGGAGCGACATGGCTGGGCACCCCGCCGGGGAAGGAGAACTGCCGGAACAGCTTCCCCATGCCCTGCGCGTCGCGGGGCACGGTGGGATACGTCTGGCTGTACGTGCCCTCCAGCCAGGAGTTCGCCAGCACGGCCGGGCCGCCGTGTCCGGGGCCCCATACGCACAGCGCGTCCTGGCCGCGCGCCTTGATGACGCGGTTGAGGTGGGTGTGGACCAGGTTGAGGCCGGGCGAGGTACCCCAGTGGCCGAGCAGCCGGGGCTTGATGTGCGCGGGGGTCAGGGGCTCGGTGAGCAGCGGGTTGGCCAGCAGATAGATCTGGCCCACGGCAAGGTAGTTGGCGGCCCGCCAGTGGGCGTCCAGGGTGCGCAGTTCGTCGTCGGTCAGTACGGTGCTGTCCTGGTGTTCGACCTTGGGCATGGTGACTCCGTAAGTCATCGGGGTACGTCGGCGAGGCGGGTCATCGGAGCGCTTCGCGGAGGCGTCATCGGGCGGAGGAGGCGGCATGACCGACAAGAGGCCGGCGAAGGTGCCGCTCGCGGCGTACGAGCGGGAGCTGCTGCGTCTGCAGACGGAGCTGGTGAAGCTTCAGGAGTGGGTGCGGACCGAGGGCGCCCGTGTGGTGGTGGTCTTCGAGGGCCGGGACGCCGCGGGCAAGGGCGGCACGATCAAGCGGGTGGCGGAGCACCTGAACCCGCGTGTCGCGCGGACCGTGGCGCTGCCCAAGCCGACCGAGCGCGAGCGCACCCAGTGGTACTTCCAGCGGTACGTGGAGCATCTGCCGGCCGCCGGGGAGATCGTGCTGTTCGACCGGAGCTGGTACAACCGCGCCGGGGTCGAGCAGGTCATGGGCTTCTGCACGAAGGAGGAGCACCAGCGCTTCCTGCGGCAGTGCCCGATCTTCGAGCGGATGCTGGTGGAGGAGGGTGTGCTGCTGCGCAAGTACTGGTTCTCGGTGAGCGACGCGGAGCAGCAGAAGCGGTTCCGGCGCCGCCTGAAGGACCCGACGCGGCGCTGGAAGCTGTCCCCCATGGACCTGGAGTCGATCACCCGCTGGGAGGCGTACTCCCGGGCGAAGGACGAGATGCTGGTGCACACGGACATCTCGGAGGCGCCGTGGTTCGTGGTCGAGAGCGATGACAAGCGGCGCGCCCGGCTGAACATGATCGCCCATCTGCTCGCCTCCGTTCCGTATCACGAGGTGCCGCCGCCGGTGCTGGAGCTGCCCGCCCGGCCGCCGTCGACCGGTTACGTCCGCCCGCCGCGCGATCTGCAGACGTACGTCCCCGATCACGCGGCGAGCCTCTGAGCCGGTCATACGCGTTGGGGTACGACGGCGACGGGGCAGGCCGCGTGGTGCAGGGCGGCGTGGGCGACCCGGCCTAGCTGCATCCCGGTGTGCCCGTGGCTGTCGTGCCGCCTGACCCCGACGACGAGCAGATCGGCCTCGGTGGAGGCGTCGAGCAGCACCGTGCGGGCGGTGCCCTCGACGGTGCGCCGGCGCACGTCCACGGCCGGATACTCGGCCGCGGCGCCGCTCAGTGCCTTGCCCAGGATCTCCACCGCCCGCTGTTCCTGCGACCGGGCGGGCTCGCCCGCCGTCAGCGGGTGATCGGCCGACTCGTGGGCGGACCACCGCCAGGCCCGTACGGCCTCCAGCGCCGCCCCGCGTTCGGCGGCCTCCCGGAAGGCGAAGCGGGCGGCGGCCGACCCGTGCGAGGGGTCCCCGACCCCGAGGACGACGCGCCGGTGCCGGCCCGCCCCGCCCTGGTTGTCGTGGCCGCCGCGCAGCACGATCACCGGGCAGTGGGCGCGGGCGGCGACCGTGAGGCTCACCGACCCGAGGAGCCTTTCGGCGATGCCGCCGCGGCCCCGTGAGCCGAGCACCAGCGCGGTGGCGTTCAGACCCTCCCTGAGCAGCGTGCCCACCGCGTCGTCGGGCACCACCTCGGTGGAGATCCGCACGTCGACGTCACGGCGGTGGGCACGCTCGGCGGCGGCCCCCACGACGGTGTCGGCCATGATCTGCTCGGAGGACCTGCCCAGCCCCTCGGCGAGGGCGGCGCCTTCGTAGCGTTCCCAGAGCGAGGCGTACACCAGGCGCAGCGGCAGGCCGCGCAGGGCGGCCTCGTCCGTGGCCCAGTCCACGGCCCGCATGCCGGGCTCGGACCCGTCGACGCCCACGACGAGGGGCAGGTCCACGGCGGTCAGCTCCCTTCGCCGAAGTCGAAGACGATCCGGGCCTGGATCCGGCCGTGCAGCACATCGCCGATGGACTCGTTGACGGAGGCGAGCGGCCGGGATTCGCGGATGACCCTCGTCCGGCCGGCGGCGTGCAGGCCGAAGACCTCGGCCAGGTCCTGCCGGGTCCCGACGATGGAGCCGATCACGGAGGTGCCGTTCAGCACGGTCTCGAAGATCGGGACCTGGATGGTGCCGTGCGCCGGCATCGCGACCAGGACGAGCTTTCCGCCGCGCCGCAGTCCCTTGTACACCGCGGCGAAGGCGTCCTCGTTCACCGCCAGCGCGAGCGCGGCGTGCGCGCCGCCGTGGCTCTTCAGGACCTCGCCCGGGTCCTCCTTGCGGGCGTCGATGACGATGTCGGCGCCGAGTTCCGCGGCGAGTTCGAGCTTGTCGTCGGTGACGTCGATCGCCGCCACGGTCGCCCCGGCGATCTTCGCGTACTGCACGGCGAGGTGACCGAGTCCGCCCACCCCGGAGATGGCGACGAGTTGGCTGGGCCGGACCTCGGCGACCTTCAGGGCCTTGTAGGTGGTCACGCCGGCGCAGGTGAGCGGGGCCGCGTCGAGCGGGGAGATCCCCTCGGGCACCGGCTGGGCGAAGTCGGCCCAGGCGAGCATCTTCTCGGCGTAGCCGCCGTCGCACCCGTAGCCGGTGTTGATCTGCTGCTCGCAGAGCGTCTCCCAGCCGGAGAGGCAGTGCTCGCACCGACCGCACGCGCTCCCGAGCCAGGGCACGGCCACCCGCTGGCCCACCCCGAGATGGGTGACACCGTCGCCCAGCGCCTCGACCAGGCCGACGCCCTCGTGTCCGGGGACGAACGGCGGGCTCGGCTTGACCGGCCAGTCGCCGTTGGCGGCGTGGATGTCGGTGTGGCAGAGCCCGGAGGCCTCCACCCGGATGCGGACCTGGCCGGGGCCGGGCTCCGGGTCCGGTCGCTCCTCGATGACCAGCGGCTCACCGAACGCTCGTACGACTGCTGCTTTCATGGGATGGCTCTCCTTGCACGATCGAGCCCCGATGAGCACGCGGCCGAGGACGGCCCGTGGCGGGTCAGGGGTGCGGTACGACGGCGACGGGGGCGGTGGCGTGGTGGAGTACGGCGTGCGTGACGGGCCCGAGGTGGGCGCCGAGCGCGGCGTGGCGGACACGGCGGCCCACGACGACGAGCGAGGCCTCCCGGGAGGCGTCCACCAGGTGGTTGGCCGGCTTTCCGGACAGGGAGTCCTCGATGATCTCCACGATCGGGAACTTCTCGCGCCAGGGCCGCAGTGCCTCCGTCATGGCGGCGGCGTCCTGGGCGGCCAGCCGGGCGTTCATCTTGATGTCCGGGGGCAGCCCGTACGCGATGTAGGGCGGCTCGTTCCAGGAGTGCACGACCCGCAGCGCCGTGGCGCGCAGGAGGGCGGCCTCGAAGGCGAAGCCGATCAGCGTGTCGTCCGGGGCGCCGGTGTCCAGCCCGAGCACGACGGGGTGGAAGGGCGCGGCGGCGGACGGGATGCCCGTCGGATCCGTCAGGTGCTCGTCCGCGGCCTGTTCACCGGCGCGTACGAACACCACGGGGCGCCCGGCGTGCGCCGCGACCGCCAGGCCGACCGAGCCGACCATGAAGCCGCCCACGCCGCTGAGCCCACGGGTGCCGAGCACCAGGAGTTCGGCGTCGTCCGCGGCCTTCACCAGCGCCTCGGCGGGCCGGCCGGTGAGCTGCTCCGTGGTGACGTCGACTCCCGGGTGGCGCGCCCGTATCCCTTCGGCCGCCTCGCGCGGGATCCTCTCGCTCCAGTGCTGGTGGGTCTCGGCGCCGAGCAGCGGTGCCTGGGCCATGGGGTCCGGGGCCGGTTCCCATACGTTGAGCAGCCTGACCGGCAGGGCGCGCAGTCGCGCCTCGCGGGTGGCCCATTCGGCGGCGGTGAGGCTCTCGGGAGAACCGTCGAGGCCTACGGTGACGGTGCGGGGCATGGTGTCCACCTCCTGAATCGGGGCCCGAACGGGGTCCGATTCCAGGGTCGTGTCGAACGGTCGGGTGGGGGCAGGGGCCGCAGGTCCCCGGTGCGGGCCGTTCGGCCCAACGCGGGCCGCGCGGCCGTGCGGCGGAATCCCGGACGGGGGTCCCGCCCGCGGTCAGCGCTCGGCCCAGGGCCTGCCGACACCCAGGGTGTCGCCCGCGGAGGCCAGTGCGAGAACGATCAGTACGGCGGCGTAGACGAGGTGGTAGTCGACGAACGGGTTGACCGACATGCTCGGCGAGCCGTCGGACAGGTGCCGGGCGGGCGGCCGTTCGGCGACCCGCATCAGCCCCGTCATCACGGTGCCCGCAACCGCGGAGATGCGCAGCGCGATACCGCCGATCAGGGCCGGCCCGATCCCGGGCAGGCCGGCCATGAACGGCCAGTGGGCCCTGCCGACTGAGCGCGCGCGTTCGACTATTCGGTGCCGGTTCCGGCCTTGTGCAGCATCCGGGCCAGCAGCAGGGCACCTCCGGTCGCCGCCCCTACCGCTCCCGCGGCCATGAAACCGCGGGAGGACCGCCAGGACAGCACCGACCACCGCGACTGCGCGGAGAGCAACGATCCTGTGCTCAGCCACGAACCGGTCGAGATCAGCGACAGGGCGGAACCGATCGAGCCGACCGACAGGGCACTTCCGATCGAGCCGACCGACAGGGCCGAACCGACGGACCCCACGGACAGCACCGACCCCACCGAGCCGATCGACAGCACGGAGTCCTGTGACCACAACGACAGCACCGAACCGGAGGAGGTACGAGCGACCGAGCGTACGGACAGCTTTGTCATGAGGCCATCCTGCCCGCTGGTCGCTCTGCCTCGGGCGGTTGTGGACGGATGGCGCGGGTCCCGGGTGAGGACCGTCCGGCATCTGGCTCACCGCGTGGTTCCGGAGCGACGAAACGGGGGCTCGTTCGCCCCCTTCCGGCCGGATCGGCATTCTCGCGCCGGCCGCCCGGGGCGGTCTGTCGGGGCTCCTGGTCGAGCAGCACGTCGGCTTCGCGATGCGGGCCGCGCAGCGCTCCTACGTCCTGGCGGCGGGCCGGGTCACATCGTCGGGCGAGGTCGTCCTGGACGCCGAGCGGACGGGGCGGGAGGCGTTCGGCGTGTGACTCTCCGCGCGGTCAGCTCCCGGCGAGGGCCGTTCTCATCCGTTCGAGGTGGGCGCGTTCCGGCCCGCTCCCGGTCAGCGTGATGGCCGCGTCGTACGCCCGTAGCGCGTCGGCGCGCCGTCCGAGCCGGCGCAGCAGATCCGCCCGTACGGCGTGGAAGGCGTGATAGCCGTCCAGGTCGAGGTTCTCCACGAGGGCGAGCGCGGTCTCCGGGCCCTCGACCTCGGCCACGGCGACGGCGCGGTTGAGGGCCACGACCGGGCTGGGCGCGAGCTCCATGAGCTGGTCGTAGAGCCGGAGGATCTGGCCCCAGTCCGTGGCGGCCGCGGTCGGCGCGTCGCTGTGGACGGCGTTGACCGCGGCCTGGATCTGGTACGGCCCCGGCCGGTTGCGGCGCAGGCAGCGGCGTACGAGGGCCTGGCCCTCGGTGATCAGGTCCCGGTCCCACCGCGTACGGTCCTGGTCGGCGAGGAGGACCAGGTCGCCGTCCGCCGTCGCGCGGGCCGGCCGGCGGGCCTCGATCAGCAGCATCAGCGCGAGCAGGCCGACCGCCTCGGGCTCGTCCGGCATCAGCTCGACGAGGAGGCGCCCGAGGCGCAGGGCCTCGGCGCAGAGGTCCTCACGGCCGCCGTACCCCTCGTTGAACACGAGGTAGACGACGGCCAGCACACCCTTGACGCGGTCCGGCAGGTCCGCGTCGCGCGGGATGCGGTACGGGATGCCCGCGTCGCGGATCTTGGCCTTGGCGCGGACGATCCGCTGGGCCATGGTCGGTTCGGGGACGAGGAAGGCGCGCGCGATCTGCGGGGTGGTCAGGCCTCCGAGGAGCCGTAGCGTGAGGGCGACCTGCGCCTGGGGGGCGAGCGCCGGGTGGCAGCAGGTGAAGATCAGACGGAGCCGGTCGTCGCGCACGGGGCCCTCCTCCACGGGTTCGTCCGGGACGTTCAGCCGGGCCGCCTCGGCGTGCCGGGCCACCCGGGTGGACTCGCGGCGCAGCCGGTCGACGGCGCGGTTGCGGGCGGTGGTGATGATCCAGCCCGCCGGGCTCGGCGGCACGCCGGACTCCGGCCACTTCGCCACGGCCGTGGCGAACGCGTCCTGGACCGCTTCCTCCGCGAGGTCGATGTCGCCCAGGTAGCGGATCAGGACGGCGACGGCCCGGCCGTACTCCGCGCGGAAGACGGCCTCGGTCTCGGCGCCGCCGACGGCCATCAGTCCTCGGTCTCGTGCATGAACGGGCGTACCTCGATGGGAAGCGTGGTCGCCAGCGTCGCCTTGCGCCCCCACATCAGCGCCGCGTCGAGGTCGGGCGCCTTGATCAGACAGATCCCGCCCAGATGCTCCTTGCTCTCCGTGTACGGCCCGTCGGTGACCAGGACGTCGCCGTCGCGGGCCCGCAGCACGGTGGCCGTGTCCGGCCCGTGCAGTCCGCCGGCGAACACCCAGGCACCGGCCTCGCGCAGCTCCGCGTGGAACACGTCCAGGTTGTGCATGATCTCTTCCAGGACCTCGGGCGCGGGCCGCTCGCCCTGCGGCTGCATCACGCTCAGCAGGTAGTACTTCATGATGTGTCCTCCTCGGATGTCTCTCACTCGGCGTCTCACTGACTACACGAACGAGAACGCGCCGGATCGACACACGCCACGACGACAGCGGGAGATTCCCTCGATGACCGTCCCACCGCATCCGCTCGTCACCGCGGCCCGGAAACTGGCGGCGGAGGTGCTGGCGCCCCTGGCGGAGCGCGTGGACCAGGAAGGCGTCCCCGCGAGCAGCGTCGAGGCGATCAAGGGGTCGGGGCTGCTCGGGGCGGTCGCCCCGGTGGCGTACGGCGGATCGGCGGCGCCCGCCGCGGTGGTCAGGGAGACCGCGGAGATCCTGGCCGGGGCGTGCTGCTCGACCTGGTTCGTGCAGACCCAGCACCACACGCCGGTGACGACCCTGGCGAACAGCGGCCTCCCGCTGCGGGAGCGCCTGCTGGGTCCGCTCGCGGGCGGCGAACTGCTGTCCGGTGTCGCGTACGCCCAGTTGCGCGCCTATCCGCGGATCCCGGTGCGGGTCACGCGCGAGCGCGGCGGCTGGCGCTTCGACGGGACGGTCCCCTGGTACACGGGCTGGGGGCTGAACGACATCATGCTGCTGGCGGGGGTGACGGACGCGGACGAGGCGCTGTTCGCGTTCACCGAGGCGCGCGAGCAGCCGGGGCTGCGTCCGTCCCCGCCGATGCGGCTCGCCGCGCTCACCGCGTCCCGGACGGTCTCGCTGGAGCTGAACGGGCTGTGGCTGTCCGAGGACGCGGTGGCGCTGCGCACCCCGTACGCGTCCTGGGCGGTCACCGACCGGCCCAAGAACACCAATGCCTCACCGGCCGTCTTCGGGGTGACGGCTACGGCGATCGGCCTGCTGGAGGAGGATCCCTCCGCGGCGGAGACGGCGGAGACTCTGCGGGCACGTCTCGACGAGGTCAGGCGGCAGGCGTACGAACTCGCCGACCACCCTGTGCCGACCGAGCGGATCGACGAGCGGCTCGCGTGCAAGACACGGGCGTACGACGTGATGCGGGCGGCCACGACCGCGGCGGTCGTGGCCGGCGGCGGGCGGGCGATGGATCTGCGCAGCCCGGCGCAGCGGCTGGCGCGGGAGGGGATGTTCCTGCTGGTGCAGGGGCAGACGGCCGAGGTGCGCGCCGCGCACCTGGGGTCGCTGGGTTCGCCCGGGTGACCCGGTTGAACCGGTCACCCGGGTGCGTCTGGTCGAACGGGTCGCCTGGAGGCGTCTGGTCGAAACGGGCCGCCCGGGCGCACCCGGATCGCCCGGTTCCTCGGTCTCTGTCGGTGCGCCGCGTCCATCCGTCCACGCGGGCCGATGGGTCCACTCGCGTGGACCGGTCCGTTCAGCCGGTGAAGGGCACCTGGGCGGCGGGGACGGGCGGGGTCGCGAACGGGTGCTGCCACAGGCCCCGCGCGGCGAGGCGGGGCAGGACGCCCTCACCGAACCAGTAGGCCTCCTCCAGGTGCGGGTAGCCGGAGAGCACGAACTCGTCGATCCCGAGGGCGTGGTACTCGCGGATCCGCTCGGCGACCTCGTCGTGACTGCCGACCAGGGCGGTGCCCGCGCCGCCGCGCACCAGACCGATACCGGCCCACAGGTTGGGGTGGATCTCCAGTCCGTCCCGGCCGCCGCCGTGCAGCGCGAGCATCCGTTGCTGGCCCTGCGACTCGCTGCGGGCGAGTCCCGCCTGCACGGACCGCACCGTCTCCGGGTCGAAGCCGTCGAGGAGCCGGTGCGCCTCGGCCCACGCCTGCTCCGAGGTGTCGCGGGTGATGACGTGCAGCCGGATGCCGAACCGGAGGGTGCGCCCCTCCTCGGCCGCGAGCCCGCGGATCCAGGCGATCTTCTCGGCGACCTGGGCGGGGGGTTCGCCCCAGGTGAGGTACACGTCGGCGTGGCGGGCGGCGACCTCACCGGCGACGGGTGAGGAGCCACCGAAGTAGACCTCCGGGACCGGGTCGGGGACCCGGGTGAGCCGGGCGTCCTCGACCCGGAGGTGTTCGCCGGACAGGTCGACGGTCTTGCCGTCCCACAAGTCCCGGACGATCCGCAGGAATTCGCCGGTACGGCGGTACCGGGCGTCCTTGTCGAGGAAGTCGCCGTAGGCGCGCTGCTCGTGGCTCTCACCGCCGGTCACCACGTTGAGGAGCAGCCGTCCGCCGCTCTGGCGCTGGAAGGTGGAGGCCATCTGCGCGGCGAGCGTGGGCGACACGAAGCCGGGCCGGAAGGCGACGAGGAACTTCAGGCGCTCGGTGTGCTGGCTGACCATCGCGGTCGTCAGCCACGCGTCCTCGCACCAGGCACCCGTCGGGGTGAGGGCACCGACGAATCCCAGGTCCTCGGCGGCGCGGGCGATCTGGCTCAAGTAGGCGACCGTCGGCGGCCGGTCCCGTCCGGAGGCGGTGGCGGGCGTGCCGTGGCCACCGCCGACGACGTGCCGGCTGTCGCCGTTGGTGGGCAGGAACCAGTGAAAGGTGAGGGACACGGCGGCTTTCTCCGATCGGGGGGCCGGGCAGGCGTGGGTCGGCGACGGCGGCATGGGCCAGGGGCTGGTAACTCGACTTCCAAGACCGTCACTTGGGGCTCAGTGACGTCAACCGGCCACCGCCAGCAGAGGGGTACGCCCCAGGGCGGCCGAGAACTGGTCGACGACCTGCGCCAGGGCCTCGGCGGTGCCCGGAGCCACGGTGACGCTCCCGTCCTGTCCCGTGATGATGTCCTTGTCGAGGGTGAACCAGCCCTGGACTATGTGAGCCGCTCCCATGGAGTTGAGAACCGGACGGAGTGCGTAGTCCAGGGCCAGCACATGGGCGGTACTGCCTCCCGTCACCAGCGGCAGCACCGTCTTCCCGGCAAGGGCGTACTGCGGGAGCAGATCGAGCAGGGCCTTGAGGACACCGGAGTAGGCGGCCTTGTAGACGGGGGTGCCGATGACCACCCCGTCGGCGCGGGCGAACAGCGCGGTCGCCTCGACGATGGCCGGATGCTGGAAGTCCGCGCCGAGCAACGCCTCGGCCGGGATCGTACGGACGTCGAGCGGAATCACCTCGTGCCCCTGCGCGGCGAGCCGGGCGTCGAGATGGCGCAGGAGCTTGGCAGTACGGGAGGAGACCGAGGGACTGCCGGATACGGACAGGACGGTGGCCATGAGTCCTCTTTCGGAAACGGGGGCGGAGAGGTGGAGGGGGTACCGGGACGGACCGTCGGGCTCCGCGCACACGCCCCATACGTCGCCACGGACTCCGGTCCCCTGTAGGGCAGTTGGCCCCTTGCGCACCCGCTACCGGCAGCAGCACGACACCTGAGGGGAGCCGACTGTTGGAGGACGCTTCGAGGTCCGTGAATTCAGCCGGAATCCGGGCGTCGAAACACGGGCGACAGGCGGGGGAACGCGCTGGATCGCGACGGGAGGGAAATCACCGCGGGCGAACCGTCCCGCGCGAAGGGGACCCCGCCGTCGGGATCGTCAGACTTCGCGGCAACAGAAGGAACTGGAGACACGCGCAAGGTCGACATGGCGTCGCCGCGTGAGGTCCAGTCGCATCTTCATGGCGCGATCGTCGCAGCCCCCGGTCCGGACAGTCAAGGAATGAAAGACGGGTCTCGCATCCCGGACCGCCGTCTCGCCTGAGGGCTCGGCGTGGGCCCTTGCTAATTCGAGCGGCGGACGCTCCCCGATCCGGGTGCGCCGATGGGGGCCGGGGCCGGCTGGTGGCATCGGCGGCTGACGGGACCGTAGACCATGGCAGGTTCAGCCACGTCAACCCGCCAACCCCTTGCTTCCGCTCGTCCCGGATCAGTCCTCGTCGCCGAGCGGAACGACCACGAGGAAGGCGTCCGACTTCAGGTCCATCACGACCGTCGCCGCCAGCCCCTCGGTACGGCGTCGTGCCGCGTACTCCTCCGCGGTCCAGGATCCGCGCGGAGCGCCGGCGGGAAATCGTTCCAGCACCTTTGTGCCCATGGCGGCAGACACCTCCAGCTCGGACGGCGGACCCGGAGCGACGAGTCCCGTGGAATGCGCTTGCCCGGGTTTCACCGAGACATGTCAGGCCCGTTCGCTGCCCGACGGCGACGAACGTCGGCCAACGGACGACGGACGATCCGCCCGCGCGAACACGCGGGCGGACCATTTTCGTACCCGGCCCTCTCACACCTCCACGCGCTCGCCCCCGAGGGCCTCGGGCTCGGGCGCCGGCTCGGGCACGGCTTCGGGCTCGCGGCTCAGGGCCCCCGGCCACCAGGCGCGGCGGCCGATGTCGCGGACCAGGGCGGGCACCAGCAGGGAGCGGACCACCAGGGTGTCGAGCAGGACACCGAAGGCGACGATGAAGGCGATCTGCACCATGAAGGCCAGCGGGATCACGCCGAGGGCGGCGAAGGTCGCGGCGAGCACCACGCCCGCCGAGGTGATCACCCCGCCGGTGGCGACGAGTCCGCGCAGCACACCCTGGCGCACCCCGTGGCGCAGCGACTCCTCGCGGACCCGGGACATCAGGAAGATGTTGTAGTCGACGCCGAGGGCCACCAGGAACACGAAGCCGTACAGCGGTACGGACGCGTCGGTGCCCGTGAAGCCGAACCCGTGCCGGAACACGAGCGACGAAATGCCCAGAGTGGCAAGGAAGTTGAGGGCCACCGTGGCTACCAGGAGCACCGGCATGAGCAGCGAGCGGAGCAGGCCGGCCAGTATGACCAGGATGATGGCGAGGACCACCGGCACGATGAGCGTACGGTCGCGTTCGGCGGTCTGCCGGGTGTCGTACTGCTGAGCCGTGTAGCCCCCGACGAGCGCGTCGGCGCCCGGTACGGCGTGCACCGCCTTACGCAGTCGCGCGACGGTGTCCTTGGCCGCGTCGCTGTCCGCGCCGGACCGCAGGGTGACGTCGACACGCGCCCGGCCGTCGACGACCTGGGGCGCTCCCCCGCCGGGCCGCCCGGCCCCGGTCACCGCGGCGGCCGACGCGACACCGTCCGTCGCGCGGGCGGCGGCCGTGACCTGTGCGACGCGGTCGGCGTTCGCGATGATCACGGCGGGGTTGCCGGAGCCGCCGGGGAAGTGCCGCCCGAGGGTCTCCTGCGCGGCGACGGACGGCGCGTCGTTGACGAAGAGCTCGTTGAGCGGAACGCCCTTCGCGGTGAGGGTGGGCGCGAAGGCGGCACAGGCGAGGAGTCCGGCCAGGGCGATCGCCCAGACCTTGCGCGGCGCCCGGTCCACCAGGTCCGCGACCCGGTTCCAGATGCCCCTGCTAGTCCGCAGGTCGCCGGACCGCGCGTCGCCGGACCGTGCCTCGCCCGCCACGTGGGGCCTGGCCGGCCAGTACGCGGCGCGGCCGAGCAGCACCAGGACGGCGGGCAGGAAGGTGAGCGAACTCAGCACGGCGCAGACCACGCCGATGGCGCCCACGGGCCCCAGTGACCGGTTGTTCGTCAGGTCGCTCAGCAGCAGCGCCAGCAGTCCGAGGACGACGGTTCCGGCGCTCGCGACGATCGCGCCCCAGGACTGCCGCAGCGCCGCCCGGACCGCCGTGAACCGGTCGGCGCTCAGGGCTAGTTCCTCGCGGAAGCGGGCGGTCAGCAGGAGGGCGTAGTCGGTCGCGGCGCCGATCACGAGGATCGAGAGGATGCCCTGCACCTGGCCGTCCACGCGTACGACGCCGTGGCCGGCGAGGACGTAGACGACGGCGCACGCCAGGCCGAGCGCGAACACCGCCCCGAGGATGATGAGGAAGGGCAGCAGCACGCTGCGGTAGACGAGCAGCAGGATCACCAGGACGGTCGCCAGGGCCACCCCGAGGAGCAGTCCGTCGATCCCGGCGAAGGCGTCGGCCAGGTCGGCCTGACTGGCCGCCGGTCCGGCGATCCGCACGGTCGTTCCGGGGACGCGCTCGGCGGCCGTACGAATGCGCGCGACGGCGTCGGGGAGCTGTTTGCCGAGGTCGGGCCTGAGCTGGACGACCCCCTCCAGGGCCTTGCCGTCCTGTGACGGCAGGGCGGGTGACGCCTGGCCGACCACTCCGGGGGCGCCGGTGAGCGAGGCGAGCGCGCCGGTCGCGGCGGACCGCCGGGCCGCGGCCGTGGATCCGTCGCCGTCCGTCGTCCAGACGACGATCGCGGGCAGCGTCCCGGCCTGCCGGAAGGCACGCTGCTGGGCCACCACCTTCGTGGATTCGGCGCTGCGCGGCAGGAAGGCGGCCTGGTCGTTGGTCGAGACCTCGCCGAGTCTGCCGGCATAGGGGCCGAGGGTGCCTCCGATGCCGAGCCAGGCGACGAGCAGGACGACGGGGATCAGCCACAGGGCTCGTCGCGGGGTGAGGGACATCGCTCTCCAGATTGCACGGACAGGTATCTCAACGAACGACAATCTCAATCATTGAGATATCTCGCGCCCAGATCGTAGACCACGCCCGGACTTCCGGCCCCGGCGCCGGCCCGGACGCACCGCACGGCGACCAGCCGCACACGGAGGCGCGGGGCACGACGGCCCGCCGGCGGGTTCAGCGCCCGGGAGACCGCACGGCCGAGAGCTGTTCGTTCATCGTCGTCAGGAAGCGGAGGACCACCGACAGCTCGTCCTCGCTGAAACCGGACCGTACGTTCGCGGTGGCCTCGGCGAGCGGCCGGAAGTGGGCACGCGCGGCCGACCTGGCGTCGGGGACGTAGTGGAGGTGGACCACCCTGCGGTCGGGGCTCTCCCGGACACGCCGTATGTGGCCGGCGCGTTCGAGCCGGTCCAGGCACGCGGTGACCGCGCCCGAGGTGAGTCCGAGATGCTCGCGCAGCCGGCCGGGGGTGAGCGGCTCGGGTGCGTCGAGGATCGCGGCGAGCGCCTGCACGTCCGTGGCGTGCAGACCGTGCTCGCCCGCGAAGCCGTGGACCAGCCGGTTGATCTCGCCGTTCATACGGCGTAGCTGAACGGCGAAGGCCTGGAGATCCGTGGCCGCGGTCTGCTCCCGCTCGGGGCCCGCGTCGGGGTCCGGGTCACCCGTCCGGTCGTCACGGTCATCTCGTCTGGCCACGTGATCAGCCTATAGAAGTCCGGGCGCGTCCCCGTTCGGGCGTCTCGCGTGAGGCCGTCCCGCCGGACGCGCCCATGGGCCCGTCCGGCGCATCCGTGGGTGGCGCCCGCGTGGAAGGGATCAGGGAGGGGAGCGGATCCACTGGGGGTGACGGCGGCAACGACGGAGGACCCATGAGCGACGACGACGCCCGCACCGGCCCGAGGTGTCTGGTGACCGGTGCCACCGGCTACATCGGTGGACGGCTGGTCCCCGAGCTGCTGGCCGAGGGGTATCGGGTGCGCTGTCTGGCGCGCTCCCCGGCCAAGCTGCGCGACTACCCCTGGGCGGGCGAGGCGGAGGTGGTCCGCGGGGACGTCCTGGACGACGCCTCCGTCGCCGACGCGATGCGCGGGTGCGAGGTGGCGTACTACCTCGTGCACGCCCTCGGCACGGGCCACGACTTCGAGGAGACCGACCGCAGGGCCGCCCGGATCTTCGGCGAGCAGGCCCGCGCGGCCGGCGTGCGGCGCATCGTCTATCTGGGCGGACTCACCCCCGCGGGCGTACCCGAGAGCGAGCTGTCACCACACCTCAGGTCCCGGGCCGAGGTGGGGCGCATCCTGCTGGAGTCGGGCGTACCGACCACCGTGCTGCGCGCCGCGGTGATCATCGGCTCCGGCTCGGCCTCCTTCGAGATGCTGCGTTATCTCACCGAGCGGCTGCCGGTGATGGTGACGCCGAGCTGGGTGCACACCCGGATCCAGCCGATGGGCGTACGCGATGTGCTGCGCACCCTCGTCGGCAGCGCCCGGATGCCCGCGGAGGTCAACCGCGCCTTCGACATCGGCGGCCCCGAGGTCCTCACCTACCTGGAGATGATGCGGCGGTACGCGGTCATCGCCGGGCTGCCCCGCAGGCTCATCTTCCCGGTGCCGGTGCTCACTCCCCGGCTGTCCAGTCACTGGGTCGGACTGGTCACGCCGGTGCCCGCGTCCATCGCGCGCCCGCTCACCGAGTCACTGCGCCATGAGGTCGTGTGCCACGAACACGACATCGTCCAGTACGTTCCCGATCCCCCGGGACGGCCGATCGGCTTCGACGTGGCGGTGACCCTGGCGCTCCAGCGGGTGCGCGACGCCCAGGTGACCACCCGTTGGTCGTCGGCCTCGTATCCCGGCACGCCCAGTGATCCACTGCCCACCGACCCCGACTGGGCCGGCGGCAGCCTCTACACCGACCGCCGCGAACTGACCGTGGACGCGTCGCCCGAGGCGCTGTGGCGGGTGATCGAGGGCATCGGCGGCGACAACGGCTGGTACTCCTTCCCGCTGGCCTGGGCGGTGCGCGGTTGGCTCGACCGCCTGGTGGGCGGGGTGGGGCTGCGGCGCGGGCGCCGGGACGCGGCCCGGCTGCGCGTCGGCGACTCGCTCGACTTCTGGCGCGTCGAGGAGATCGAGCCGGGTCACCTGCTGCGGCTGCGCGCCGAGATGAGACTCCCGGGCCTGGCCTGGCTGGAGATGTACGCCGAGGTGACGGACGACGGGCGGACGCGCTACCGGCAGCGGGCCCTGTTCCATCCGCACGGGCTGCTGGGCCACCTGTACTGGTGGAGCGTCTCGCCGTTCCACTCCGTCGTGTTCGGCGGCATGGCCCGCAACATCGCCCGGGCCGCCAAGAACACTCCCGCCGGCCGGGAACAGCCCGCCCTCACCCGATGACCGGGCATGCGCGCGGGCCGTCTTGATCACACATCCGCGGGAACCGGCCCTGACCAGGGATCCACAGGAGTCGGCCCGACCACGCATCCGCACCAGCCAGCCAGCCAGCCAGCTCACGATCCGCACGAACCGGCCGGATCACGCATCCGCACCAGCCGTCCGAGCCGAAGCAGTCCGACGCCGTACCCCCCTCGCAGCCCCGCCCCGGAGCCACCCCATGACCGTCTCGATCGTCCTGTTCACCTCGGACCTGCGCCTGCACGACCACCCGCCGCTGCGGGCCGCCCTCGACGGATCGGACGCCGTGGTGCCGCTCTTCGTCCGCGACGAGGCCGTCGCCGAGGCCGGATTCACCGTCCCGAACCGGATGGCGTTCCTCGCGGACTGTCTGGCGGATCTGGACGCCGGGCTCCGGGAACGCGGCGGTCGTCTGGTGGTGCGCTCCGGTGACGTGGTGACCGAGGTGGCCAGGATCGTCGCCGAGGCCGACGCCGACGAGGTGCACATGGCGGCGGGTGTCAGCGCCTACGCGCACCGCAGGGAGGAGCGGCTGCGCACCGCGCTGGAGGCGGAGGGGTGCCGCCTGCACGTCCATGAGACCGTCGTGACCGCGCTCGCTCCCGGCGCGGTCACCCCCGCCTCCTCCGACCACTTCGCCGTCTTCACGCCGTACCACCGCCAGTGGGCGCGGCAGCCGTTGCGGGACGCCGTCGCCGCTCCCCGGGTCGTCCGGGTGCCGGACGGCGTCGGCTCGGAGGAGATCCCGTCCCGTTCGGACGTGCCCCACGTGTCCGAGGGGCTGGCCCGGGGTGGCGAGAGGGAAGCCAGGAAACGGCTCGCGGCCTGGCTGCGCGGCGGGATCGGGTCGTACGAGGACCGTCATGACGACCTGCCGGGCGACGCGACCTCCCGGCTCTCCCCCCATCTGCACTTCGGCTCGCTGTCGCCGGTCGAGCTGGTCCACCGGGCGCGCGGCGCGGGCGGTCCGGGCGCCGAGGCGTTCGTACGGCAGCTGGCGTGGCGGGACTTCCACCACCAGGTGCTGGCCGCCCGGCCGGACGCCTCCGCCGCCGACTACCGGACCAAGCACGACCGTTGGCGCTCGCCCGTCGAGGCGCGGGACGACATCGAGGCGTGGCGGGAGGGGCGTACCGGCTACCCCGTGGTGGACGCGGCGATGCGGCAGCTGCGCCACGAGGGCTGGATGCACAACCGGGGGCGCCTGCTCACCGCGAGCTTCCTGACCAAGACGCTGTACGTGGACTGGCGGGTCGGGGCCCGGTACTTCCTGGACCTGCTGGTGGACGGCGATGTCGCCAACAACCAGCTCAACTGGCAGTGGATGGCGGGAACGGGCACGGACAGCCGGCCCAACCGTGTCCTGAATCCGGTGATCCAGGCCAAGCGTTACGACCCGGACGGGGCATATGTCCGGCGTTGGGTGCCCGAGTTGGCGGGAGTCGCGGGGCGTGCGGTGCACGAGCCGTGGAAGCTCCGGGGCCCGGACCGCGCGGCCTGCGACTACCCGGACCCGATCGTCGATCTGTCCGAGGGCCTGGCCCGGTTCAAGAGGGCCCGGGGCCGTGACTGATCCGGGGCCGTGAACGACTCGATGCCGTGAACGACGCGGTGCGGTGAACGACGCGGCGCCATGACCGACGCGGTACGGAGACCGACGCGATACGGAGACCCCGTGGCCGAGAGGCACGGACCGAATATAAACTGCCTGGGATTTTACCTGTTGTAGAGATTCTTCACCGGTGTGCCGCCGTATAGGTGGTCGTCCGAACCACTCGTACCGGATCCGTCCGTACCGGATCCACCGCGCGGCCGACCTGAGCCAATGGCTCCGGGACCGCCGCCCCCGCCCCCAGGAGGCTGCTCGATGCGCATTGCACGGAACGCGGGAACACTCTTCGTGTGCGGCGCGTTGACGATGACTCTGGCCGCGCTCGCCTATCCGGCCATGCTGGGAATTCAGACCACGTCCACCGCCCCGGTCCGCATCATCGCCAATCCCCCGTCGGGGCCGCTGACGGAGGCCGACCGCGACTTCCTCGTCAAGGTGCGCGCGGCGGGACTGTGGGAGTACCCGGTGGGGCAACTGGCCCTGCAGAAGGGGACCATACCGGCGGTCCGTACGGCGGGGCAGCACCTGATCTCGGGCCATGCCGGGCTCGACGCCACGGACCGCAAGATCGCCCAGCAGCTCGGCGTCACGCTGCCGAACAAGCCGTCCCCGCAACAGCAGGGCTTCGTGGCGACGTTGAGCGCGGACACCGGCAAGAAGTTCGACACCGACTTCGCCAACATCCTGCGCCTGACGCACGGGCAGATCTTCTCGACCGTCGCGAAGATCCGCGCCACGACCGAGAACACCCTCGTACGTCAGCTCGCCGACCAGGCCAACGACACCGTGCTGGACCACATCACCGTGATGGAGAAGACCGGACTGGTCAACTTCAACCAGATCGTGATCCAGGAGACGACCCTCCCGAAGGTGCCCGCGATCAATCTGACGCCTCCGCCGCCGCAGCCCGGCGAACCGCAGGTCGTCCTGACGCCCCCCGCGACCGGGGCCTCGCTCCCCGCGCAGCCCTCTCCGACGCCGACGGTGGGCTGACCGGCGCGGACAACGGCGTACGGCGGTCGCGTACGGAGGGACGGCGGCCGCCTACGAGGTCCACGGGCCTGGGCACGCGGAGTCGCTGCCCCCGTACACCCGCCGCGCGATGAGTGTCGGCCCGTTCAACCGCCGGCCAGGCCCGCCAACGCGGTCAGCGCGTCCCGCAGTCCCGGCGGCCGGAGCATGCCCGGTTCCGGGCGTCCGGCCCAGCCTGGACCGCCGAGGAGCACGGCGGGATGACCGCGGGCACCCTTGACCCCCCAGGCGGTGGCGGCGATGTGCCGGGCCAGCGGACGGTCGGCGGTGGAACGGGTCTGGGACCACAGCACGACGGCGGACGGCCCCAGCCGCCGTACCGCCGCGGTCAGCGCCTCCGGTGGCACAGCGGGGCCGAACATCCGGGTGGGCAGGCCCTGTTCGACGAGCCCCGCGTGCAGCGCCTCCAGCGGCAGGCAGTGCTGTTCGCCCGGCACGCAGGCCAGTACGACGGGGCCCGCGCCGGTGGCCGGTACTTCGGGCCCGGCCGGCCCGGGGGCGCGGTGCAGCACCCGGGAGATGTGCCAGGACAGCAGGTGCTCCACCTCCACGTAACGGTCCCCGGCGGACTCCCACTTGCGGCCCACCGCGTGCAGGGTCGGCACCATCACCTCCTCCCAGCCGACGACCACACCGTGGCGCGTGACGAGTGAGGTCAACTGGTCTTCCACGGACGGCGCGTCGAGGCGTACGGCGGCGCGCGCGAGGCCCTTGCACTCCTGCCGGGGGTCCCCGAGGGCTTCCGCTCCGGCCCCGAGCGCAGGGGGATCGAGCTCGTCTGCCGGTGTCCTGGCCTCGGGCGCGACCGGGTCGGACGCGCCCTTGGCGGCCCTGGCCGCCTCGGCGGGCGGCACTCCGGCCGAGGTCAGCCGGCACATCTCCTCCAGCATCGCCACGTCCTGGGGCGTCCAGCGGCGGTGCCGCCCGTCGGAACGGACCGCGGGCCCCACTCCGTACCTGCGGTCCCAGGAACGCAGCGTGGTCGGTGACACTCCGAGGCGACGGGCCAGCGCACCTGTGGTGACACCGGCTTCGGCGGATCCCATGCCCGGTTCCCGCCCCTGATCCGACCGGCTCTCACCCATACGGCGACTATACGACGCAGAAACGATGCGAGTTGTCGCCTCTGTCCCCTTGTTCACACGATGGGTGCACGGGGCCCGTCGCAGGAGGGGCCCGGAGCGAGGAGCCGTGGCCATGAACGCAGATCCGACCGCCGGACAGCGGCCCGTCGAGCCTGCGGACACGGTCACCGACTCGGCCGCGGGCGCGGTCAGGGGCGCGGTCACGGACGCGGACGTCGCGCGGGGCATCATCGACGGGGACGAAGCCTCACTGGCCACCGCGTACCGGCGCTGGGCGCCCCTCGTCCAGGCCCTCGCCCGGCGTTCGCTGGGGGACCCGCGCGAGGCCGAGGACGTCACCCAGCAGGTGTTCCTCGCCGTGTGGCGGGGCGGGCGGGGTTATCGCCCGGAGCGCGGCCCGGTCGTCGGCTGGCTCGTCGGCATCACCCGGCGCAAGATCGCCGACGCGCTGTCCGCGCGGACCCGGCGCACCGAGCTGGTCGGCGCGGCCGGCGCCCTGCTCGTCCTCGCCGACGACACCCGGACCCGCCCCGAGGCGACGCTCGACCGTGTCCTCGTCCGGCACGAGCTGGCCAAACTCCCCACACCGCAGCGCCGGGTGCTGCATCTCGCGTTCTACGAGGACCTCACGCAGACCCAGATCGCCCAGCGCACCGGCTGGCCGCTGGGCACGGTCAAGAGCCATTCCCGACGCGGTATGCACCAGTTGCGCGACGGTCTGCGGTCGGCGGCGGAGGTCTGAGCGCCGAGGGCTCGCCGCGGTCCGCGGGGCGCCCGTACGGCCGGACCTGCCGGGATGTCTCCCGGCACGTCCGGACTTTTCCGGCCCGCGGGCCAATCCGCGGCCCGACCGGCTTCGGATCACATCCGAACCGTCGAAGCGTCCTGGAGGACCACACTGTGAAGGAAGCCGTGGAGATCGGGAGGAACCCGGCTGCGGAGCCGGACCTGCCGGATCTCATGGACCGGGTCGCCCGGGGCGACCAGGAGGCGTTCGCCTCGCTCTACGACGTCGTGGCGGGCCCCGTCCTCGGCATCGTGCTCAGAGTGCTGCGCGACCGGGCGCAGTCGGAGGAGGTCGCGCAGGAGGTGCTGGTCGAGGTGTGGCGGACCGCCGCCCGCTACCGGCCAGAGCGCGGGTCGGTGATGAACTGGGTCCTCACCCTCACCCATCAGCGGGCCGTGGACCGGGTGCGCTCGGTCGAGGCCTCGGCGGCGCGCGAGCACAAGGCCGCTCTCCTCGACCGGACACCCGAGTTCGACGACGTGACCGAGCAGGTCGAGGCGCGCCTGGAACGTGAGCAGGTACGGCGCTGTCTGCGCACGCTGACGGAGCTCCAGCGCCAGTCCGTGACGCTGGCGTACTACCGCGGGCTGACCTACCGGGAGGTGGCGGAGTTGCTGGCGCTTCCCCTCGGTACGGTCAAGACCCGCCTGCGTGACGGTCTGATCCGGCTTCGTGACTGCCTGGGGGTGACGGCGTGACCACAGTGGACCTGCATACGCTGACGGGCGCGTACGCGCTGCACGCGCTGGGCGACGACGAACGCGAGCGTTTCGAGCGGCACGCCGCGGACTGCGCCGACTGCGCGCAGGAGGTCCGTGAGCTGACCGCCGCGGCCGCGCGCCTCGGCCTGGCCGTCACCGCCTCGCCGGGGCCTGCCCTCAAGGACCAGGTCATGCGCCGGATCACCACGGTCCGGCAGGAGTCGCCGCGCACGATCGCCCTCACGGCGCCCCGGGCCGTCGGCATCCGCCGGCGGCGGCCCGCGCGCTGGGCGCTCGCCGCCGCGCTGGCCGCCGCCGCCTCGTTGGGCGGTACGGCGGTGTGGCAGCACGAGCGCGCCCAGGACGCCCAGGAGCAGGCCCGGCAGGCCGACCGGCGTGCGGACCAGGTGGCCGCGGTCCTCGCCGCCCCGGACGCCAAGGCGCGTACGGCGAAGCTGGCGGGCGGGGCGAGCGGCACGGTCGTGGTGTCCAAGGGCCGGGACCAGGCGGTGTTCATCGCCGCGCGAATGGCGAAGCCGCCGAGCGGCAAGGTCTACCAGCTGTGGTTCGACGACGCGGGCACCATGCGGTCCGCCGGGCTGATGGACCCGGGCCGCACCACCGAGGCGGTGCTGATGGAGGGTTCCGTCGACGGCGCGTCCGGTATGGGGATCACCGTGGAGCCGGCCGGTGGTTCGGCCGAACCCACCTCCGATCCGCTGGCTCTGCTGGGTTTCCCCGCCTGAGCGTTCGTGCCCTCACCCACTGCACCGGTGAGGGCACGAAGTGCTCGCCGTACCGCCTGTGGGTCCCCTCCGGCGGGAGGGGACCCACAGGCGACGCCGCGGTGCCGAAGAGGGAACTCCGGACCGGTCAGCCGCGACGCTTCGGTGGCCGCGGAAAGAAGCCGCTGGTGCGCGCCGCGTACTCGGTGAAACCCGGGCGCTGCGCCATGTGGCGCTCCAGCATCGGCTTTCCGCTGCCGTTGATCAGGAGGTAGCTCATCACCAGCGGCGACACCGCCGCCACGGCGGCCGACTGTGGGCTGTCGCAGGCGAGCAGGAACAGGCCCCACCACACGCAGAAGTCTCCGAAGTAGTTGGGGTGGCGGGTCCAGCTCCACAGGCCGCGGTCCATGACGCGTCCGCGGTGGGCCGGATCGGCCTTGAAGCGGGCCAGTTGGGCGTCGCCCACGGCCTCGAAGAACAGGCCGAGCGCCCACAGCGCGGTGCCCGCCCACGCGAAGGCCGTCAGGGGCCCCGGAATGTACTGCGCGGCCTGGACGGGCAGCGACACCAGCCACACCAGCGCCCCTTGCAGGAGGTACACCATGCGCAGCGCGTAGAGGTCGCGGCTGCCGGGGGCCTTGGCCAGCAGGGCTTCGTAGCGCGGGTCCTCGCCGTGGCCCCGGCCGCGCCGCGCGATGTGCGCGGCCAGCCGCAGTCCCCACACCGAGGTGAGGACGGTGACGAGCACGCGCCGGGCCCCGTCGCCCTCACCGGCGGACGCCAGGAAGGTGACGAGGGCCACCGCGGTGAAGCCGATCCCCCAGGCGACGTCCACGATCCGGTGCAGGCCCTTGCGTACGGCGACGGCGAAGGTGGCGAGCATGACGGCGAACGCCGCGACGGCCGCGAGCGCGAGGTTCCGCTCGAACGCTCCCCAGGGGAAACCGCTCATCGGGCAGTGTCCTCCTTCGTGAACAGGTACTGCTGGACGTCCAGATAGCCGGAGCGGAACCCGGCTTCGGAGTACGCGAGATAGAAGGTCCACATCCGGCGGAAGGTCTCGTCGAAGCCGAGCGCGGCGACCTCGTCGGCCCGCTCGGTGAAGCGTTCGCGCCACAGGCGCAGGGTCTCCGCGTAGTGCGCTCCGAAGGCGTCCCTGCGGGTGGTGCGCAGGCCGGTGTGAGCCCGGGTCACCTCTTCGACCGCCTCCACGGAGGGCAGCAGTCCGCCGGGGAACACGTACTTCTGGATCCAGGTGAAGGTGTCGCGGGAGGCGAGCAGGCGGTCGTGCGGCATGGTGATCGCCTGGAGCGCGACCCGGCCGCCGGGGGCGAGCCGCGCGTCGAGGGTGGCGAAGTAGACGGGCCAGAACTCCTCGCCCACCGCCTCGACCATCTCGACGCTGACCACGGCGTCGTACGTCCCCGCGGCCTCGCGGTAGTCGCACAGCTCGATGCTCACCCGGTCGTCGAGTCCCGCCTCGCGTACCCGCTCACGGGCCAGAGCCTGTTGTTCGCGGGAGAGGGTGAGCGAGGTGACGTGGGCACCGCGTGCGGCGGCACGGATCGCCAACTCGCCCCAGCCCGTGCCGATTTCGAGGAGCCGGGTGCCTGGTCCGACCTCGGCGAGGTCCAGCAGCCGGTCGATCTTGCGGTGTTGGGCGCCGGCCAGCAGCGGCCAGGAGGCGGGGAATCCCCGGAAGAGCGCCGACGAATAGCTGAGGGTGTCGTCGAGGAAGAGCGCGAACAGGTCGTTCGAGAGGTCGTAGTGGCGGCTGATGTTGTCGCGGGCGCCGGTGGGGGTGTTGCGCTGGACGTCCGGCCGGCGCGTCGCCCAGAGTCCCCGCAGCTTCTGCAACGAGGCCGGGACCAGCCGGGCCGCGTTCCCGGCGAGCACGGTGAGCGCGGCGACCAGGTCCGGCGCGTCCCACTCCCCCGCCATGTAGGACTCGCCGAAGCCGACGAGGCCCTGGGCTCCGATGCGGCGGTGGAAGGCTGACGGGTCGTGGATCTCGATGACCGGGCCGCCGAGGCCGAGACGGGTTCCGTCGGCGAACCGCGCCTGGAGGGGCAGGCGTTCCAGCGCCCGGCGCAGCACGGCGCGGGTGACGGCGGCGCGGGCTCGCGAGGATTCCGGCCGGGTCACCACGTCCGGCCAGCGGAGCGGGTCGGTGTCCTGCCGGGGTGCCTCGGCGGGGCAGGACTCGGCTGTCCTCATTTCACGTTCTCCTGGGCTCGTTGCGGGGTGCGGGGCTGGACGGGCAGTCCGCGCAGGTAGAGGCGGATGCCGTGCAGCCGGATGGCGGCGGACACGGCGGCGGTGGACCACGGGTGGCGAAGCGCCTGCCGCAGCAGCGCTCCGACGGTGGCGGCCCGGCGTGTTCCGCGTACGGTGGCGGTGAAGGGCCGGGCGCCCTCGCGTTCCAGATGCACCGTCAGGTCGAGGCGGCTGCCGGGCTCGGGCAGTCGCATCCGGTAGGCGCCGTCGACGGGGAAGAACGGCGAGACGTAGAACTCCTTGCGGGTCCGCGCGGTGCCGCTGTCGTCGGGGCGCAGCAGATAGGAATGCCGTTCGCCGTACGTGTTGTGCACCTCGGCGACGACGCAGCGCGCGGTGCCGTCCCGGTCGTGACACCAGTACAGCGTCAGCGGGTTGAAGACGTGGCCGAGGACCCGGGCGTGGGCGAGCATCAGCACCGGCCCGCCGCGCAGGTCGACGCCGTGCGAGGCGAGGAAGCGGTCCAGGCCCGCCCGGATGGTCGGCTGGTCGCCGTCGAAGTGGTCGCGGGGGTCGAAGCGGGCCAACGGGCGCAGTGGGTAGGGCAGTTCGGGCGGGTGGTCGGGGTCGGTCAGCCACATGTACGTCCGGTGCCGGAGCGCGTACCGGGTGGGCTTCGTCCGTATGTGCGCGACCGTGCAGGGGTAGAGGGCCGGGGTGCCGGTCACCAGGTCACCCCCAGCGCCTCGGCCGCCCCGACGCCGGACCGGCAGCCGTCCTCGTGGAAGCCCCAGCCGTGGTAGGCGCCGGCGTAGGCGGTCACCGGGCTGTTCAGGGCGGGGAGTTGACGTTGGGCGGCGACGGACTCGGGGGTGTAGACGGGGTGTTCGTACTCCATGCGGGCCAGCACCCGGGCCGGGTCGACGCGGTCCTCGCCGCCGAGGGTGACGACATAGGTCTCGGGCGCGTCCAGCCGCTGGAGGCGGTTCATGTCGTAGCTCACCCGGACCCGGTCCGCGTCGGACTCGCAGGTGGGCATCAGGTAGTTCCAGGAGGCCCGCGCCCCTTGGGCGCGCGGCAGCAGCGCCGTGTCGGTGTGCAGAAGGGTGCTGTTGCGCGAGTAGCGGAACGCTCCGAGCACTTCGCGCTCCAGGTGGGTGGGGTCCGCGAGCAGTCGCAGCGCCTGGTCGGGATGGACCGCGATGACCACGGAGCCGTACGAGGCGGTGGTGCCGTCCTCGGTGGTGATGTCCACCCCGTCGGCGTGGCGGCGCACGGCCCTGACCGGGGTGGAGGTGTGGACCGCGTCGAGCTGTTTGGCCAGCCGGTCGACGTAGGACCGGGAGCCGCCGGTCACGGTGCGCCAGACGGGCGAGTCGCCGACCGAGAGCATGCCGTGGTGGTCCATGAAGCGGAACAGATAGGAGGCCGGGTAGCGGCGGGCCGTGGCCGCGTCGCAGGACCACACCGCGGAGACGAGCGGGGTCATGAAGTGCCCGGTGAAATAGGGCGAGAAGCGCTGCCGGGCCAGGAACTCGCCCAGGGTGAGAGTGTCCTCGCCGTCCTGGGCCAGCAGGCGGCGGGCGGCGCGGTGGAAGGCGGGCACTTCGCCGAGCATCCGCAGGTAGGAGCCGCGCAGCGCGTTGCGCGGCTGGGCGAACAGGCCGGCGGAGCCCCGCGCGCCCGCGTACTCGAGTCCGCATCCCTCGCACCGCACCGACATGCTCATCTCCGACTCCTGGGTGGCGACGCCGAGTTCGGCGAACAGCCGCAACAGGTTCGGATAGGTGCGGTGGTTGTGCACGATGAAGCCCGAGTCGACGCGGTGCAGGCGTCCGTCGGACGAGGTCAGGTCGTGGGTGTGCGCGTGCCCGCCGAGCCGGTCGTCCGCCTCGTAGAGGGCCACGGGCCGCTCACGGCTCAGCACGTAGGCGGCGGTGAGCCCGGCCACTCCCCCGCCGATCACGGCCGTACGTCGGCGCGCCCCCTGCCGTTCCCGTCCCGCGCCGCTGTCCAGAGGGCCTGCGGACCTGTGCCTCATCGGTTTCCTCCCGCCCGGCTCCTGATCGGAGCTCTCGGAGGTATTCCGAAGCTGAGGCCCAAACGGATTGGCCGGGGCGCGATCTTCCTCCGATCGGTCGGGGAGAGCGCCGGCCGACGCCGCGGGCGGGCGTCGAGGGCGCCGGGCCGTCCTGCCGGACTACTGGGTCACTGGACTACCGGACGCCCTCGCTATCGGCTTTGCCCGTGTACCGGGCCAGTTCCCAGGGGTCGTGGGCGCTGAGGACGTCGACCTCGTCGCCGTGCAGACGGACCAGTTCCCGCAGCCGGGCGTGGTTGGCGAGCCGCAGGGGCCTGTCCACCTCGGCGATCTGCTGGAGGAGGTCCAGACCGGGGTGGCCCACCGGGTGGTCGGGGTCGATCTCGCGGTGGAAGTAGTAGGCGTCACCGCAGTGCAGGAGCCATCGTCCGGAGTCCTCGACGGCTATCGCGCTGTGGCCGCGGGTGTGCCCGCCGAGCGGGACGAGCAGGATCTCCGCGTCCAGGCCGTCCAGCGGCCTGACCGCGTCGAAGCCGAACCAGGGGTCCCCCGTCGGCTCCGCGTAAGTGACCCAGTGGGGGCGGTGCGCCCACTGGGCCGGGCGGTAGCGGACACGGTCCTCGGGGTGGGTTCCGGGTGCCGCCATGGCCGCGCGGTGCTCCGCCTCGCTCAGATGGACCTTGGCCCAGGGGAAGTCGGGAAGGCCGCCGGCGTGGTCGAGGTCGAGATGGCTGAGCACGATGTGCCGTACGTCCTCGGGCCGGAAGCCGAGGGCGGTGACCTGGTGCAGCGCGGTCTCGGCGAGGTCCAGGACCGGCTGGGCGCGGCCGAGGAAGTCCGCCCCGAGGCTCTCCTCGGGCCGCGCCACATCGGCCGTACCGATGCCGCTCTCGACCAGGACCAGGCCGTCGCGGTCGGTTTCGACGAGCAGGCAGTGGCACACGGCGGGCAGGCTTCCCTCCTCACTGTCGATCGTCCGCAGGGAACCGCAGTTCAGGTGGTGGATCTTCACGATGAGTCCCTTCAGGTGCCCGTGGATGCCCTTTGGCACCGGCACGGAGCCGCATCGCCAAATAGATAACGAACGTTCGTACGCTAATGGCGAACGGTCGTTAGGTTAAGCTGGCCCTATGAGCCCGCGCAAGTCCGTCGCCGAAACCGCCGACACCCGCGAACGGATCATCGACAGCGCCCTCACACTGGCCTCCGCGGAGGGCCTCGAAGGCCTCACCATCGGACGCCTGGCCACCGGCCTGGCGATGAGCAAGGCCGGCGTGATCGGCCATTTCGGCAGCAAGGAAGCACTCCAGCTCGCCGTCCTGGAAGCCGCGGTCGAGCGATTCAGGCTGCGTGTGCCGGCGCGGGCCGTCGGGGCCAGGCCCGGCACGGAGCGGCTGACCCGCGCCTACGACGAATGGATCGCCTACATGGCCGAGGGCGAGGGGCACGGAGGCTGCTTCCTCACCTCGGTGGCGAGCGAGTTCGACGGCCGCCCCGGCCCGGTCCGGGACGCGGTCCGGGCCGCGCTGGGCGCGTGGACGGCGTACGTCCTCGCGGAACTGAACACGGCGGTCGAGACCGGCCGGCTCCCCGAACGCACGGATGTGGACCAGCTGGCCTTCGAGCTGGGCGGCGTCATCCTCGCGGTCGGCCAGTCGATCAAACTGCACCGCGACCCACAGGCGCCGACCCGCGCGCGCCGCGCCATCGCCCGCCTGCTCATCGCCCCCTGACACGGCCACGCGGCGTCAGGAGGCAGGGGACAGGGGACAGGGGACAGGGTCAGTTGACGTCCCGGTCGCGTCCCTCCCAGTACGGCTCGCGCAGCTTGTACTTCTGGAGTTTGCCGGTGGCCGTCCGGGCCAGCTCGCTCCGGAACTCGACCGAGGTCGGGGCCTTGTACCCGGCGAGGCGCTCCTTGCAGTACTGGATCAGCTCACTCTCCGTCGCCTCCGCGCCCGGCGCGAGGACCACCAGGGCCTTGACCGTCTCGCCCCACTTCTCGTGCGGCACGCCGATCACCGCCACCTCGGCGACCGCGGGATGGCTGAAGAGCGCGTCCTCCACCTCGATCGAGGAAACGTTCTCACCGCCCGTGATGATCACGTCCTTCTTGCGGTCGCTGATCGTCAGATAGCCGTCCTCGCCGATCGATCCGCCGTCGCCGGTGTGGAACCAGCCGTCGGCCAGCGCCCGTTCGGTCTCCGCGGGCTGCTCCCAGTACCCCTCCAGGACGACGTTGGAGCGCGCGAGGATCTCGCCGTCGGCGGCGGTGCGCAGGGTCACGCCCAGCGCGGGGGCGCCGGCGCGCACCAGTTTCTCTGCGCGGGCCTGCGGGGCGAGGTCGTCCCACTCGGAACGGGTGCGGTTGACGGTGAGCAGGGGCGAGGTCTCGGTGAGACCGTAGATCTGGATGAACTCCCAGCCCAGCAGGGACTCGACCCGTGCGACGGTCTTGGTGGGCGGCGGCGCTCCGGCGACGATGATGCGGACCCGGTCGCGGCCGGGGATCTCGCCGTCCCAGGACTCGGCGGCGGCCAGCACCGCGTTGACGACGGCAGGGGCCGCGCACATCACCGTCACCCCGTGCTCGGCCACCCGGCGCAGGATCTCCGCCCCGTCGACCTTGCGCAGCGCGATCTGCCGGACGCCGAGGCCCGCCATCGCAAAAGGCATCCCCCACCCGTTCGCGTGAAACATGGGCAGGGTGTGCAGGTACACATCACGGTCGGTGACACCCGCGTGCAGGGCGAAGGTCGTGGCGTTGACCCAGACGTTGCGGTGGGTGATCTGTACGCCCTTGGGCCGGGCGGTCGTCCCGCTGGTGTAGTTGATCGTCGCGGTGGCGTTCTCGTCCGCCTCCCAGGGGCGGGGTTCGGTGCCGAAGCGGTACAGCTCCGCGTCCGCGGCGGCGCCGAGGGTGAAGCGGTGTTTGCAGCCGACCCCGGCGAAGCGGTCGGTCAGTTCGGGGTCGACGAGCAGGACGCTCGCGCCCGAGTGCTCGACGATGTAACTCACCTCGTCGGCCGTCAGACGGAAGTTGACCGGTACGAGGACCCGGCCGTGGCCGCTGACGCCGAAGAACGAGGTGAGCAGCCTGGCGCTGTTGGGCGAGACGACGGCCACGCGCGCGCCGTGCGGGACATCCAGCGCGTCGAGCCCGGCGGCCTGGGCCCTGGCCAGTTCCCCGACGCGCCGGTACGTCAGCCCCTCCCAGGACTCGGCCGGCTGGTCCGGTTCGTCGACGACGCCGACACGGTCGCCGTACACGGTGACAGCGCGGTCCAGGAAATCACGGGCCCCGAAGGGGACGAGCATCACGGCCTCCCGACGATCGGACGATGTCCAAGTTCTATCCCGGCCAGGCCCTGGCGCACCCCGACACCCCCCAAGTGGTCCTCGGCCCGTGGGGTCCGTGCCCCCGTCCGTATCCATGTGCGTGCCCCGGCCTCCTTGGCCGTCGGCCGCCCGGCGCGTCACGATCGTCCGATGGACAGCCGACCGACGTTCGACTTCCCCGGGCCGCTGCGTATCGACGGGCTGGGGCTGCGACTGCGCGAGTGGTCCGACGACGATGCCGCGGATCTCGTCGCGCTCTACGACGATCCCGAGATCGACCGGTGGACGCCGGTCGCCTCGCCGTTCGACACGGAGGCGGCGCTCGCCTACCTCGCGGCGGCCGAGCAGAAGAGCGCCGAGGGGCGGGGCGTACAGCTGGCCATCACCACGGACGGTGAGCGGCCCCGGGGCGAGATCCTGCTGTTCCCCGGCACGGGCGACGAGCGGGACGTCGAGCTGGCCTACGGCGTGGGTGCCGCGTACCGGGGCCGGGGGCTCGCGACCCGCGCGGTCCGGCTCGTCGTGGACTTCGCGCGCCGCCGCGTCGGCGGCCGGCGCATCGTCCTGTGCATCGAGGACGGCAACACCGCGAGCGAGGGGGTCGCCAAGGCGGCGGGTTTCGTCCTCGCCGACGACGAGCCCGTCCTCCGTACGGCGAAGGGCCGGGACATCGTCCTGCGGACCTGGAGCCATCTGGACGGCGACGGCCATGGCTGAGCTCCGTGACCGGCGGCGACACGCTGCCCCGCGGGTCCGGGTGCCCAGGTCTGCCCAGGCCGTCGGATTGCGGTGGGCGCCCCCGGACATCGCGCGTCCGGGGGCGCCCCGGGCCGTCACGCCCCGGCGGGCTCCGTCTGCGGAACCGGCGCTGTCAGGTACTCCTCGGTGACCTCCTTCGGGCCGAACGGCCACACCTTCTCCCTGCGCGACCAGACGACGAAGGCGACGAGGCCGAGGGCGAGCCAGGCCAGTGACCACTCGATGGGGTGGCGGCCCGGGGAGTTCTTGTCCGCGTAGCCGTAGATGGTGAGCCAGCCGGCGAGGGCCAGGAAACTCGGCACGGGGTAGAGCCACATCTTGTACGGGCGGCGCAGACCTGGCTGCCGTTTGCGCAGCACCGACAGGGCGACGACCTGGGCCAGCGCCTGGACGATCACCATGACCGTGGTCAGCAGCTGGATGAGGGTGGCGAGGTCGGTGTGGCGGCCGATCAGGAAGCCGATCGCCGTGATGACGCCCATGGTGGCCAGACCCAGCATCGGGAAGCGGTGCTTGGGGTGCAGCTTGGCGTACGGACGGAAGAAGACGCGCTCGCGGGCCGCGTCGTAGGGCACCCGCGAGCCGCCGAGCAGACCGGTGAAGACCGAGGCGAACGCCGTGATCAGGATGAGGACGGTGACCGTGTCGGCGGCGCCCTTGCCCCAGGTCTCCTCCATGACCGCCGAGGCCACCGAGGTGGAGGCGATGTCGCCGGGGTCCGTCATCCGGTGCCAGTCGATGACACCGAGGGTGCCGATCTGGAGCAGCAGGTAGATCGCCATGATGCCGAGGATCGAGAAGATGATGGAGCGGGGCAGGATACGGCCGGGGTCCTTGATCTCGGCGCCCATGTACGCGGTGGTGTTGTAGCCGAGGTAGTCGTAGATGCCGATGGTCAGGCCCGCCGCGAAGCCGATCCAGAAGTGGCTGCCGGAGAGTTCGAAGGCGTGCGCCGGGTAGGTGAAGGCGAGGTCGGCGCTGAAGTCGGTGGCCGCGGCGACGATCACCAGCAGGACCGAGACGATCATCACGGCCCACATGACGGCGGTGATCCGCGCGATGTGCTCGATCCCCCGCCACAGCAGGAGGACGACGAGGGCGACCATGCCGAGTCCGACGAGGTCGCCGGTGGTCTTGCCCATGTCGGGGGCCAGATAGCCCAGGTACTGCACGAAGCCGACCACGCCCGTGGACATGATCAGCGGGATGAAGAGCATCGCCGTCCACACGAACAGGAACGGCATCAGGCGCCCGGTGCGGTACTGGAAGGCCTGGCGCAGATACACGTAACTGCCGCCGGAACCGGGCATGGCGGCGCCGAGCTCGGCCCAGATGAGCCCGTCGGCGAGCGCCAGCAGAGCGCCCGCGACGAAGCCGATGACCGCTTGCGGGCCGCCGAACGCGGCGACCATCAGCGGGATCGTCACGAACGGCCCGATGCCGCACATCTGGCTCATGTTGATGGCGATGGCCTGGAACAGGCCGACGCGGCGGACGAAACCGCCGGTGGGTGGCGGGGTACCGGACACGGGTCCTCCTCAGGACAGGACGCGGGGAGAGGTACGGGGTGACGGCCGGCCTCGACGGCGGCCGACGGATCAAGGGCGGCGGGTGACCGGCCGGCGCTGGGCTCCCCTTGGCTCGCCCGGCGAGGCTGACTGGGCGATAAAGTTAAGGAGCCTTACTAGATGCGTCAAGGGGGTGTCATGAATGAGTGAGAATGGTCCGATGCCCGCCAGCGACGCCGCAGAGCAGCCCGAACAGCCCTGGAACCGCCGGCGGCTGCGCAGCACCAACGAGCGGCTGCTCCTCGACCGGCTGCGCGCCGGCGGTGCCGCCTCGCGCGCGCAACTCGCCCGCGAGACGGGTCTGTCCAAGCCGACGGTCTCCAGCGCGCTCGCCGCGCTGGAGGAGGCGGGACTGGTCCACGAGGTCGGAACGCGGGCTCCCGAGCGCGGCCGGGTCGCCGTCCTGTACGCCCCCGACCCCGCGGCCGGGTACGCGCTCGGCATAGACATCGGCCGGAGCTGGCTGCGCGTCGCGGTCGCCGACCTCGACGGCGCGGTGGTCGCGCGCGCCGACGTGCGCAACCGCGCCCGTACCTCCGGGGCGATGGCCGACCTCGTGGTCTCCACCGCCCACCAGGTCGTCGCCAACTCCGGTGTGGGCGCCCACGAGGTGGCCCACGCGGTGGTGGGCACGCCGGGCGTCTACGACGAGAAGCAGCGCCGGGTGCGGTACGCGATGCATCTGCCCGGGTGGGGGCGGGCGGGCCTGTTCGACCGGATGCGGGAGGAACTGGGCATCCCGCTGGAGGTGCACAACGACGCGAACCTCGCGGCGCTCGGCGAGTACACGTACGGCGTCGGCGCCGGCAGCCGGCTGTTCGCGTACATCATGATCGGCACCGGTCTGGGCATGGGCGTCGTCAGCGAGGGACGGCTGTTCACGGGGGCGCACGGCGGGGCCGGTGAGATCGGATTCCTGCCGTGGCCCGGCCGGCACAAGCCCGAGACCCTGGAGGACGCGGTGTCCGGCGAGGCGGTCGTCGAGGCCGCCCGGCACTTCGGCATGACCGGGCAGCTGACCGCGAAGGCCGTCTTCGACGCCGCCCGGGAGGGCCACGGACCCGCGGTCGAGGCGGTCCGGCTGGAGGGCGAGCGGATCGCGCACACGGTGGCCGCCGCGACGGCGGTGCTCGATCCCGATCTGGTCGTTCTGGGGGGCGGGGTCGGTCACAGCGTCGATCTGCTGCTGCGGCCCGTCCGCGAGACCCTGCGCGCTCTCACGCCGCTGCGCCCGCGGATCGCACCCGGCCGTCTGGGCGAGGACGCGGTACTGCTCGGCGCGGTGGCCACCGCACTGGGCACGGCACGCGATGTGGTGTTCGAGCGCAGGTCGGCTTCCTGAAACCGGGGACCGCGACCGTCGGCACGCGTCGGTGTCGTACCTCGCCGGCCGGCTCGGATCCCACGAGCCGAACAGGGCCGTCCGCCCCGCCGGTGATTGACATGACCTACTCACCGGCCTAGCTTGTGGACCCGAGTTAGTAAAGTTTCCTAACTTGCAGTGCCGAAGCGCGGATGCTCCCCCACCTCCCAAGGAGATCACCGTGTTCCACCGCCCTGCCTCCCGGCGGCGCCTCGCCACGGCCGCCGTCGCACTGGGCCTGCTGTGCACCCTCTCCGCGAGCGCCTGGGCCGACGGGCCCGACCCCCGAACGACCGCCGTGCCGCACGTCCGTGTCACGCCGGTGGCCTCCGCGCCGGGCAGCGCCACGGCGCTCTCGGGGTACGCGATCCAGTCCAGCGCCAAGGTCGCCGACCCGGCGTCCGCCGTCTCCAGCCCCGGCTACCGGGTGAACGGCTGGTACCCGGCCGGCTCCCGTTCCACGGTCCTCGCGGCCCTGCTCGCGAACGGGACGTACGCGGATCCGTTCTACTCGGACAACCTGCGGAAGATCCCGAAGGCCGACTTCACCGTGCCCTGGTGGTACCGCTCGGACTTCACGGTCACCGACACCTCCGAGCGCAGCCATCTGGACTTCAGCGGGGTGATCTCGGCGGCGGACGTCTACGTCAACGGCCGCCGCGTCGCCGACGCCGCCGAGGTGGCCGGCGCCTACACGCACCACGAGCTGGACATCACCTCGCTGGTGCGCGCCGGCACCAACACGGTCGCCTTCCGTATCCGCCCCGACGACCCGGACAAGAACCTGACCATGGGCTGGATCGACTGGCTCCAGCCGCCGCCCGACCAGAACATGGGCATCGTCCGTGACGTCCTCGTCCGCCGCGGCGGCCCGGTCGCGCTGCGCGACGCGCATGTGCTGACCCGTCTCGACGTCCCCTCGCTCCGCTCCGCGGACCTCACGGTCAAGGCGCGGGCACGCAACGAGACCGGCTCGGCCGTCACCGCCACGGTGTCCGGCCGCATCGGCCCGGTCTCCTTCTCGAAGAGCGTCCCGCTCGCGGCTCACCAGACGAGAGCGGTCACCTTCTCACCGTCCGAGGTCCGCGGGCTGCGTCTGACGTCACCGAAGGTGTGGTGGCCCGCGGGCATGGGCGGGCAGCCGCTGTACGGCCTCGATCTGACCGCCTCCGTCGCCGGTACCGTCTCCGACACCGCGCACGAGGACTTCGGTGTCCGCGACGTCAAGGCACCCCTGAACTCCGACGGCGCCCGGCAGTACAGCGTCAACGGCCGCAGGCTGCTCATCAAGGGCGGCGGCTGGTCCCCGGACGAGTTCCTGCGCTGGGACCGCGGGTACGTCGAGGACCGGCTGAAGTACGTGCGCGATCTGGGTCTCAACACGATCCGCCTCGAAGGCCACATCGAGCCGGACGAGTTCTTCGACCTCGCCGACCGCTACGGCATTCTCACCCTGCCCGGCTGGGAATGCTGCGACAAGTGGGAGGGACAGGTCAACGGCACGGAGACCGGCGACAAGTGGACCGCCGCCGACTACCCGGTCGCCAAGGCGTCGATGGCCGCCGAGGCCGCCCGGCTGCGCGACCACCCGAGCGTCATCTCCTTCCTCATCGGCAGCGACTTCGCACCGGACGCCAGGATCGAGAAGACGTACCTCGACGCACTGAAGGCGGCCGACTGGACGACCCCCGTGGTCGCCGCCGCGTCCGACAAGTCCTCCCCCGTGTCAGGCAGTTCGGGCATGAAGATGACCGGGCCCTACGACTGGATCCCGCCGGGCTACTGGTACGCCAAGCGCGAGGGCGGCGCCACCGGCTTCAACTCCGAGACCGGCGCGGGCCCCGACATCCCCACCCTCGACACCCTGCGCCGCATGATGTCGCCCGCCGAACTGGACACCCTCTGGAAGAACCCCGACGCCAAGCAGTACCACCGCTCACCGTCCCCGGTCTTCGGCACCCTCAAGATCTACGACGCCGCCCTCGCCGGCCGCTACGGCGCGCCGACCGGTCTCACCGACTACGTACGCAAGGCGCAGCTCGCCCAGTACGAGAACGTGCGGGCGCAGTTCGAGGCGTACGGGCGCAACGCCACCGACGCCTCGAAGCCCTCGACCGGGGTCGTCCACTGGATGCTCAACAGTGGATGGACCTCGCTGCACTGGCAGTTGATGGACCGTTACCTCGACCAGGGCGGAGCCTACTTCGGGGCGAAGAAGGCCAACGAGCCCCTGCACATCCAGTACTCGTACGACGACCGCTCCGTCGTCGTCGTGAACAACCGGCACGCGCCCGTGTCCGGCCTCACGGCGCGCGTCACGCTCTTCGACACCGACGGCACACAGAGGTACGACAGGACGGCGACCGGTGTCGCTGTGCGCGGCGACGGGGCACGCGGCACCGCGCTCACGGTGCCGTCCTCGGTGAGGGGGCTGTCGACGACGTATCTGGCGCGGCTGGTGCTGCGCGACGCCGGGGGCAGGGAGGTCAGCCGCAACGTCTACTGGCTGTCGACCCGGCCGGACACCATCGACTGGGCGCACACCGACTGGTACTACACGCCGACGACGAGCTACGCGGACCTCAAGGGGCTCAACTCCATGGCGCGGGTGCCGGTTTCGGCCTCGGTGTCGACCTCGTCGGGTCCTGGCGGGACCTCCACGACGAAGGTCGTCCTGCGCGACGACGGGAGCGGGAAGACGCCCGCTCTGTTCACCGACGCGCATCTCATCGACGGCAAGGGCAGGCCGGTGCTGCCGGTGCGGTGGTCCGACAACGAGGTGAGTCTGTGGCCGGGTGAGTCGGTGACGCTGACGGCGACCTGCCGGACGGCCGATCTGCACGGGACCGGGCCGGCGGTGCGGATCTCCGGGTGGAACACGCCGGAGCGGACGGTCCGGGCCCGGTAGAACCGTCCGGGCCCGGTAGAACCGTCCGGGCCTGGTGGAACGGCCCGGTCCTGGCTGAGCCGTCCGGGCCCGGTGGAACGGCGCGAGGGGCGGACCCGGTTCGGGCCCGCCCCTCGTCCGGCCCGTGCTCAGCTCACGTTGAGCGCGGTGTCGTCGAGGACGAACGACGTCTGGAGCGTGGAGCCCTCGACGCCGGTGAACTTGATCGTGACGGTCTGCCCGGCGTAGGTGCTGCCGAGGCTGAACGAGCGCTGCGTGTACCCGGACGCGGCGTTCAGGTTCGAGTACGTGGCCAGGGTCGACAGCACGGTGCCGCTGCTGTCGACGACCTGCGCCTTGAGGGTGTCGTACGCCGTGGTCGTGCTCGTCTCGGCCGTGTCCACGTGCAGATAGAAGCTCAGGGTGGCCGAGCAGCCCGAGGGGATGGTCACGGCCTGGGAGAGCGTGTCGGTGTTGGCCGAGCCGTACCCGTTGAGCCAAGCCTTGTACGAGCCGGTGCGCGCCGCCTCGCTGGAGCTGTTGGTGATCACACCGCTGGTGCCGGTCCAGGACGTGCTGCCGGACTCGAAGCCGGGGTTGGCGAGCAGCTGCGCGGCCGTGCAGGTGCCGGTTCCGCCGCCACCGCCACCACCGCTGCTGGTCGTGCCGGCGAGCCAGTCGGTGGCGTTGAGGGCGAGCGCGGCGTTGGTGGCGCCGGTGTCGTTCCAGCCGTCGTACAGGGTGTTGCCGGACTGGCCGGTGCCGTCGTCGATCGGTGAACTGTCGCCCCAGAAGGCGACCTTGCCGCTGCCGAAGGTGCTGGTCGCGAAGAACGCGCCGGTGTTCCCGGAGTAACCGGACCGGTAGAGCAGGCCCTTGACGGCCGAGTTGTCCGCCGGCTTGAGCGTGGCCGTGGTCCCGTCCGCGATCAGGCTCTTGGTGACGGTGCCGAACGCGCCGTGCAGGATGGTGTTGGTGCTGTCAGTGATGGCGGCCGGATAGCCGGAGCTGACGTCCAGCGTGTCGATGGAGAAGCCGAACGGGTCGGTGCTGTCGACGCTGTTGTTGGTCATCAGGTCGTTGAGGATCTCGACCGCGTCGTAGCCGTCGCTGTTGCGGTCGGCGCCGGTGTGGTCGGAGATCATGAAGAGGCCGCCGCCGTTCTTGACGAACGTCATGATGGCGGTCTTCTCGGCGGTGGTGAACAGCGTGTTGGGCTCGGGAAGCACCAACTCGTCGAAGTTCGCCAGGTCGGTCGCGGCACTGCCGCCGTAGGTCAGACTGGAGCCCGAAGGCAGTGTCTTGAGGCTGTAGTTGCCGGTCTTCTGCAGGGCCACGCCCCAGGAGGACAGGGCGCCCGTCCAGGAAGTCTCCGAGGTCGGGCTGGAGTTCTGGCCGAGCGGGTCGGGCTGGCTGGTGGAGATGATCCAGTCGGCGTTGCCCGCGGTCTCGGCGTGGCCGTTGTCGAACAGGACGCGGTGGGGGGTGGCCGCGTGGGCGGGGATGACGGTCGCCGCCTGAACGGCGGCCCCCGTGATGAGCAGACCGAACACGGCGAGTGCCGTGGTGAGTCTGTGGCGGGATTTCCTGAATCCGAGCATCCGGCGAACCTCCGTCAGGAGTGGGGGAGAGGCGGTGCGGGCGCTAAGTCTGCGCGCGTAGAACGGAAGTCGGCCGTCCTCCGCTCAACAGATTATTGAACGGTACATGACCAAACGGCGGCTGCCCAGAGTCCGGACGGGTCCGTCACGGGGTACGCGCGCCGGGGCGGACTGGCACCGCCCGTTGTGGGCAGATACATAACTGCGGGGGACCGACCAAGAGGGGCGGAGATGGAGATCTCGGGCATCATCAGTGCCATCCTCATCGGCATCATCATCGGTGTACTGGGCCGGCTCGTCGTGCCGGGACGCCAGCGCATCGGCATCCTGTGGACGATCGTGGTCGGCATCGTGGCCGCCTTCATCGGGTCGGGGGTCGCCGCCGCGTTCGGCGTAGCCGACACCAAGGGCGTCGACTGGATCGAGTGGCTCATCCAGATCGGCCTGGCCGCACTGGGCGTCGTGGCACTGGACCGGACGAGGGGGCGGCACTGAACCGCGGGGCACCAGCGGACCGGGCTGAGCGGACAGCCCCCTCCAGCGGACGGTGCCGAGCGCTCGGCCCTCCAACAGCCGGTGCCGAGCGGAGGGGACTCATCGGCCGGTGCTGATCGGCCCGGGCTCATCAGCCCGGGCTCATCAGTCCGTGCTGATCAGCCCGGGCTCATCGGTCGGGGCTCAGCAGACAAGTCTGGGGCGACCTGGTGCGGAGTGCCGGTTGACCCGCGTGGTGGCGCCGCTGAATTCCGTTGCGGGGCGCGGGTGCGTGCGGCTACGGTCTGCGGGCTTCGCACCCGTACGCCCGACGCCACGGAGAGACCTTGCCGCCACGCATCACGCCGTTGACCGATCCCGAGGCCACCGCGTCGAGCCGGCGTCTGGCCTGGCTTGCCTCGGACGCCGAAGGAGTCCCGGTGGGCTCGGCGTTCCTCCGGCTGTTCACCGGGGAGGGCCAGGACCATCGCGCCGAGCTGGAGATCGCCGTACACCCCGCCGAACGGCGCACGGGAGTCGGTGGCGCTCTCCTGGACGCCGCCGTGTCCGCCGCGCGGAGTGACGGACGGCGGTCACTGGTGTCCCGGGCCGGGGCCGGCTCCCCCGGCGACGGGTTTCTCGCGGCGCGCGGGTTCCGCCGGGTGCTGGCCCTGACGTTCGCCCGCCTCCCGCTGCCGGAAGCGGACCTCCGGTCCGTGACCCGGATCGCCGAAAGCCCGCACCCGGGCTACGAGTTGACGCACTGGGACGGCGTCGTGCCGCCCGAGCTGGCGCACACCTACGCGGACTCCCGGCGGGCCATGGACGACATGCCGATGGAGGACAGCGACCACGGGATCGGCGTCTGGGACGTGGAGCGGGTCGTGGCGGTGGCCGAGGTCGTCCTCGAACGGGGCGACGCGCTCCACACGGTGGCCGTGGTGGACCGCTCGGACGGCTCCGTCGTCGGATTCTCGGAACTCGTCGTACCGGGCGACGGCCGGGGTGACGCCCAGCACTACGGAACGGGTGTCCTGCCCGAGCACCGCGGCCACGCCCTCGGGCTGTGGATGAAGGCGGAGTCGATCCGCCGGACCCTTCTGCGGTACCCGGAACTCGCCGGCCTGCTGACCGACACGGCCGACAGCAACGCGCCCATGATCGGCATCAACGACACCCTCGGCTACCGGCCCACGCATCGGGAACTGGAGTACCGGCTGGACCTCTGAGAACCGACGAGGGGCCGCTTCAGGGTCGGGCGGCTGCCTTGAGTGCGGCCAGACCGTCGTAGGCGGACGGGTGCGCGGGCGTCCAGCCCAGTTCCCGCTCCGCCTTCGCCGACGAGACCCGGAGAGTCGTGCGCATCACGACATGCGCGTACGCCATGGGCTTCATCATCCACAGCGGTACGGTCATCGGCTTCGGCAGGCCGAACTCCTCGGCCACGGCCCGGACATGGGCCGCGAAACCCAGCGGCGTACGGTCGGCGACGTTGTACGCCTGACCCGGGCGGCCGAGTTCCACGGCGGCGGCCACCGCGCGGGCCGCGTCCGCGAGGTCGACCCAGGGCAGGACCCGGCCGTGGTCGTCGGCCACGGGGAGCCGCCTTCCGCGCAGCATGGGCAGCAGGGCGTCGGTGCCGCCCGCGCCGTAGAAGAGGCCGAAGCGCAGCGCGATCCCCTCCAGACCGGCAGCCCCGAAGACGAGTCGCTCCTTGATGCGCATGGCCGCGATGTGCCGTTCCAGTTCGAACGTGGTCCCCTGCGGGCCGAACGTGTCGGACTCGGTGACGACATGGTCCCCGTGATCGCCGTACCCGTATCCGAAGACCATCGACTCGGCGACGAGCCGACGTGCGCCGGTGGCCCGCGCCGCCTCGATCAGGTGGGCGGTGCCGTCGACGCGCAGGGCGTCGGTCGCGTGCATGTCGCGGTGACGCACAGGTGCCTTGCGCAGGGCGGTCGCGGCCAGCACGACCGTGTCGTAGTGCTGTCCGTCGACGGCCCGCAGCAGCGCGTCGCGGTCCGTCAGATCGGCCCGGACGTCGCTGGCGGGGCCGCGGCCGAGACCGGTGACCTTGTGGCCCGCTTCCGTCAGGGCCCGGGTGATGTGCCGGCCGAGGACACCGCTCGCGCCGGCCAGGAGAACGCTCTGGTTCGTTGTCATACCGATGCGACGGATCACGGACGCGGGGATGTGACATCGGCCCCGGCCGCTCCCGCGAACCGCGGACGGCACCTCACCCCTGGTAGACGTACGGGGTGGTCGTGGTGAGCGGCTGGAAGCCCAGCCGGGCGAGGATGGGGCGGCTCTGGCTGGAGGCGTCGACCTGGACGTAACGGTAGCCGCGCTCCGCCGCGACCCGGGCGCGGTGGGCGACTAGGGCGCGGTAGATACCGCGGCCCCGCCAGGCCTCGACGGTGCCACCGCCCCACAGCCCGGCGAACCGGGCCCCCGGCAGGAGTTCCATGCGGGCCGCGCTGACGGGGACGTCGCCGACGAGGGCCACGACGGCGACGACCGTGTCCGCGTCGCCCGTGAGCTGGGCGAGCAGTTGGTGGCGCAGCAGAGTGCTGTCGCCGCCGAAGGCCTGCTCATGGACGTCGGCCACGAGGGCGACGCCCGCGCTGTCGGTGACCGGCAGCAGCCGTACGCCCTCGGGCGGTTCGGCGTCGAGGGCCAGATCGCCCAGTTCGGCGATCATCAGCGTCTCCTCGGGCTCGGCGACGAAGCCCGCCGCCCGCAGCCGCTGCCCCAGGTCCTCCGGCCGGTCGTGCCCGTACAGCTTCCACTCGAAGCCGCCGCCGGGCCCGGAGAAGAACCGCACCTGCGCGGCGATGGCCGCGTCGGCGCTCGTCTCGTCCAGGTCGGACCAGAGCACCCCGTTCCAGCCCTTGTCGGCGCCGAACTGGCGCACCACCTTGCCGACGCGCTCGACCCGGGCGCCCGGCGCGTCGGGCCGTGCGCGTTCCCTCATATCCCGGTCGAAGAGGGCCAGTACCGCAACGTGATCCATGGGGTCACTCCAGCACCCCGGGACGAACGGGGCAACGGGAATAAGTGCTCCATGGGTGGTCGGGCCGGGCACCTGGGCCTGGCGGCCGGGGGTGCCCGGGCCCGGCGGCAGGGAGGGGTGCTCTCGTAGGGGCGGCTCCCCGGTACGGATCGGCTCCTCCCCTTCGGCGCGGCCCGGACACGAGGGCGTCCGGGCGGACCCTTTGTCAGGCCCCGCCCGGACGCGGTTTCCATGCCGCTCCGGTCAGCCGGTGACGGTCAGCTCCTGGTGTCGCACGGAGGCCGGGGGCGTCACCTGGACGCGGCGCAGGCCGGTCAGGCTGACGAACACCAGGGAGAAGACGCCCGCGAGGGCGAAGGCGGTGAAGCCCGCGGTGGTCGAGCCGGTGGCGAGCAGCTGACCGCCGAGCCAGGGGCCGAGGCCGGCCAGGAAGCGGCCGAGGCTGAAGACGCCGAGGCTGGAAGCCGAGGCACAGACCGCGGAGGCCAGGGAGAACACGGCGGTCGACACGACATCGTTGTTCCTCTCGTCCAGGAGGCGTGGCCCTGGAAGGGGATCGGGGGTGCGGGTCGACGCGGCTCGTGCGGCTGACCCGAGTGTGCGACAGACGCTGAGGAGTGCGCTCCGAGAACGTCAATGCTTTTGTCAACAATCAAGGAAACGATCAGGCCCCCTCCGTGACCGTGGCACGGGCGGCTGGGAGGCAGGTGAAAGCCCGCACGGGCGGCACGCGTTCGATGCCGCCGCACGTATGCACCGGCTGGAATTGGTCGCATGGTTGACCGCCCGACAGGGAGCCCCAGCGGCCGGTCAGCCGATGGGCGGTGTGCCGTGGGTGTGGAAGGACTCGATGGTCTTCAGGCCCCAGGCCTGCCCCTTCTTCCGCTCGTCCTCGGTCCAGGTGATGAGCGGCCAGTCGGGGGCCAGGACGAGGCGGGTGAGCGGGTTGCACAACTCGACCCGGTTGCCGCCGGGTTCGTAGACGTACAGGAAGAACGTCTGCTGGATGGCGTGCTTGTGCGGGCCCGTCTCGATGAACACACCGGTGTCGATGGCGAGATCGGCGGCGCGCAGGATGTCCTCACGGGTGTCCGTGGCGAACGCGATGTGGTGCAGGCGTCCGCTCGAACCCGTCCAGTCCTCCGTGTAGACGACGTCGTACGACTTGTTGCTGAAGGTCAGCCACTGGGCGGCGATACGGCCGCTGTCGAGCTGGATCTGCTCGGTCGGGCGGGCCCCGAGCGCGTCGCGGACGAAGTCTCCGTTGGCGGCGACGTCGGAGGCGAGGTAGTTCACGTGGTCCAGGCGCCGTACGCCGACCCCGTGGCCGGGCTTGGCCTGCGGCTGGTTCTTGAGACCGGGCTTCAGATGGTCGGGTGCCTGATACCACTCGCTCTCCCAGTACAGGGCGAGTCCGTGGCCGTCGGGGTCGGTGGTGACGTAGAGCGGGCCGAGGCCGGGCTCGTCGTTCACCCAGCGGCCCTCGCGGCCCGCGCTCTCGATCTCCTTGACCCGGCGGTGAAGGGCCTCCTCGCTGGAGGCGCGCAGCGCGGTGCGGCGAATGCCCGAGGTCGTATGGGCGGTCAGGGTCAGGCTGTGGTGCTCGTAGTCGTCCCAGGTACGCAGGTAGACGGAGTCTCCGGAGCGGCCGTTCTCGGTCAGGCCGAGGTAGTCCGTGAAGAACCGGACGCTGGCGTCCAGGTCGGGGGTGAGCAGTTCGACGTGTCCGAGGTGCGCGATGTCGCCGAGCGGCGGGGCCATGGGGCCTCCTCAGTGTTGTGCGGCTCCGGCCGGCCGGGGGAAGACCGTGCCGTCGAAGATCTTGCGTGCGGTGCGGACGACGGCGGTGCGCCGGGCCACGGGAGCGGCGTCCCCGGGGCCGTACTCGACACCGGCCTCGATGTCGAGGAATCCGGTGGGGTGTTCGATACGCAGCCGGTCGCCCCGTTCGGGCGGGCGGGCCACGGCGTGCCCGACGCCGCCCTCGACGCACAGCCCTGCGGCGACGCTCGCGGCGCCGAGGACACCGATGGAGGTGTGGCAGCGCACCGGGATGAAGGTGCGGGTCATGACGGCTCCGCCGGAGCGGGGCGGAGCGAGCAGGGTCAGCTTGGGCACGGTGGCGTTCTCGACGTCTCCGAGGCCCATCGACTTGCCCGCCTCCAGGCGGATCTCGCGGAGCCGGGCGGCCAGAGCCCGATCCGCCTCCAGGTCCTCGGGCGTCTCGTACCCGGTGACGCCCAGCGAGGTCGCGGCGATCAGCACGGTCGGCATGCCGTTGTCCACGCAGGTCACCGGAGTGTCGGCGACGAGGTCCCGGGCATGGCCGGTGGGCAGCAACGGGGCGCTCCCCCGCGGGAATTCGATCACCACGGGGGCCGCGGTCCCCGGTACTCCGGAGATCTCGGCGGAGCCCTCGTAGACCACGCGCCCGCCCTCGGTGGGAAAGCTCGCGAGCGCGAGGTCCCCCGAGTTGGCCATGCGGACGCGTACCGACGTACGGCCCTCCCCCGGCTCGACGAGTCCGCGTTCGACGGCGAACGGGCCGACCCCGGCGAGGATGTTGCCGCAGTTCTGACGGTCCGACACCTCCGCCTTGTCGACGGCGACTTGGAGGAACAGGTAGTCGACATCGGCGGTGGGGTCGACGGAGACCGAGACCACGGCCACCTTGCTGGTCAGCGGGTGCGCGCCGCCCAGACCGTCGATCTGGCGCGGGTCGGGACTGCCCATCACACGCAGCAGCAGGTCGTCGCGTTCGACGGGGTCGGCGGGCAGGTCCCCGGCCAGGAAGTAGGCGCCCTTGGAGGTGCCGCCGCGCAGCAGCATGCAGCGCACCTCTTCGGGCCCGCTCACGGCGCGGCTCCGTCCCGGACGTACTCGTCGTACGACTTGTAGGTCACACCCAGGCGTACGAGGGTGTCGCGCAACCCGTAGCGGTCCAGGCCGAGTTCGCCGTCGAGGAAGGCGGCGCGGGCCAGGGCTTCCTTCCGTTCACGGGCCTCGGACGCCTCGGCGACACGGCGGGCGTCCTCGCGGGGCACGCACACCACGCCGTCGTCGTCGGCGAGGATCACGTCGCCGGGCCGGACGATCTGGCCGCCGAGGGCCACCGGGACGTTGACGGAGCCGCCGGTCGCCTTCACGGTGCCCTGCGGGCTGACCGCCGCGGACCAGGCGGGGAATGCCATGTCGCGCAGTTCGGCGGTGTCCCGGATGCCCGCGTTGATGACCAGGCCGCGCACGCCGCGCCGGTGCAGGGCGGTGGCGAACAGTTCGCCGAACATGCCGTCGGTGGAGGGTGAGGTGGTGGTGACGACCAGGATGTCGCCCGCACCGCACTGCTCGACGGCGGCGTGGATCATGAGGTTGTCTCCGGGCCAGGACAGCACGGTGACAGCGGTGCCCGCGACACGGACGCCCTGCTGGATGGGGCGCAGACGGGTGCCGAGGAGGCCGGTGCGGCCCATCGCCTCGTGCACGGTCGCGGTGCCGTACCCGGCGATCACCTCGACGTCCTTCGCGTCCGCCTTAGGTGGATCGGTGACGATCACGCCGCTCATGCCAGCTCCCTGGCGATCTGCGGGAAGGGGCGCATGTACGCCTCGGCCCGGGTGTTGTGGGCCAGGCCCAGGTTGGGGCCGGCGTTGCGCTTGAGCTGGACCCCGCGGCGTACGGCGAGGTCGGTGTAGTAGTCCCACAGGTGCTGCTGGGCGCCGAGGCATTCCATCGCCTTGCGCTTGGTCTCCCACACCTCGGTGATGTCGAGGAGCACTTCGGGCCTGAAGCCGCTCATCTCGGGCTGGTGGGGCTCGAAGCAGAAGACCGGCGGGGCGCCGATGATCTCGCCCTCGCCGGGGTAGCCGATGGCCTGGGCCAGCACCCGGGCCTCCAGCGCCATGCGGTTGGCGGCCGGGTGGTCGCCGTTGTACGGGTCCTCGGCCGGGTGGGTGAGCACGACGTCCGGCTGGGTCTCGCGGTAGAGCGCCACCAGGCGGTCGGTGAGCTCGGGGGTGGCGGTCAGCGGGTAGTCGCCGGCGTCGAAGAAGCGGACCGCGGCGCCGAGGCTGGCGGCGGCCTTCTCGGCCTCCTCGCGGCGTATCGCCTTGATCTCGTCGAGCTTCCTGCCCTCACGCCAGGCCTTCGCGGACTCGCCGCGCTCGCCGAAGGTCAGGCACGCGATGGTGACCTTCTCCCCCCGGGAGGCGGCCAGGGCGATGGCTCCCCCGGCCCGCCAAACGAAGTCCCCGGCGTGCGCGGTGACGACCAGGGTCGATCGTGATGGGCGTCCCCCCTGCCCGGGCGGGGCCGAGGGCTCGGGGGCGGCGGGCGCGTTGCCGTGCGTCATTGCTGCGATCTCCTTGGTGGACAGGTGAGCGCCCGCCTCGGCTGTCCGTCCTGCCGCGCGTCGCCGCGCGGCACGTCAGTCGCGCAGCGCTTCGATCACACTGCCGAGGTGAGCGCGGACGGCCGCTTCGGCCGCCTGCGGGTCCCTGGCCCCGATCGCCTCGATCATGGCCAGGTGTTCACTCAGGGACTGCTGCGCACGACCGGGGCGCAGCGCCAACTGGAAGCGGTGGCGCACCAGTTGGGCGTTGAGCCGTTCCAGGAGTCCGACGGCCGTCTGCTGGCCGGAGAACTCCCTGATCCGGGCGTGCACTTCGTGGTTGAGCTCGGAGTAGGTGACCGGTTCGCCGTCGGCGACCGCCTTGACCATGGCGGCGCCCAGGTCCGCCAGTTCCGCGAGCTGGTCGTCGGTGGCCAGGGCGGCCGCCTTGGCGGCGCAGAGCCCTTCGAGCGCCATACGGCACTCGGTGATGGCGACCGCTTCCTCCACGGTCACCACCCGGACGCGTGATCCGCGGTTACGGATCCGCTCGACCAGCCCCTCCGATTCCAGCTCGATCAGTGCCGCCCGCGCGCTGGCCCGGGTGACACCGAACTGCTCGGCGAGTTCGTTCTCCACCAGCCGCTGGGCCGGTGCCATGTCTCCGCGCAGAATCGCCTGCCGCAGTTGCACCAACGCGTGCTGCTTGGCCTGCTCGCCGGTGCCTGGACGGGCTTCCTTCTGCATTGCTGCCCTCCCTGAGTGAGTGCCTGTCGAACGTAAATCTAGACCAACAAGATTGTCAACAATTTTGTTCGGTATGTTGCCGACATGCTTCGACGGGTCGCGCGGGACCTACGCCGGCCACCCGGGCCGGAGTAGACCGGACGGGTCCGGAGTAGACCGAGCGGGTCCGGAGTGGACGGCGTGGACCCGACGCCGGGACCGCGCGACCCTGCTGTCGGCCTAGCGGTCCCGGCGTCGGCCTGGCAGGCGTTCCGACCGTCTGCCGCCACCGCTTGTGGTGCGTGAGGGACGGCCTCACCATGAACCTCGACCGCCGCGGTCCGAAGGGCCGACGGCGGCCCGCCCCGCTCCGCGCGCCACCCGGACTCCGGGATCCCGGCCCCGGATGCGGCACGCCCGACAGCGCGAACACCAACTCACCCTCGTCCGAAGGGACTTACCGAATGCGCGCCTCGCTCCGTACCGGGTCGGCGGGAATCGCCGCCCTGTGCCTGGCCTTCGTAGCCGCCCCCGCTCACGCGACTCCTCCCGGCCCCGGGGTCAGCGGCAAGGTCATCGCGCAGACCACCGTCGGCGGCACGGACTACATCCTCCGGGAGATAACCGTCCCGCCCTGCCAGGCGACCGGCTGGCACTACCACGACGGCCCGCTGTACGGATACGTCAAGCAGGGCACCCTCAGCCACTTCGACTCGACGTGCGCGAAGGACGGCTTCTACCGGACCGGCGACTCCCTCACCGAGCCGCCCGGACCCACGAACGTCCACATCGGACGCAACCTCGGCAGGAAGCCGCTGGTCCTGGACGTGCTCTATGTACTGCCGCACGGCGCGCCCCTCTCCGAGGACGCCCCCAACCCCGGCTGCGACTTCGAGTAGCGCCCGACGAACGGACCCGTATGTCTCTCCTCGCCCGTCCGGCGGTGGCCTCCCTCGCCGCCAGGTCCCCGCAACGTCTCGTCGTGCGCGCGGACCGGCGGCCGGCCGGACGCGGCTCCGCCGCCCTCGCACGCCCGTCTGCCAGAATTCCCGCGCCGCACAAGGGAGTTGACGATCCCGTCCTCGGTCGCGCCGGCCCGTGCCACGGTGTTTCCGCCGCCCGAGGGGCCGCCACCGCCAGCTCACGTGCTGACAGACAGCCCGGCGTCGCCGCGCCACCGGCCGCGCTGGAACTCCAGTTCGTCCGCCCGCCCCGCGAGACCCGGGACCGCGCCCGCCGTTGAGGACACGGACGGCTGTCCTCGGCCCTTCCTCGGCGAAGGGCGGCCCCGCTCAGGTCGCGGGGAGTGAGGACGGCCCCGCCCTTGTCGGGGCGGGCCGTCGCAGGAGCGGGACCGTTCGCGGTTACCGGGCCGGTGCCCCCTGCGAGGGCGCCGGGGCCAGGCCGGTGGGGCGGGTGGTGAAGACGCCCCGGCCCTGGGTCCGGCTGCGCAACCGGGTCGCGTAGCCGAAGAGTTCGGCCAGCGGCACGGTGGCGGTGATCACCGACGTACCCACCCGGGTGAGCGAGCCGGAGACCCGGCCGCGCCGGGCCGCGAGGTCGCCGAGCACCCCGCCCACGGCGTCCTCGGGCACGGTGACGGTGACCTCGACCACCGGTTCCAGCAGGACCACGGCACTGGCGCGCAGCGCCGCACGCAGCCCGAACCGGCCCGCCGTACGGAACGCCATCTCCGAGGAGTCCTTCGCATGGGTCGCCCCGTCCGTGAGGGTGACGCGCAGCCCGGTCACCGGGTGACCGCCGAGGGGACCCTCGGCGAGCGCGTCCCGGCAGCCCGCCTCCACGGCACGGACGTACTCCTGCGGCACCCGGCCGCCGACGACCGTCGAACGGAACTCGAAGCCCGCCGGACTCCCCTCAACGCCGCCGGGGTCGGTCCCCAGCGGTTCCACGTCGAGGACGACATGGGCGAACTGCCCAGCGCCACCGTCCTGTTTGACATGCCGGTACACCAGACCCGACACCCCGCGGGCCACCGTCTCGCGGTAGGCCACCCTCGGCCGCCCGACGGCGACGTCGAGCCCGTGGGCGCGCCGGATCTTCTCCACCGCCACCTCCAGATGCAGTTCTCCCATGCCCGAGAGCACCGTCTGCCCGGTCTCGGGGTCGGTGCGGACGACCAGCGAGGGATCCTCCTCGACCAGCCGCGCCAGCGCCGACACCAGACGGTCGGTCTCGGTGCTCCTGCGCGCCTCGACCGCCACGGACACCACCGGATCGGCGACGACCGGCGGTTCGAGGAGCAACGGCGCCGCGGGGGCGCACAGGGTCGCCCCGGCCCGGGCGGACTTCGGCCCGATCACGGCGACGATGTCACCGGCCACCGCGCGCTCCAGCTCCGCGTGGCGGTCGGCCCGGACCCGCAGGATCCGTCCGATCCGCTCGGTGCGTCCCGTGCCCACGTCCAGCACCGCCTGTCCCTTCTCGACCGTGCCCGCGTAGACACGCAGATACGTCATCCGTCCGGTCGCGGTGGCGTTCACCTTGAACACCAGCCCCGCGAAAGGCGCTTCGGGGTCCGCCGCCCTCTCCTGCTCCGCGCCGCCGTACGTCCCACGGACCGCGGGCACGTCGAGCGGCGAGGGCAGGTAGGCCACGACGGCCTCCAGCAGCGGTTCGATCCCGCGGTTGCGGTAGGCCGAGCCGCACAGCACCACCACGCCCTCGCCGGTACGGGTCAGGTCGCGGAGCGCCGTCGAAAGGGTCCGTGCCGAGAGCGTGGAGCGGTCGCAGAACTCCTCCAGGGCGACCGGGTGGAGCTCCGCCACCGCCTCCTCCAGCAGTCTGCGTCGCCGTCGGGCCTCCTCCAGCAGGTCCCGCGGGACCTGGATCTCCTCGGCCGAGTCGGCGCCGTCGGCCCACACCAGCGCACGCATCCGCAGCAGATCGACCACGCCCGTGAAGGCGTCCTCCGTGCCGATGGGCAACTGGACGACCAGCGGCGCCGGATGCAGCCGTTCCCGGATCGACGCCACCGCCGTGTCGAGGTCGGCGCCGGCCCGGTCCAGCTTGTTCACGAAGGCGATCCGCGGTACGCCGTGCCGGTCGGCCCGTCGCCACACCGACTCGCTCTGCGGTTCCACGCCCGCCACGGCGTCGAACACCGCGACGGCGCCGTCGAGGACGCGGAGCGAGCGCTCCACCTCGTCGGAGAAGTCGACGTGGCCCGGGGTGTCGATCAGGTTGATCCGGTGGCCGTCCCAGGCGCAGCTGACGGCCGCGGCGAAGATGGTGATGCCACGGTCGCGCTCCTGGGAGTCGAAGTCGGTGACGGTGGTGCCGTCGTGGACCTCGCCCCGTTTGTGGGTGGTCCCGGTGAGGTAGAGGATCCGTTCGGTGACGGTGGTCTTCCCGGCGTCGACGTGGGCGAGGATGCCCAGGTTGCGGACGGCGGCGAGCGGGTCGGTGACGGGGTCGGTGAGGTGACGGTGCAGGTCGGTACGCACGGCCCAGGGCCTTTCGGACGATCCGGAGACGGGTCGGCGCGATTCCCGGACGACACACCTGAGTTCAGGCGGTGACGGGCCTCCGGCGGGCAGGGTGCTCGGCGACCGGGCATACGGTCGCCACCGTGCGGGCGGAGGTCAGAAGGTCGTCGCGGGCATCCGGTTCCGGCCGCGCAGCCGGTCCCGGGCCCACGGAGACACGAGGATCACCTCGTACTGTGACCGGGGAACGACGACAGCGGTGCGGTAACGCACGGCCCGGCTCCCCTCGTTCGTCACGACACACACGGCACCGGAAGGGGCGGCGTGTGATTCCGTGGCGAGTGTAGGGAACCGGGCGCGGGGCGCGCACCGGGTTTTCCCCGGCCCGCTCACTCGCCCATCGGCGTCAACTGGCCTCGGCAGCGAGCTGGTTCGGTCAGTTGCGGCTCCACTGCTGGTTCGTTCCCCCGTTGCACGACCACAGGACGACGGCGGTCCCGTTCGCCGTGCCGTTGCCCGACGCGTCGAGACAGAGGCCCGAGACCTTGTTGGTGATGGTGCCGCTGGAGTTGACGGTCCACTTCTGGTTGGTGCCGCCGTTGCAGTCCCACAGGACGACCCGAGTGCCGTTCGCGGTCCCGCTGTCGTAGGCGTCCAGGCACTTGTTGCCGTAGACGACGAGTTCGCCGCGCGAGGTGGCGGTGAACGTCTGGTTCTGGCCTCCGCCGCAGTCCCACAGTTCGGCCTGGGTGTTGTTGGCGATGGCGCTCTTGAGGAAGTCGAGGCAGCGCCCGGAGCCGGTGCCGACGATCGCGGTGCCGTTGGTACCGGGGAGGGCGCGGACCGTGACGGCGTCCACGTCGGGCGCGGTGCCCGAGGCCGCGAAGGCCAGCGTGTTGGAGCCCTTCGCCAGGGAGGCGAGGACGGACACGGTGCGGTACGTGGTCGACGACCCGGTGGGCGGGAAGGCGAGGGTCTGCGCGTACTGGCCGTTGACCTGGAGGGTCGCCCTGCGGGCCGTGGAACCGCCGTTGGCGTAGCTGATGTCGACGAGTTCCGTGCCGGCGGCGGCCGCGCTGACGCCGGTGAAGGCCGGCGTCGTGGCCGAGGTGGTGTCCTCGTACGTCGTCCCGGCGCCCTCGGTGCCGCCGACGGTGAGCAGGACGGCTTCGCCCGCGGGCACGCTGGTGGTGTAACTCGTCGCGTAGGAACCGGCGTTGGTGGCCGACCACACGTTGCGGACCGTGGCGGAGGCCGTGGTCAGGCCCATGTCCGCCCAGCGGGCGGTGATGTCGGCGGCGGCGGAGGTGCGGTTCAGCAGCAGGACCGCGCGCTTGCCCGTGCCGGCGAGGGCCTTGCTGTAGACCTGAAGGCCCGTCGTGTCCTCGGCGACCTTGACGCCCTGGAGTCCGCGCGGATCCTGGTCGATCGCGACGGCCTCGGAGTCGGTGAGGATCGACGCGGTCGACGAGCTCATGGTGGCGAGGTTGTTGCCCGCGAGCAGCGGTGCGCCGGAGATGGCCCACAGTCCCATGTGGGTGCGGTTCTGGGCGGCGCTCAGGCCCGTCATGCCGACGGTCATCATGTCGGGGTCGTTGTAGAAGCCGGTGTGCTGGGCGGCGGGGTGCAGCGACTTGTCGAAGTTCGCGAGGACGCTCGTCATCGAGGGGTTGTCGGGCCAGTAGACGATGTCGGTACTGGTGCGCCACATGTCACCGGTGCCGGCGGCCCAGTTCCACGGGTTGCCCGTACCCCATTCGCACAACGACAGGACGAGCGCGTGTCCGGTGACCGCGGTGGCGGCCGTGTTCGCGTCGCGGATCGCCTTGTACGTCGTCTCCTGGTCGAGGCCCTCGGCGTCCCCGCCGCACCAGTCGACCTTGACGAAGTCGAAGCCCCAGTTCTGGAAGGTCTGGAGGTCCTGCTGGTCGTGCCCCTCAAGACCGGTGCCGGGGGTGGCCGGCTTCGTGGAGGGAGTCGGGTAGTAGTAACCGCAGCCGTTCTTCCCGGCGTCGGTGTAGATGCCGGCCTTGAGACCCTTGCCGTGGATGTAGTCGGCGATGGCCTTCATGCCGCCGGGCCACTGGGCGGTGTCGACGCTGATGTTGCCGCCGCTGTCGCGGGCGCCCTGCCACCAGCCCTCGTCGATGTTGACGTACTTGTATCCGGCGGCGGCCATGCCGGAGGAGACGAGGGCGTCCGCCTGGGCCTTGATGGTGGCGTAGTCGACGGCGCTGGCGAAGCTGTTCCAGGACGCCCAGCCCATCGGGGCCGGGGTGACTCCGGCCTGGCTGGTGGCGACCGCGGCCGGTTCGGCCCCGAACGGCGCGGCCGGACGGCCGAGTCCGGTCAGTGCGGCTACGACGAGGAGCAGGACGGCTCCTTGGACACCCATGCGTCTGAGAAGGCGTACCAGACACAGCATGTTCGAAAGAGGGGGCATACGGCTCTCCCTTGAAGGGTTTGTTCGCAGAGTCGAACAAAAGTCAACGCGGCTCGCCATATGGCAGCGCCTCGGCCGGGCCGCGTCAAGTCCCTTGCCTTAAAGGGCCGTTCACCTTCGAGGCCTCCTTCACCGACGGCACGGGCGTCCGGGGCGAAGGCACGGCCCGTTCACCACGTCGCTGAAGCAACCGCGCCGGGACCCGGGCGCCGACGACGCCGACGACGCCGACGACGCCGAAGAGGACGAACAGGGCGGGGAGGGCGAACCGGGCGGGGAGTGGCGGCCGTACGACGCCGGGCACACGCTCGCGATACCTTTCGCCCTGTCAGGGCCCCATGGGCACCAGCAGATATCCAACGTCAGGATGGTCATGAGCGAGGAAGCGATCGTCGAGGCAGCCGCCGGAGTCCATCTCGTGCACGGCAGCAACACGAACTGGGTGGTGCTGTCCGAGGGCGACTCCGTCACCCTCATCGACACGGGGTATCCCGGCGACCGCGAGGAACTCCTGGCCTCGCTGAAGACCCTCGGCCACGCGCCCGAGGCCGTGACCGCCGTGCTCATCACCCACGCGCACAGTGACCACCTCGGCTCCGCCGAGTTCCTGAACAGCACCTACGGGACCCCGGTCCGGCTGCACGAGACCGAAGTGCCGCACGCGCGCCGCGAGTTCCTCCACCAGGTGAGCATCGGGCAGATCATGCGACAGGCGTGGCGCCCCGGTGTGCTGCCCTGGGCGGTGCACGCCATCCGCTCCGGCGGCACGGCGGACGTGACGATGACGAAGCCCGAGGCCTTCCCGCACGAGGGCCCGCTCGATCTGCCCGGCCGGCCGGTCCCGGTGCACACGCCCGGCCACACACCCGGCCACTGCGTCTACCACCTGCCGGACGCCGGAGTGCTGATCTCCGGTGACGCCCTGGTGAGCGGCCACCCCACCTCACGGATACAGGGCCCGCAGCTGCTGCCCAGGATGTTCGACACCGAGCGCGCCGGGGCCCTCGCCTCACTCGAACGCATCGAGGCCCTCGCCGCCGACGTACTGCTTCCCGGACACGGACCCGTGCACCGCGCTTCGGTGCGTGAGGCGGCTCAGCGCGCCCGGGAACTGGCCGGCTGACGGGGTCCGGCCGCCGCGACCACCGACCGGGCATCCGAGCTACCCGAGTTCGAGCGAAGTGACCCCGTGGACCCGTGCCCCCGCGAACGCCCTGACCGGCCCGGTGTACATCCGGGCCGTCTCGAAGGAGGGAACCAGGCCGAGTTCCTCGACTAGCGCGAGGGCCGCCGCGTTCGTCTCGGGCACGTCGATGGCGAGCGCCCTCCCGCCCGCGTCGGCGGCCAGCGCGGCGAACAGGGCGCGGGCGTCGTCGGCGGTGTCCGCGAACAGCGGGCCGATCCGCAGGGAGTCACGCGCCGGACGGATCACGGCGTACCCGCTCAGGTGCCCGTCGCCGGTGTGCCGGACGAAGGTGCGGTGCCCGGGGGCGGCCAGCCACGAGTCCAGGAACTCCGGCCGGTCGGCGGGGTAGCACGCGCTGTCGTACGCCGTGATGGCCGCGCGATCCGCCCGCTCGGCCGCCCGGACTCCCGACGGCTCCTCCCCCACCGGGGCCACACCGGTGAACCGGACGGTGCGGTAGGCGAGTTCGAAACCCGACTTGCGGTAGTTGTCCTGCTGCGCGACCACTCCGTCGAGGCCGACGGTCCGGTCACCCGCGTGGGCGAGGGCCGCCTCCCAGGTGGCGACACCGTAGCCGTTCCCGCGCAGATCGGGGCGTACGAGGTAGAAGCCCAGGAAGGCGTAGTCGGCGCCGTAGTTGACCACCGAGATGGCCGAGACCGGCTCCCCGTCGACGCGTCCGAGGAAGAAGCCCCCGGGATCCTGGGTGAAGAAGCTCGCGCTGTCGGAGAGCCCGGGATTCCATCCCTCGTCCGCCGCCCAGCCGCCGACCAGCTTCCACTCGTCGAGCGTGGCCTGGCTGACGACGAGGCCGTCGGGTCCCGGAGAGGTCATGGGGGCGCTCCAATGCATACGGGTCGGGAGCCGCGCCGGCCGCCGACCGGTCGCGGGGTGCGCCGGCCGATCACGGATCGCGGGGTGCGCCGGCCGGTCGCACGCGCAGCATCCTTCCCGATCTCCGTGCCGATCGCAGCGACGGGCGCCGCCCGCGGGACGGGATTCGGCCACTTCGGCCCACGCGCCCGAAGCGGCCCACGCCGTGCCGGCACCGAGCGCCGCGGGTGGGCCCACGCCATACCGGCGCCGCGCTGTGCGGGCAGGCCCACGCCTTGCCGCCACCGTGAATGCGGGCGGGCCGACGCGTTCCGCCATCGCGCCACGCGGGTCGGCCGACGCGATGCCGGCGCCGGGCCGCGCGCGCCCGGACGGGGTGCACGCGACACCCACACCCTTATTGACGCGCACCCGTCACGCGACTAACTTCCGGGAGCGCTCTCGGTCCCCACCGAACCACCCTCCGGTCCGAACCCCCTCTGGTCTCCCGCCGACCCCCTGCGGTCCCCCACGGACCCCCTCCGGTCCCCCACCGACCCTCTCCCGAACAGAGGTCGACCGTGAAGACAACGTTGTCCCACAGTCTGCGACGAGCCGTTCCCGTTCTCCTGGCGCTCTCCGCAGCGCTGGCGCTCCCCGCACCCGCCGCCGAAGCCGGACCCAGTTCCGGAGCCTCGGCCACCGTCGCCCCGGCCACCACCGCGTCGGCCGCCGCGTCCATATGCAACAAGTACTGCGACACCCGTGACCCCGCCCTCGCGCCGCAGGACCGCGCCCCGGTGTCCGCCACTGTCTTCTCCCGCGCCATCACCCTGCACTTCGACGACACGGACGCGATGGGCTGGGCGTCGCTCGACAACGGCAGCCCCGGCGACGAGGTGTGGCTCGACCGTTCCTTCGACGGTGGCCGCACCTGGAGTTCGGGCAGCCGGCTCGGGGACACCTCCGTGCCGACGGGTCAGCGCGGCTGGCGCACGCTGATGTACAACGTCGACGACTGGGGCAACCTCGGTGTCGGCGCCCTGCGGGCCTGCGGCAAGGCCGGGGACCGCACCGACATCGCGTGCACCCCCTGGGCGCGTACGACCTGGAACGCGGGCGACCGGCGTACGGCCGCCGCGACGGCCCAGATGATGTTCTACGACAACTCCACCGGACTCTTCGCCACGACCGGATGGTGGAACTCCGCGAACGCGCTCACGGCCCTGATCGACAACATCCGGGTGACCGGCATGGGCAGCTACAAGTACGCGATCGCCCGCACCTACGACCTTCAACTCGGGGCGCAGGGAGGGCAGTTCCGCAACGACTACCTCGACGACACCGGCTGGTGGGGACTCGCCTGGGTGGCCGCGTACGACCTGACCGGCGACAGCCGCTATCTGAGCACCGCGCGCGTGGACGCCGATCACATGGCGGCGTACTGGGACACGACCTGCGGCGGCGGGGTGTGGTGGAGCACCGCCAGGACGTACAAGAACGCCATCGCCAACTCGCTGTACATCCAGCTCAACGCGGCCCTGCACAACCGGACCCCCGGTGACAGCGCCTATCTCTCGCGGGCGCTGGCCGGCTGGTCCTGGTTCCGGTCGACGGGCATGGTGAACTCTTCGCACCTGGTGAACGACGGTGTCGACCTGTCGACCTGCCGGAACAACGGCGGCACCGTGTGGTCGTACAACCAGGGTGTGCTCCTGGGGGCGCTCACCGAACTGAACCGCGCGACCGGCGACAGCGGGACGCTCGACACGGCCCGGCAGATCGCCGACGCGGCCACCACGTCCCCGTCGCTCAACACGGCGGGCGGGATCCTGCGGGACCCGTGCGAGAGCGGCGACTGCGGGGCCGACGGGCCGTCCTTCAAGGGGGCCCATGTACGCGGTCTCGGCCGGCTGAACGCCGCGCTCCCCGGCCATCCGTACTCGGCCTATCTGGGGCGGCAGGCCGACGCCGCCCACGCCGGGGACCGCGACCCGCTCGACCAGTACGGTCTTCGCTGGTCCGGTCCCCTGGACCTCACCGACGCGGCCCGGCAGCAGAGCGCACTCGACCTCCTCGACGCCGCGCCCTGACACGCTCCGACGAGGCAAGCGAGGCAGCGGAAGCGCGCATAGAGGGAGGACGCGGAGGAGGCTCCACCGGTCACCCGTCCGATGGAGCCTCCGGTGCGTGATCGCCGCGTGTCAGCGGACCATGGCGGGCCGGAACCGGCGGTACAGGACGGCGCCGCCCAACAGGAACGCCGCGCTCGCAGCCATGGCGGGCATCACCTGGTCCGCGCCGGTGTGGGCGAGGGAGGCCACAGCCCCGCCCTGCGGCCGGACCTGCCCCCGCGGCCTGGCGTCCGGGGCGGACGGCCTCGGGGCGGGGTTCCCGGGGTGGTGCGGCTGCCGGGGCTTGCCGTCCGAGATGTTGGCGGACTCGTTCCCGACGGACGCGTTGCCCAGGCCGACCGCCGTCACGGAGTTGCCGCTGACGTTGACCGGGAGATCCACCGGGAGCTGGAGGCCGTTGCCCGAGAGGACACCCGGTGAATCCTTTCCGCCACCGTGCGCGACCGCGCCGCCACCGGCGTGCGCACCGCCGTTTCGGCCCGTGCCGGCGCCTTCGTGCGCACCGGCTCCGCCGTGCGTCCCGCCGCCGGACGCGGCGGCCCCGCCTCCGGCGCTCACGTCGGCGCAGCGGTTGCCCGCGGCGGGATTGAACAGCCCGGCCACGTTCAGCGTGTTCCCGCACAGGTTCACGGGAACACGCACGGGGAGCTGGACGGTGTTGCCGGAGATCAGGCCGGGCGAGCCTGCCGCCGTGCCGTTCGCCGCGGAGTCGGCGTGGGCCGGCATGGCCACGGCCAGCGCGCCCGAGGCGGCGGCCACGGCGATCAGACCATTTCGGGTCACCCGTTTCATACGTTCACTGCCTTCCTGACAACTCGCGGGCACTCGCCCACAGTGCCAAGAACGCCTGCGATCCATCCGAGTTATGGCTTATCGGGCTTTCACCCCATCGAGCGTCACCTATTTCGAACTGTCGCCGCACCCCGTACGAAGGACGTCGGCGCGCAGGGTAAGGCGCGGCGGCCGGTTCCGCTCGCCCAGAGGCGTGTCCCCGAGGCCGCGCCTATCGTGATCCGGGAGGTATCGCCGGTCCACCGCAGGGCGACCCTGGAGGCAGGCATGCTGTCCATGCACCAACGCTTCGCGGTCGCGGGAGCCGCCACCGCGACGCTGACCCTGCTGGCGGCGGGGCTGCCGATGGCGGCGGCCGCCGACGGCAAGCCGGACCTGTCCCGCTTCTACGGCCAGAAGGTCGCGTGGGCGGCCTGCAAGGGCGACGGCATGCCAGAGGACCTGCAGTGCGGCAAGGTCACCGTCCCGCTGGACTACGCGCGGCCGGACCACGGCACGCTCGACCTGGCGCTGGCCCGCTACCGGGCGACGGGCCATTCACGGGGTTCGGTGCTGTTGAACTTCGGCGGTCCGGGCGGTGCGGGGATTCCCGGGCTCGCCGCGGGCGGCAAGGACTTCATGGGCCTGACGAACGGCTACGACGTGGTGACCTTCGACCCCCGCGGCGTCGGCAGGTCCTCACCCGTCAGCTGCGGCGACGGTGTGGACGCGATCTTCGGGCCGACGGTCGGCGGCACCGACGTGCGGGCGGCGCTCAAGGCGGTCAAGAAGGCCGCCGACACCTGCGCCCGGCACTCCGGTGCCGTCCTCCCCCACATCGGCACGGTCAACGCCTCCCGCGACCTGGACGTGATGCGCCAGGCGCTCGGCGACAAGAAGCTCAACTATCTCGGCTTCTCGTACGGAACGCGGCTCGGCGCGGTGTACGCGGCCCAGTTCCCCAAGAAGACGGGGCGGATGGTGCTCGACGGTGTCGACACCCTCACCGAGCCGGTGGCCGAGCAGGGCCTCATAGGCGCCGAGGGACAGCAGACCGCGCTCGACGACTTCATCACCTGGTGCGCGAAGAACATGGCCTGCCCGTTCGGACAGGATGAGCGCGGCGCCGGCGAGCAGGTGGTCCAGCTCGTCAAGTCGCTCGACGAGGAACCGGTGCCGTCGGACTTCGGCCAGGAGTTCACCGGACAGGACCTGGTGGGGGCGATCGGCCAGGCGCTCTACAGCAAGGCGATGTGGCCCGTCCTCGAACAGGCCCTCAACCTCCTGGTCCAGGACGGCGACACCCACGGACTCACCCAGCTGTACGGCGGCGCCTCCCTGCCCGGTACCTCCCCGCCCGCCCGGCAGCGGCCGAAGCAGAACGGCGGACTCGTCGACGACGAGGACGTCCCCCTCGACAATCTCCCCGCCGCCCTGATGGCCATCAACTGCGCCGACGACCCCGACCGGCCCAGCGCCGACCAGGTCACCCGGCAGATCGCCGGACTGCGTGCCGCCTACCAGGAGGCGTCGCCCGTCTTCGGCCAGTACCGGCTCGCCCAGGTGCTGATGTGCTACGGCCGCCCGAAGGGCACCGACTACATACGCGACAAGGTCCGTGACGTACCCACGTCGAAGATGCTGCTCGTGGGTACCCGCGGGGACCCGGCGACCCCGTACCGCTGGACCCTGGAGACCGCCAGGCGCCTCGGCTCCTCCGCGGTGGTGCTCGACAACAAGGGCGACGGGCACACCGGGTACGCGTCCTCGAAGTGCGTGCACCAGAAGGTCGACGACTTCTTGCTGTACGGGTCCCTGCCGGCCAGCGGAAGCTCCTGCGGCCCGGAGGACACGGACACGTACTGACCGGCGGTCACCGCGTCACGCGGGACCCGGTGACCGCGGCGGGACAACGGGGTGGCACCGCCGGCCACGCGGCCGGCCGGCTGACCCACAGGGCCCGGGGTACCCCGAACGGCCGAGGCATCGCCCGCCGTCGACCGCGTCCCCGGCGTCCTCCCGGCGACCGCGACGGTGTGGCCCCGCCGGAGGCCGCCGGGCGGACCGTTCCGTGGCGCGCTCGATCCGCGGGCGTCCCGATCGGCGGCTTTCGTCCCCATGGGATTGACTCATGGTGTGCGCCGGATGCTCCCACTGCTGCTCGTCGCCCTCGGTGCGGCCGGGGCGCTGTTCCTGGTCCGTGGCGTCTCGGCGTGGTGGTGGTGCGCGGCGGCCCCCCTGCTGGCGCTGACCGTGCTCGGCGGATGGGACCTGGGGCAGCGACGTCACTCCGTGCTGCGGAACCATCCCCTCTCCGGCCATCTCCGTTTCCTCCTGGAGGCGCTGCGCCCGAAGCTCCAGCAGTACGTCGTCGAGCGGAACCACGACGGGCGGCCCTACGACCGCCGGGTGCGCGCCCTCGTGTACGAGCGGGCGAAGGGCGTCGAGGTCGAGGAGCCGTTCGGCACCGAGCACGACGTGTACGCGGAGGGCCACGAGTTCCTGGAACCGTCGATGCGTCCCGTCGAGGTGCCGGACGAGCCGCCTGTCGTCCGCGTCGGCGGCCCCGACTGCACCCAGCCGTACGACATGGCTCTGCTCAACGTCTCCGCGATGAGCTTCGGGGCCCTCTCGGGGAACGCGATCATGGCGCTCAACAGGGGTGCCGCGCTGGGGGGTTTCGCGCACGACACCGGCGAAGGCGGCCTGTCGGACTACCACTTGAGGGGCGGCGGCGACCTGGTCTGGGAGATCGGCACGGGGTACTTCGGCTGCCGCACCTCCGAAGGGGACTTCGAGGCGCGGGAGTTCGCGGACAAGGCCGCGCTGCCCGAGGTGAAGTGCCTGTCGCTGAAGCTCTCCCAGGGAGCGGACCCCGGGGTCGGCGGGGTCCTGCCGGGGGCGAAGGTGAGCGCCGAGATCGCGCGGGCGCGCGATGTCCCGGAGGGTCGGACCGTGGTGTCACCGCCGTACCACCGGGTGTTCTCGACCCCGCGGGAGCTGGTGCGGTTCATCGCCCGGATGCGGGAGCTGGCGGGCGGCAAGCCGACCGGCTTCAAGCTCTGCGTGGGCTCGCGCCGGCAGTTCCTGGCCGTCTGCAAGGCGATGCTCGCCGAAGGCGTGACGCCCGACTTCATCGTGGTCGACGGTTCGGAGGGCGGCACCGGCGCGGCGCCCGCGGAGTTCGGCGGCGGCATCGGCACCCCCCTGACCGAGGGCCTGATCACGGTGCACAACGCGCTGGTCGGCACCGGGCTGCGCGACCGCGTCCGGATCGGGGCGAGCGGCAAGGTCGCCACCGGCTCGGACATCGTCAAACGCCTCCTCCAGGGCGCCGACTACACCAACGCGGCCCGAGCGATGATGTTCGCCCTCGGCTGTCTGCAGGCCCAGCGCTGCCACACCAACACCTGCCCGGTGGGCGTGGCGACCCAGGATCCCCGCCGGGTCCGCGCGCTGGACGTGGCCGACAAGTCCGAGCGCGTACACCGCTACCAGCGGGCCACCGTGCGCGGCGCGAGCCGGATCATGGCCGCGATGGGCGTACGGGATCCGGGCGACCTCACGCCCGACCGTCTGCTGCGGCGCGTCGATCCCACGGCCGTACGGTCGTACGCGGAGCTCTACGAGTGGCTGGCGCCCGGGGTGCTGCTCGCCGAACCGCCCTCGTCCTGGGCGGCGGACTGGGCAGCCGCCGATCCGGACTCCTTCTGAGCTGGTGAACTTCTCGGCGGCGGACTTCTGTTGACGCCCCGCACCCTCAGACGTCCACCCCCGCCGCCCGCACGATGATCTTGCCCTGGTTCTCGCGCCGCGGCATCCCCAGGAACCCGTCCACGATGCCGCCGAAACCGTCGATCACGGTCTCATCGAGCGTGACGCGTCCAGTCTGCACGTGCGGCACGACGAACTCGTACAACTCCTCCCGCACGTCACGGTAGTCGCGGACCAGGAAGCCCTCCATGCGCAGGCTCTTCTCGACCAGGTCGGGAAGGTTGCGCAGGGCGTGGGGCGTGCCGGTGCTGCTGTACTGGGCGATCGTGCCGATCCGCACGATCCGTCCGTACTCGCGCAGCGAGGAGATCGCCGCTTCGAGGTGCTCGCCGCCGACATTGTCCATGCAGAGGTCGATCCCGTCGGGCGCCGCCTTGGCGAGCAGTTCGGCCGCCGGGCCCGAGTGGTAGTCGAAGACCTCGTCGTAGCCGACGTGTTCGGTCAGGTAGGCGGCCTTCGCCGCCCGGTGGCCGTGCCCACACCGCCGGCCGCCGCCGAGACGAACACGTCCTGCCCCTCGCGGAGTTCGGCGATGCGGGTGAGACCGACGTAGGCGGTCAGGCCGGTGCCGCCGAGGACGCCCAGGTGCGCGGGACGGAACGCAAGGTCGGAGCGGTCCTGTTCGAGCGGGGCCGCAAGGGTGCGACACCCACCGCGGCCGGTGCCGCCGCTGCCGCGCACGCCCGCCGGGTCCTGCGGCTCCTGGACACCCTGGCCGCGGAGGCCCGCGGCGCCGAGCGGGGCACGGTCGCCGGCCCGCTGCGCATCGCCGCCTTCCGTAGCGCCGCCCTCTACCTGCTGCCGCCCGTCCTGGAGCGCCTCACCGCCCGTCACCCCGGCATCGAAGCGGAGGTGCGTGTCGTCCGCGAGCTGGGCGCGGGCACCGCAGGCGAGGTCGCCGAGGGACGCGCGGACGTGGGCATCGCGACGATGGGCACCACCTCGCCCGTGCCCGCCGGGCTCATCGGCGACGTACTCATCGAGGAGCCCTACTCGCTGGTGCACCCGGCCGGCCACCCCGCACCGCGCTCCCTGCCGCTGGTGGACTGGCACGAGAACTGCGGCTCCTGCACCCGCCGGTGGTGGGCCGGGCAGGACTGGATTCCGAAGGCGACCGTCCTGACCGAGGACGACGGAGCGGTGCTCTCGCTGGTGAGCAGAGGTCTCGGCATGGCGATCATGCCCGCGCTCCCGCTGAACGAAGCACCGGACGGCGTCGAGATCACCGATCTCGGACCCGCGCGCCCGACCCGTTCCGTGGGCTACGTCACCACGCCGGAGCTGGCCTCCAGCGTCTTGGTCCGCGCCCTGATCCGCGAGCTCAGAGCGGCCCGCCGTTGAAGCCGGGAAAAGGCAAGCGGCCGGGGTGCTGCGTCATTGATCTCCACGGCCGACAATCGGATCACCGGGACGGAAGCGTCCGGACAGTCGTCGGAGAGGTGCGCACCGCGTGAGTGAGCTGTTGGGTGTGGCGGTACTGGGTGCCGGACACATGGGAGCCGACCATGTACGCCGTATAGACCGGGTGGTGAGCGGCGCGAGGGTCGCCGCCGTGGCGGATCCCGACACCGCTCGCGCCGAGGCGGCGGTGGCGGGCGTCGACGGCGTGTCGGTCCACGCCGAGCCGGAGGCGGCGCTCGACGCGCCCGGCGTGGGGGCCGTACTGATCGCGTCCCCGGGCCCCGCGCACGAGGAGGCCCTGCTCGCGGCCTTCGCGCGCGGCCTGCCGGTGCTGTGCGAGAAGCCGCTGGTACCGGAGTCGGCCGGAGCGCTGCGGGTGGTGGAGGCGGAGGTACGGCTCGGGCGGCGGCTGGCACAGGTCGGGTTCATGCGCCGGTACGACGCCGAGTACCAGCGCCTCAAGTCCCTGCTGGACAGCGGCCGGCTGGGCCGCCCGCTGATGCTGCACTGCACGCACCGCAATGTCGCCTCACCGCCCGGCTTCACCTCGGCGATGCTGGTCAACAGCTCCGTCTCGCACGAGATCGACGCGGCGCGCTGGCTGCTGGGCCAGGAGCTCACGGCGGTGACCGTGCTGCGGCCCCGGCCGTCCGCGAACGCCCCCGAGGGCCTGATCGACCCCCAGTTCGTCCTGTTCGAGACGGCCGGCGGCGCGCTGGTCGACGTCGAGGTCTTCGTGAACTCCGGGTTCGGGTACCAGGTGGGGTGCGAGGCGGTGTGCGAGTCGGGGAGCGCGCGGATCGGGGACGAGCGCACCATGGTCGTGACGACGGCGGGCGGCACGCACGAGGAGGTGGCGCAGGACTATCTCGTACGCTTCGCCGACGCCTACGACCGCGAGGTTCAGGCCTGGGTGGACGCGACCCGGGCGGGCCGGGTCACCGGGCCCGGTGCCTGGGACGGGTACGCAGCGTCCGCCGTCGCCGAGGCGGGAGTCCGGGCGCTGGAGAACGGCGGCCGGGTGACCGTCGATCTCGCTGTGCGCCCGGACCTCTACGCCTGATCGACCGGCCGGCGCGCGGCGGTCGTGGCGCTTCCTGCCGGGCCGTCCCGCGGACCCGGGCGTTGTGCCGTGCTACCGCACGCGGCGGGCGTTGACGCCGTTGGCCTCGAAGTCGTAGACGTACTGGTTGAGCCGGAGGCCGTCGACGGCACCGGCCCACAGGTTGTCACGGCCCTTGCTCACCGCGACGGTGAGGATGCTCGGCGTGCTGCCGCCGTCGTCGAGCGAGGCCTGCAGATCCGCGAAGTTGCACGGGGTGGCCTGGGTGCAGTGCGTCTCACCGCCCGTCAGGTACCAGGTGCCGCTCGTGGTGGCGTCGAGGTACGGGCTCCAGCGGTTCAGCGACGTGATCGGGACCGCGTCCGGCTGCCACACGGCGACGGAGTAGTTGTCGGTCACCGAGCTCAGATTCGGATCGATCTCGAACCGGAGGCCCGGCAGGTTGGTTCCGCCGCCGTAACCGACGTTCTCGCTGGTCTGGAAGACCTGGAACCCGACCCTGTCCAGCTGCAGGAAGTTCTCGCCGCGGAAGTCGACCTCGTTGCCGAAGTCGACCTTCTCGGCGGGATTGGTGTCCGAGGTGGACTTGTCCGCCACCTCGATGCCGAGGCTGCCGTTGCCGTAGGGCGGACTGCCGGCGTTTCCCGTCACGAACGGGCCGTCCCGCAGGACGGCCACGGGAGAGCCGATGGTGTTGCGGGTGATCACACCCCAGTGCTGCGACTGCGCCACCCGGTTGCCGTCCGCGACGGCGGACACCGTTCCCGGGACGGTGGAGGCGACGATCGTGGCCAGCGCCGTAGCGGCGAGGGCCTTCCCACGGCTGGTGCCGAGACGAACCTTCACTTCTGCTCCTTCAAGAGGCCGGGGTCCGGGCATGCGCATGTGCCGGTCGGCTGCGGTCGCGTGGGGCCCTCGGCGTTTTCGTCCGGTCTCGGCGGTCGTTCTCCTCCGTACCGGGAACAGGACCTGGTTCACGGCCTCCCGCGCGGTACGCCGCTCTCGGGGAGCGGCTCCGGGCGGAGAGGGGTGGATGAGGTGACGGTCTCGGCCCATGGCGAAGGCCGTGATCGTCCCGCGGTACTCGGGGTCCCGGCCGAGCCCGGGATTCACGTGATCACCGTGGCATGGGGTGATCACGGCCGCATCCCGGCTGAGCCGTCCGCAGCAAGGCCCCCGCGCGCCCGGTACCGCTTGCGCGAGGCCGTTTCGTTACTGCTTATCGCGTCCGTGATAGTCTCTAACCATCAGACTCCTCCGCACCCGATACGAAGAGGCGATGACATGGCCGCTGAGACCCGAACCGGGACGGGCCCGCGCGACCGGTTCCGCGCGCAGGTACGCCGGGAAGTGAAGACGGCGGCGCTGCGCCAGCTCGCCGAGGGCGGCCCGGAAGCGCTGTCGCTCAACGCGATCGCCAAGCAGCTGGGCATGACGGGACCCGCGCTCTACCGCTACTTCGCCAACCGCGACAGCCTGTTGACCGAACTCGTCATCGACGCCTACGGAGACCTGGCGTCGACCCTCTCCGGCACCGCCGAGGCCTGCGCGGGGGACGCGATCACCCGGCTGACCGAGCTGGGCCACGCCTACCGCGCCTGGGCACTGGCCGAGCCGCACCGCTACCGTCTGCTCTTCAGGGCCCCGCTCCAGGGCTACGACGCCCAGTCCGCGAGCCTGGTCGAGGCCTCGCAGCCCGCCATGAACGTGCTCCTGGACGCGGTGACCGCGCTGGCCGAGCCGGACGCACGGGTCCCGGAAGGCGCGGCGGCGCAGTTCCGGGAGTGGCAGGAGCGGCACGGTTTCGAGGGCGTCCCGGAAGCGGTCGCCGCGCGCTCGACGATGCTGTGGGCCCATCTGCACGGCATCGTCGCCCTGGAGATCGAGGGCAACTTCGCCTCGATGGGCATCGATCCGTCCTTTCTCTACGAGGCCGAGGTGACGGACTTCGCGCGCCCGCTCTGAGACGGAGGCGAATTCCCTCACCGGGGCTCGCACACATGCCCCTCGAACAGCAGAATGAAAGCTGGCACGGGCCCATCGCCGACCCTCAAGTCGCGTACGGTGTCTACGACTTGCCTCCGAACCACACCTACCGCATCGGGACCAGTCGCCCGCTCCGGGAGGACTGCGGCATATACCGGAAGCACGACCGTATCGGGTGTTGCCAAATCCCTTACAGCGCGTCGCGGGCTGTGCGACAGTCGTAACGGTCCTTCCGTCAGCCTAGGTCGTACCGTCCCCGCATCGGAGTACGCCATGCCACCCCATCTCTCTGCGGACCGCCCCGCCGCTCAGCCGCCCCCGCGCGGCACGGTCGACGCGCTCATCTCGCAGACGCGGCGCCTGCGCGGCGAGGTGGACGCCGTACGGCGCGAGGCACCCGCCGACGACGAGGACGCGCAGGGACGCTGGCAACGCGCTCTGTGCGATCTGGCACTGCATCAACTGAACGACCTGGACGAGCACTTGGCCCAACTGCGGGACGGACCGCCGGCCGTGCCCGTCCAGCCCGCGGCCGGCCCGGCCGCGCCCACCGCCCGGACCGCGCCGGCCGGACACGGCTCGCTGCTGAGCAGGGTCGGCAGCGCCGAGTGGAACCTGCGGACGGACGAGGCCAGTTGGTCCGGCGAGCTCTACCAGATCCTCGGCCGCGACGCCGCCGCTCCCCCGCTCACCCTCGACGAACTGCCCTCGCTGGTCCTCGACGAGGACCGGCCGATGCTGACGACGATGGTCACCGACTGCCTCATCGACGCCAAGCCCATCGACGGCGAGTTCCGCATCGTGCGCCCCGACGGCGGAGTGCGGACCGTGCACATGATGGGCGAACCCGTGCTCGACACGGACGGCAGTACCGCCTCGATGTGGGCCGTGCTGCGTGATGTCAGCGAACTGCGCCGCAGTCAGCGGACGGTGGGCGAGACCCGTGAATCGCTCCAGCGCCGGCAGCACGTCGCACAGACCGAGCACCGGCTCGCGGTCGAGCTCCAGGAGGCCGTGCTGCCGCCCTGGCGCGGCTCCCTGCGGTTCCCGCGCCAGGGCCCCCGGGCACTGGACGTGGCCGCCCACTATCTGCCGTCCTCGACCAGCGCGCTGATCGGCGGCAACTGGTACGACGCACTCGAACTCCCCGACGGGGAAACCCTGTTGAGCGTCGGTGACCTCACCGGTCACGGGGTCACCGTGACCTCGGGCATGGCGATGCTGCTGGGTGCCCTGCGCGGTATGGCGGTGGCGGGCACCCAGCCGGGTCAACTCCTCTCCTGGCTCAATCAGTTGCTCGACGCCACCGTGCAGCCCGCCCTGGGCAGTGCCGTCTGCTGCCGCTACCTGCCCGCGACCCGCACCCTGAGCTGGGCGCAGGCGGGACACCCCGCCCCGCTGCTGTTCCGCGACGGGACGGGGCGTGCGCTGGCCGCACCGGACGGTGTACTGCTCGGAGCCACCTCCGGTGCCGTCTACGGGCAGGCCGAGGAAAGCCTCCAGGTGGGCGACCTGCTGCTCCTGCACACCGAGGCACTGGTGCCCCGGCGATCGGGTTCTCCGGACCCGGGCGAAGCCGGGAGCCGGGGAGGAACGGCGGCCGTCCAGACGCTGCTCGGCCTGGCCCCGCGCTTCGGCGAGGCCCGTACGGCACAGGACTGTGTACGGATGGTCGTCGAGGAATTCGGCGGGACAGAGCGCGAGGACGACGCCTGCGTGCTCATCGCCCGGATCGGCTCCTGACGTCGGTGAGGCCGGCCCTGCCGGCACCGGAAACCGAGGGCATCCGAGCCCGACGCGACGGTGAGTCGGTCAGGACGGGCATCGGCCCCTGACGGCTGACGTCGTTGTCAGCCGATCCGGCGCGGCACGTCGCAGCGCGACCCGCCCCGAACACCGACCCGCGCGGGGGAATGCAGGCGTACGAGGACGCCGGAGCACGGGGACGCGGGGGCAAGCCCCTCACACCCGCGCGCTGTTGCCGCGCCTGGGCTTCAACGAACCCTTCGGCAAGGCGAGTTTGATCTCCTCACGCAGATCGCTGATCTTCGGATAACTGGAGTACTGCCCGGTGAGCCGGTACATCTCGCGCAGCCGGTCCCAGGTTCGATGGGAGGAGTTGGAACCCATCGACGTCAGGGCCAGTCGCGCGTAGCGGTCGGCCTGTTCGGGATCGTCGGCGATGAAGCAGGCCGACGCGAGGGAGATGTGGTCGAAGATCTTCGACCGCTCCCGGCCCGACTCCCGTAGCTTCAGCGCCTCCTTGGCATGACGCTGCGCGGTCGCCGCGGCGGCCGGCTCGTGCTCGGCGAGGGTGCGGTACGCGAGCGCCTGCATGCCGTGCATGTCGGCCTCGTCGAACAACTGCATCCAACTGGGCGGAGGTACGTCACCGCGGTCGGAGACGAACAGGTCCTCCGCCACACCGAGGGTCCGCCGCATGGCCTGGCCCTTGCCCATGGACGCCTGTGCCCAGGCCTCGATGGTGTGGAGCATGGCCTGGGTGCGCGGCAGCACCTCGTCGCCGGAACCGGACTTGGCGAGCTTCATGAGGTCGAGCGCGTCGTCGGGCCGGCCCAGGTGCACCATCTGGCGAGCCGCCCGGGAGAGCGCCTCCCCGGCGCGGGGCCGGTCGCCGCCCTCTCGGGCCGCGTGGGCGGCGATGACGAAGTACTTCTGAGCCGTGGGCTCCAGGCCGACGTCGTGCGACATCCAGCCCGCGAGGACGGCGAGGTTGGCGGCGACGCCCCACAGGCGCCGCTGGAGATGGTCGGGGTGCCGGTAGGAGAGCATGCCTCCCACTTCGTTGAGCTGGCCCACCACGGCCTTGCGTTGCAGCCCGCCACCGCGGGCCGCGTCCCAGGCCCGGAACACCTCGACGGAGCGCTCCAGTTCCTCGATCTCCTGCGACCCGATGGGGGCGGCCTCATAGCGGTCGAACCCGGCGAGGTCGGCGTGCAGGGGGTCTTCGAACTGCGGAGCGTCGGCCGTCAGGGCCGGATCGGTGTGCAGCCAGTCGTGCATGGCAGTGCTGAGTGCGGAGCCCGCGGCGAGCGCGGCACCCGCGCCCACCAAGCCGCGTCGGTTGAGCATGAGGTCCATTCCCGTGAATTCGGTGAGGACCGCGGCGGTTCGCTCGGGCGCCCACGGCACACCGTCGGGATGTTCCACACTCCCGCCGCCCTGCCGTTTCCCCGCGCGCCCGTGCCTGACCAGACCGAGGTCCTCGATGGTCACGACACGGCCGAGACGCTCGGTGAACAGAGCCGCCAGCACCCGCGGCACCGGATCGCGCGGGATCTCTCCCATGTCGATCCACCGCCGCACCCGCGAGGTGTCGGTCGCCAGCTGGGGGTGGCCCATGGCCGCCGCCTGCCGGTTGACCATTCTCGCGAGCTCGCCCTTGGACCAGCCGGCCAGGCCGAACAGGTCCGACAGACGAGTGTTGGGTTGTCCGTTCACGTCAAGCCCCCAGGTTCTCGGCTGATTTCGACAGTAACCGCCTGTCAGTTGCTGAGCGACTATTCGCCAGGGTTCGCCAGGGTGCGCCAGATGGTGTGCCAGTGGACGTCGGGTGTCAGGTAGGAACGCGCCACCCCGACCCGGTTGCCAGGGACATTCCCCAGGATGAACCAGGCGGCCGGGGCGGGCAGCGCGGCAACTTGCAGGCACACGAAGGGATCTGTTTCGCCCATGTACACAGCATCGTCCTCCGTGTCCGCTCCGCCCCGGTCGTTGCACTCCCGCCCGGTGGGCAGCGGCCCTTACCTCGACCCCGCGCGTCAGGCGGCTCCCGTGCTCGGCGCCGGCCGGCCGCGGCGCGTGCCGGGGATCGGCGCCCAACCGCTCAGCGGGAGACTCGACTTGTCCGGCCCTCAGGGCGCCCAGCTGCGCACGGCGATCGCGTCGGTGCACCGGATCTGTCCGGAGTTCGCTCCGGTCCAGGTGCTGCGGCGCAGCGGACGCTCCGTGCTCCTCGTCGGCACGACGGGACGCAGCACGGCCGTCGCCAAGTGCTTACTGGACCACTCCCCCGTCTGGGCCGAGCGGATCCGGCACGAAATAGCTGCGTACCGTCTGTTCGTCCGGCACCGCCCGCCCGTGCGGGTGCCCCGGCTGATCGCGGCGGATCCGGACAACTGCACACTGGTGATCGAGCGGATGCCGGGCCGGGTGGCCGCGCTCCAGCGCCATCCGCTCGAGGCACCGCCCCGCGCGGACATCCGCGCCGCGCTGAGCGCCATCTGCCGGCTGAACGCGTGGCGGCCACCGGCGGGGACCTTCAACGCCCCGCTGGACTACGCGGAACGGATCTCCCGCTTCCATGATCTGGGGCTGCTCACCGATCGGGACATGGGCGATCTGCAGAAGCTGGTGCACGGCATCGCGGCTTCGTCAGGCCGCCAGGGCATGGGCCAGTTCTGCCACGGCGACGCCCTCCTGTCGAACCTCCTTCTCTCACCGGCCGGTCCAGTGCTGGTGGACTGGGAGCACGCGGGCTGGTATCTGCCGGGCTACGACCTGGCGACGCTGTGGGCGGTCCTCGGTGACGCTCCCGTGGCACGCCGTCAGATCAGCCAGCTCGCGCAGTCGGCCGGCCCGGCGGCACGGGACGCCTTCCTGGTGAACCTGATGATCGTCCTGACGCGCGAGATCCGTACGTACGAAATGGCCGTGCAGCGTTCTCTGCACGACGCGGCCCCGGCGGCAGCGGGTCCGGCCCACCCGGCCGCCGCGCCGTCCGGCGAGGAGCAGCGGCTGCTGCTGAGGCGGCTGCACGACGACTGCCAGATGGCCCGCCGGGCCGTTCGCGCGGCGGTCGGCACTCGCTGAAGGGGGACGGAGGTCCGCGGTGACGCCAGGACATCGGCGCCCCGTGGACCTCCCTCATGTGCGGCCCCCGTTCCGAGCATTGGTCCATGCCACTGACGCCCCGCAGGCCGGGAAGCCCTCGCCACGAAACCCCTTCGCCCCGCGTTGACATGGGAAATCGCCTTCCTCTGGGCATGATTGACGGATCGTCGGAGAGCCGGTAGCACTGACGCGTTCGGCCCTCGCACGCCCCACCGCGCTCGACCGTCCCAGGAGGCTGCATTGCACTGGTCCGCCACCGAACCCAAGGGCACCACCGGGCACAGACGCGCGCGCAGGTCAGCGGTAACCGTCGCCTCGGCGGCGCTGTTGCTGCCGCTGCTCGGCGCGGCCCCTTCGAGCTCCGCCGAGGAGGTGCCCACCGCCCAGTTGCAGCGGGCCTTCGCCGCCGCGGCCACCGAGTACCACGTTCCGCAGAGCGTGCTGCTCGCCGTTTCCTATCTGCAGTCCCGCTGGGACGCGCACGCCGGGGCTCCGAGCGTCACCGGCGGCTACGGTCCCATGCACCTGACCGACGCCCGGACGGCGATCGCCGGGACCCCGCATCACAGCGACGGCACGGAGGACGCCCGCGGCGACAGCTCGCGTCCCGCTCTCCTGCCTGACACGCCGGTGCCCACGAACTCCCAACTCCCGTCCCGGCTCAAGACGTTGACGAAGGCCGCCGAGCTCACCGGCCTGCCGGCGGAGCGGCTGCGCACCGACGCGGCGGCGAACGTCGCGGGCGGCGCCGCACTCCTCGCCGCCGCGCAGCGGGACCTCGGCGAGCCCCTGAGCGACGACGCCGCCGACTGGTACGGAGCGGTGGCTCGCTTCTCGGGAGCGGACGACAGCACCACCGCGGCGACCTACGCCGACGACGCGTACGGCGTGATGCGGGCCGGCGAGCAGCGCACCACGGACGCCGGCCAGCGGGTCACACTCGCCGCTCAGCCCCGGCTGAACCCCGACACCGCCCAGCTCCGCGGCGCGGGACTGCGGACCGCCTCCGCCGACGGCACGGAATGCCCGAGGACGGTGTCCTGCGAGTGGATCCCGGCCCCGTACGCGGAGTTCGGCGATGGCGACTACGGCAACCACGACCTGGGCGACCGGCCCGCGTCGCAGAGCATCAAGTACATCGTCATCCATGACACGGAAGGCACCTGGGACGGGGTGCTGAACCTCGTCCAGGACCCGACCTATGTGTCGTGGAACTACACCCTGCGCTCGACGGATGGGTACATCGCCCAGCATGTGAAGGCCAAGGACGTGGCCTGGCACGCGGGCAACTGGTACATCAACGCGAAGTCGATCGGCCTGGAGCACGAGGGCTTCCTCGCCTCGCCCGACGCCTGGTACACGGAGGAGATGTACCGCGCCTCCGCCCGCCTGGTGAAGTACCTCTCCCGCAAGTACGACATCCCGCTGGACCGGCAGCACATCCTGGGGCACGACAACGTACCGGGCCCCACGACGTCCACCATTCCGGGCATGCACACGGACCCGGGCCCGTACTGGGACTGGCAGCACTACTTCGCTCTCCTCGGGCACCCCTTCCACCGCTCGTTCCGCAAGGGCGACCTGGTGACCGTCCTGCCCGACTTCGACGCGAACCAGCCGGTGTACACGGGCTGCGTCACCGCGGGCCAGCCCTGTGCCGCGCACGGCTCCAGCGAGGTGCGGCTCTACTCCCAGCCGGACGAGAGCTCGCCGCTCATCCAGGACATCGGCCTGTACCCGAAGGGCGACGCCTCGACGACCGGCGTGAACGACGTCGCCTCGCGCGTCTCCACCGGACAGCGGTACGCGCTCGCCGGACGGGACGGTGACTGGACGGCGATCTGGTACCTGGGCCAGAAGGCCTGGTTCAAGAACCCGAGGAAGCAGCCGACGGCGGTGAACGCCCGGGGGCCCGTCGTGACACCCAAGGAGGGGCTCGCACAGATCCCTGTCTACGGAAGGGCGTACCCCGAGAAGGAGGCCTACCCGGCGGGCGTGCCCGTCCAGGCCGTCTCACCGCTGCCCTACAAGATCCTCGCCGGCCAGCGGTACGCGGCCGGCGACAAGGTGCCCGGCGAGTACTTCTACGCGCCGACCTTCGACACGACACCGCACCGGGTCGTGATCGGTACGGACATGTACTACGAGATCCAGTTCGGGCACCGGGTGGAGTTCGTGCGGGCCGCTGACGTGGACCTCGTTCCGTAGCGGATTCGCTGTTCCGGAGGCCGGGTCCGCGCGGAGCGGGCCCGGCTTCCGTCGGTCCTGACGACAATGACGCGGGCAACCGACCAGGGAATGTGCCGCCTAGGACAGGTTCGACCTCGGTAGGGCCAGTTAACGACATGTAACCGCGCGCCCGATCGATGTGCGCTCAGATGGGTCGCTCACGGTACGCGGCACATCTGGGGCGGGTATGGGCGATTTCGTCAAAGAGACTTCAACGCGGCCCGCCGATGCGGCGGACCCCCGGCAATGCCGGTGCGGTGGCGCATCACGCGAGAGCGCGCCGGCCGGGGCCGAGGAAAGGTTTCGGGGGCTGCTGGAGGCGGCGCCGGACGCCATGGTGATCGTCGACGACAGCGGAACCATCAGACTCGTCAACGCACAGACCGAAGCCCTCTTCGGATACCAGCGCGAGGACCTCCTCGGCCACCCCGTCGAACTCCTCGTACCCGGCCGCTTCCGCGGCCACCACCACCAGCACCGCGACGGCTACGCCGACAACCGCCAAGTCCGCCCGATGGGCGCGGAACTCGAACTCCACGGTCTGCGCAGGGACGGCACCGAATTCCCGGTCGAGATCAGTCTCAGCCCGCTCGAAACCGCGGACGGCCTCCTCATCTCCGCCGCCGTCCGGGACGTCAGCGACCGCAAGGCCGCCGAGGAAAGGTTTCGGGGGCTGCTGGAGGCGGCGCCGGACGCCATGGTGATCGTCGACGACAGCGGAACCATCAGACTCGTCAACGCACAGACCGAAGCCCTCTTCGGATACCAGCGCGAGGACCTCCTCGGCCACCCCGTCGAACTCCTCGTACCCGGCCGCTTCCGCGGCCACCACCACCAGCACCGCGACGGCTACGCCGACAACCGCCAAGTCCGCCCGATGGGCGCGGAACTCGAACTCCACGGTCTGCGCAGGGACGGCACCGAATTCCCGGTCGAGATCAGTCTCAGCCCGCTCGAAACCGCGGACGGCCTCCTCGTCTCCGCCGCCGTCCGGGACGTCAGCGACCGCAAGCGCGCCGAGGCGCAGATCAACGAGCTGGCCGGTCTGGTGGAGTCCTCCCAGGACGCGATCCTCGCCAAGACCCTGGACGGCCACATCACGTACTGGAACGCGGCGGCCCAGCGGCTGTACGGCTACAGCAGGGCCGAGGTGATGGGCAGGCACGTGTCGCTGCTCGCCACCACCGAGCGGCGGGACGAGATCGACCTGCTCATGGACCGGCTGCGCAGCGGTGAGAAGGTCGAGCACTTCGAGACGCTGCGGCTGACGCGCTCGGGCGACCTGCTGAACGTGGACATCACGCTGTGGCCCACCCGTGGCACGGACGGCTCGGTGATCGGCGCGTGCGCGATCGTCCGGGACATCAGCGACCGCAAGAAGGCCGAGGCGGAGCTGACCTTCCTCTACGAACAGCAGCGGCACATCGCCCTCACCCTTCAGCGCAGTCTCATGGGCACCCCGCCCGCCATTCCCGGTCTGACCACCGCGAGCCGCTACCGGCCCGCCACGCAGGGGGCCGGGGTGGGCGGCGACTGGTTCGACCTGATCCCGTTGGGGGCCGGCCGGGTCGGGGTCCTGATCGGTGACGTGATGGGCCGCGGTCTGGACGCCGCCGCCGTGATGGGGCAACTGCGGTCGGCCGCGCACGCCCTGGCCAAGACCGGCATGCAGCCCCGCCAGCTGATGCAGGCCCTGGAGGCCGTCGTCGGCGATCTGGACGTGCCCGACCAGCTCGTGACCTGCTGCTATCTGGTCATCTCGGCCGACGCGGGCGAGGTGACGGTCTGCTCGGCCGGGCATCTGCCGACGCTGGTGGCGACGCCCGGCGCCGACGCCCGGCCGCTTCCCGCGCCGGTGAACGCGCCCCTCGGTGTCGGCGACATCCTCTACGAGCAGGCGACCTCGGTGATACCGCCGGGGGCGACGCTCGTCCTGTACACCGACGGTCTCATCGAGACGCCCGGCAGTGACATCGAGGACCAGCTCACCGAGCTCACCACCACCCTCACCGGCCTGTTCACCACCGCGCCCGACCTGGAGATGGCCGCCGACCATGTGCTGGCCACCCTGCTGCCGGACGCCGACGGGCACAACGACGACGTCACACTGCTGCTCACCCGGCTCCCCGACGGACCCCTGGCCGCCATCAGCACCGACCTGCCCGCGGCGCCCGAATCGGTGCCGGAGGGCCGCGCCTTCCTCAGCAAGGCGCTGACCGCCTGGGACTGTGTGCCCTTCGCGGACGACGCCCGGCTCCTGCTCTCCGAGATCCTCACGAACGCCGTGCAGCACGCCCAGGGGCCCATCAGCCTGCACCTGTCCCGCACCGCCACCGATCTGACCGTGGAGATCAGCGATCACAGCCCGCAGCTGCCGCATCCCCGGATGGCCACCGAGGACGAGGAGTCGGGACGGGGACTGATCCTCGTCCGCGCGCTCGCCGACGGCTGGGGCGTACGTCCGACCGACGCGGGCAAGACCACCTGGTTCACCCTCAAACTCTGACGCCTGGAGGGGTGTTGGGCCTCAATCCTGCTGGAAGAGTTCCGCCGGGAGCGGCTTCAGCAGGGCGTACAGGTCGTCGGTGATCGGACGGTCCCAGGCGGCGATGGTCACCAGCACGTTGTCGCTGCGGTCGAACTGGACGCAGGCGATCCGGGTCTCGGAGAGCTTGAGCCGCCGCACGATCAACAGGTTGTCGCCCTGCATCACCGGCATGTCCTCGGTCCCGGTGACGGTGACCTCTTCGTCGTTCTCCAGCGCGATCAGCAGCTGGGCCACCTCGAAGGGGACCTCGCCCTCGGCGACGTCACGGGCCTGGGAACCCTCCGGCAGATTGCCGATGATCATCGCAGGACCGCGGCCGCCGAACAGGTCGTAGCGCAGGAAGACGCCCTGGCAGCTGCCGTCGGGGGCGGGCAGCAGGCCGGCACCGAGATTGCCGGGCCAGTCGCCCGGATCCATGGCCAGAACGTCGAAGTCTGGCCCGGCGGGCGTGGCGCTGCGGCGGCGGAGGAAGGACATGCCGCAATGGTACGTGCACGGGCGCGTACCGGGCCCCACGGGCACCGTCCTCGCGGGGTCCTGAGACGGCCCGCCGGCGTCAGGAAATGGCCTGTTCCCCCAGCGCCGCCGCGAGTCCCCTGCGGTCCGTGCCGACCTTGCGGTAGACCGCCGACAGGAGCCGGGCGACGGCGTGCTCGTCGGTGTTCAGTTCCTCGGCGATCTGGGCCGGGGTCCGGTCCCGCGCGGTGAGTGCGGCGGCGGTGCGCTCGCGGGCCGTCAGGGTGTCCGTCTCGGTGCTGTGCAGGCGGCGCGGCCGCAGTCCCGCCGCCGCCAGCTCGTCACGGGTGTCCTCGATCAGCCCGTCGGCACCGCACTGGACGGCCGCGTCGAGGCCGCGGTAGAGGTGCTCGGCGGCTTCCTTGGGGCGTCCGGCGCGGCGCAGTCCGGTGCCCAGGGCGACCAGGGCGCAGGCCAGTTCGTAGGCGGCCGGGGAGCGCTCCAGATGGCCGACGGCCTCTTCGAGGAGGGGGACCCGGGCCGGGCCAGGGGAGACCTCGGCGGCGACGCGCAGCGCCTGGCCGATCGCGGAGGGGGCGCCGTACTGGCGGGCGCGGTTCACCGCTTCGAGTGCCGTGGCGACGGCGCGCTCGGGAGCGTCGTGGCTCTCGGCGCGGGCGAGGTGGAGCTGCCAGGGGCACCAGGCGGGGTTGCGCATACCGCGCGGGTCGAGGCGGCGTCCCGCGGAGGCGAGCTCGATCGCGGCGTCCTTGGTGAGGCCGCGGGCGAGCAGGAGTTCGCCGTACACGGTCTGGGCGTCAGGGAAGGTCACGGCGGCCGGGAAGGGGGCGCGGAAGGCATAGGCCTCGCCGGTCCGCGCGGCCTCCTCGACCTGGCCCCGGGCGAGCAGGACCTGGATGAGGGTGCCCACCGCGTACCAGTGGACGGGCGTACCGGGCCCGACGCGTTCGGCGAGCCTGAGGCCCGCGCGGACGAAGTCCTCGGCTTCGGCGAGACGGCCGCGGCGGAAGCGGACGTATCCGAGGATCGTGTAGCCGAAGGAGAGGTGGGCGCCGTGCCAGCCCTGGGATTCGAAGTCGGCGATTCCGGTGGCGAAGAGTTCCTCGGTGCGGCCGGGCCTGTCGGCGTACATGAAGGTCATCGCGACCAGGACCGGGACCTCGAAGCCGCGGTCGGCCTCGGCCCAGCCGAGGCCTCCGGCCAGCGCGCGTTCGGCGTGGTGGAGGGCGATGTGGGCGGGTTCGCCGCGCAGGGTGGCGTCCCAGGCGCGCAGTCCGATGACATAGCGCTCGGTGAGGTCGTGGCCGGTGAGCCGGTCGGCGAGGCGGGTCAGCCGGCGGGAGCGGGCGGGCGAGTCGGGTTCGTCGGCGCGGAAGGCGTCCCACATGAACTGCTCGGACTGCATGCGCAGCCGTACCCGGGGGTCGCCGGTGACCGGGATCTCGCGGGCGAGGGTCTCGGAGGCCTCGGCGAGGCGGTCGCTGTGCGCGAGGACCTGGGAGAGCCGGTAGACGATGTTGTGGCGCAGCTCGGGGTCGGTGATGGGCTCTTCCAGGGCGGCGCGCAGATGGTTGACCGTGGTCGTCGGTTCGGTGAGCAGGGACGCGCAGCCCAGTTCGTACAGGACGGCGGCGCGGTCCTCGAAGGGCGGGGGTTCGCGCAGGGCTCGGGCGAGGTAGCGGCGGGCCGCGTCGGGGGCTCCGGCGCGCTGGGTCTCGCGGGCCGCGGCGCGCAGCTGCTGGACGATCCAGGTGTCGCCGTCGGGGTGGGTCTCCATGAGGTGCCGGGCGGCGGCGGCCGGGCCGAGGCCCTCGTCGATCACGCACCAGGCGGCCTGGCCGTGCAGGGCGACGCGGACGCTGCCGGGGATGTCCCGGTAGACGGCGGTGGCGATCAGTGGGTGGACGAATTCGAGGGGGTCGGCGCCGGTGAGGATCCGGGCGGTGCGCAGGGCGTCCGCCGCGTCGGCGGCCTCCTCGGAGCCGAGGCCCGCGACGGCGGCGGCGAGCGTCGGGTGGATCTCGGTGCCGAGCACGGCGCAGGCCCAGGCGAAGCGGACGGTCGCGGTGCCGAGGCGTTCGAGGCGGGCGACGATGCCGCTGCCCTTGACGGCGGCGGCGAGGTCGCGCAGGAGATGCGCTCCGTCCTCGGTCGGGGTGAGGCCGCGGTCGCGGACCTTCGCGGTCAGTTCGACGGCTTCGAACGGGTTGCCGGCGGTGACGGCCCAGCACTCGCGGCAGAAGGCGTCGTCGGCCTGGGTGCCGAGGTCTTCCCGGACGAGCCGGGCGACGGCCGCGGCGCTGAGCGGTTCGAGGCCGAGGGGGCGTTGTCCGGCGCGGCCTGGCAGCCCTCTGAACGCCTCGGCGTGTTCGGGGAGTTCGTCGGGCCGGTAGGCGACGACGAGCAGCAGCGGGAGTTGCTCGGCGCGGGGCGCGAACGCGGCCAGCCAGCTGAGTGATTCGGCGTCGGCCCAGTGCGCGTCGTCGAGGAGGAGCACCATGGGGGCACGCTGCACGGCGAGGTGGGTGAGCACCCAGTCGAGTCCGGCGCGCAGGCCCTGCTGGTCGGGCGGGGCGCCCTCGGACGGCGCGCAGAGGCCGAGTGCGGGGCCGACGATCGCGTACCAACTCCCCAGGGAGGAGCGGAGTTCGGCCTCGGAGAATCCGGCGAGCTGTGGCTGCAGGAGCTGGCGGGCGACGTGGAAGGCGACGCGCTGTTCCTGTTCACCGCCGCGTGCGCTCAGTACGGTGCAGCCCTTGGCCGCGGAGCGCCTGCGGACCTCGGCGAGGAGGGTCGTCTTGCCGATTCCGGCGCGTCCGGCGAAGGCGAGGAGCGCGCCGCGGGGGCGGCCCGGTGGTTCGCCCGTGTCCCGGCGCAGCCCGACGAGGTCGCTCAACGCCTCGTCGGCGGCGGACAGTTCACTCTCGCGCTCGAAGAGCGTCCGACGGCTGCGCAGGCTGCGTTGCCCCATGATCACCCCCTGCCACGATCGCGCGCCCGCGCGGGGAGCGGATGCGCACCGTGACGTCCAGGCACCTCAGCGTACGCCCCGATCATCCACGGGGCAGCCCGTTCGCGCGCTCCTGGTCGGAACCTCGTCGAGGCAGCGCGGCTGCCGGAGGACCGGACGGTGAGCAGCCCCCTGGGCACGGGGGCTCGGGCCGCCGCCCCTTCCCCGCGCGGGGGCGGGGCGGGAAGGCCCGGCGGTCCTCTGTTCAGGTCAGGTCGAACTCGCCCTCGCGGGCTCCCGATACGAAGGCCCCCCACTCCGCGGGAGTGAAGATCAAGGAAGCGCTGTGCGGGCGGCCACTGTTGCGCATCGCGATGAAGCCCTCGACAAAGGCGATCTGGACATCTCCCCGCCCTCGGCTGCTGGACTGCCATTCGGCGTTGCTGAGGTCCAGCTCCGGCTTGTCCCAGCCCGCGAGCGGGTGTTGCTCGATGGTGCTTTCGGCCACGTCCGTGCTCCTCCCGGTTCGTCGTCCGCGGCCAGCCTAGCGATCGGTCCGTGCCGCGCACAGGCCATGTGAGGGGGACGGTTTCAGGAGGCGGGCGGCGCGGACCCGACCAGCCACATCGAGAAGAACTGGGATCCGCCGCCGTAGGCGTGGCCGAGCACCCGGCGAGCCCCGTCGACCTGGTGCTCTCCGGCCTGGCCGCGCACCTGGAGTGCCGCTTCGGCGAAGCGGATCATGCCGGAGGCGCCGATCGGATTGGTGGAGAGGACCCCGCCCGACATGTTGACGGGCAGGTCGCCCTCCAGTTCGGTCACCCCCGCCTCGGTGAGCTTCCACCCCTCGCCCTCGTCGGCGAAGCCGAGGTTCTCCAGCCACATGGGCTCGTACCAGGAGAACGGCACGTACATCTCGACGGCGTCGATGTCGCGGCGCGGGTCCGCGATGCCCGCCTGCCGGTACACGTCCGCCGCGCAGTCCTTGCCGGCCTGCGGGGACACGCAGTCCTTGCCTGCGAAGAGGGTCGGTTCGCTACGCATCGCGCCGCCGTGCATCCAGGCGGGCGGGCGCGGTGAACGGGCCGCTCCCGCGCGGTCGGTGAGGATCATCGCGCAGGCTCCGTCGGAGGAGGGGCAGGTCTCCGAGTAGCGGATCGGGTCCCAGAGCATGGGTGAGGCCTGGACCTTCTCCAGGGTGATGTCGTGCTCGTGGAGGTGCGCGTACGGGTTCTTCAGCGCGTTGCGGCGGTCCTTGTACGCGACGAGGGAGCCGACGGTGTCGGGTGCGCCGGTCCGCCGCATGTAGGCGCGTACGTGCGGTGCGAAGAAGCCGCCGGCGCCGGCGAGCAGCGGCTGCTGGAAGGGGATGGGCAGGGACAGGCCCCACATGGCGTTGGACTCGGACTGCTTCTCGTAGGCCAGGGTCAGGACGGTGCCGTGGACGCGGCCCGCGATCAGGTTGGTGGCGACCAGGGCCGTCGATCCGCCGACGGAGCCCGCCGTGTGCACCCGCAGCATCGGCTTGCCGACCGCGCCGAGCGCGTCGGCGAGGTACAGCTCGGGCATCATGACGCCCTCGAAGAAGTCGGGCGCCTTGCCGATCACGACGGCGTCGATGTCGGCCCACGTCAACTCAGCGTCATCCAGAGCTCGTTGGGCTGCCTCGCGGACGAGTCCCGCGATGGACACGTCCCGCCGTGCCGCCACGTGCTTGGTCTGGCCGATGCCTACGACGGCCACGGGCTCCTTGCTCATCGGGCATCCCCTTCGAGTACGGCGACCAGGTTCTGTTGGAGGCAGGGGCCCGAGGTGGCGTGGGCGAGTGCCCGGTCGGACTCCCCGCGATGGACGCGCGCGGCGGCCTCGCCGATGCGGATGAGCCCGGCCGCCATGACGGGGTTGGCGGCGAGCGCGCCCCCCGACGGGTTGACCCGCACGCTGCTCCCGAGCCGCAGCGCCTTGCGCAGGACCACTTCCTGGGAGGTGAAGGGGGCGTGCAACTCGGCCGTGTCGACGGGCCGTTCGAAGGCTCCGGCGCGTTCGGCGGCCAGTCGCGTGGACGGCGAGTCGGTCAGGTCGCGTACGCCGAGGGAGTGCGCCTCGACGCGGTGGTCGATGCCCCGGATCCAGGCGGGCCGTTCGCACAGGTCGCGGGCCCGGTCCCCGGCCGCGAGGATCACGGCGGCGGCGCCGTCGCCGACGGGCGGGCAGTCTCCGGTGCGCAGCGGTCGTACGAGATAGTCGCCCTGCGGCACCGAACCACGGAGCTGCGCGTGGGAGTTGGCGGTCGCGGAGGCCCTGCTGCGGGCGGCGACGGAGGCGAGCGCGAGTTCGTCGGTCTCGCCCGCGTCGATGAGCGCCTGTGCCTGGAGCGCGGCGAGGGCGACCGAGTCGGGCCACAGCGGGGCCACGTAGTACGGGTCCAACTGCCGTGTCAGGACGTCGCGTACGGAGCCGGGTGACGACTTGCCGTACGCGTACACGAGAGCCGTGTCGGCGTCGCCGGTCAGCAGTTTGGTCCACGCCTCGTACAGCGCCCAGGCGCCGTCCATCTCGACGTGCGACTCGGAGATCGGCGGCCAGGCGCCCACGCCGTCGAGCGCCATCGTGAAGGAGAAGGCGCGGCCCGCGAGATAGTCACTGGAGCCGGAACAGGTGAAGCCGATGTCACTGGTCTGCAGGCCCGTCCGGTCGAGGACGTCGTGCAGGACAGGGAGGAGCATCTCCACCTCGGAGAGCTCGTCGGAGGTGCGCCGGTGGTCGGTCTGCCCGAAGGCGACGACGGCGATGTCCCTGAGGGGCCGCATCTACAGCATCTCCTTGTACGTCTCGTAGTCCGCGTCCGGTTCCCCGGTGGGCCGGTAGTGGTCCGGGTAGCGACCGCCCTCGGACCAGACCGGTTCCACGCGCAGGCCCATCCGGACCTTGTCGTAGGGGATGTCGCCGATCCGGCCGTGCAGCGCGAGGCCGGCGCCGTCGAGGGCGATGTGGGCGTATACGTACGGGACTTCGATGTCGAGGTTCCTCGCCTTGATGTTGACGATGCAGTACGTGGTGACGGTGCCGCGCGGGCCGACCTCGACCTGTTCGGAGGTGGCCACCCCGCAGGTGGGACACGCGCCCTTGGGCGGGACGTACACCTTGTGGCAGGAGGGGCAGCGCTCGCCGACGGTCCGCTGTCGGGAAAGGCTCGCGATGTAGGCGGACTGGGCGCGGCCCGGTGAGTAGACGTAGTCGAGCCGTGCGGGGGCGACGATGCCGGTCACCATGTCCTCGAACCGGCCGTCGTGGCCCGTGAGTTGCCCGGGAGCGCCGTCGTGCGGCTCGAAGCAGGCGATGTCGGTGATCGCGCCGGAGCGTTCGGGGGCCCAGCGGACGCGGACGCGCATCCCGGTGCGCACGGCGTCGGGGCCGGGGGCGTCGAGGGCGTGCAGCAGGGCGGTGTCGGCGCCGTCGAGCTTGACCAGGACCCAGGCGAAGGGGGTGTCGAGGGGCTGGCCGCGGCGGGGTTCGTGGTTCCAGGCCCAGGTGGTGACAGTGCCGGTGGGGGCGACCTCGACGAGGTCGCGTATCTCCTCGGCGGTGACGGGGTCGTACTCGACGGGTGGGACGAGGGTCCGGCCGTCGGCGGTCCGTACACCGAGGACGACCCGTTCGCGCAGGCCCGTGAGGAAGGCGCTCTGCACGGGGCCGAGCGAGCGGGTGAAGGGGAACTCGACGACGAGGGGGGCTCTGAGGACTTCGGGCATCCCGGATCTCTCCTTCCAACGGCCGGACGCGCTGTGTCCAGGGGGCGGGCGGGTCGCGTCCGGGGCCGGGTTTGCGGGTCAGCCGCGCCGGTAGACGGGCGGGCGCTTCTCGGCGAAGGCCCGGGAGCCTTCCTTGGCGTCGGCGGTGTCGAAGACCGGCCAGCCGCGCCGGAGTTCGGCGGCGAGGCCGTCGGTCTCGGTCAGCTCGGCGGTCTCGTACACGGACGCCTTGACCGCCTCGACGGCGAGCGGGCCGCAGGCGTTGATCTGCTCGGCGAGGGCGAGGGCCTTGTCGAGCGCGGTGCCGTCGGGCACGACATGGCCGATCAGACCGATGCCCGCGGCCTCCTGGGCGGTGTACGGGCGTCCTGTCAGCAGCATTTCGAGGGCGTGGGTGCGCGGGATCTGGCGTTGCAGCCGGACCGTCGAGCCGCCGATCGGGAAGAGTCCGCGCCTGACCTCGAAGAGCCCGAAGGTCGCGGAGGCCCCGGCGACCCGGATGTCGGTGCCCTGGAGGATCTCGGTACCGCCCGCGACGCAGTACCCCTCGACGGCCGCGATCACCGGTTTGCGCGGGCGGTGGTGGCGCAGCATCGCCTTCCAGTGCAGATCGGGGTCGGCCTTGAGCCGGTCCCGGTACTGCTCGCCCTCCATGCCCTTTCCGGCCAGCGCCTTCAGGTCCATCCCGGCACAGAAGGCACCGCCGGCGCCGGTCAGCACGATCGAGCGGATCGCGTCGTCCTCGTCGGCCTCGACCCAGCCGTCGTACAGACCGACCAGCATCGGCAGCGAGAGCGCGTTCTTGGCCTCGGGCCTGTTGAGCGTGAGCACCAGTGTGGCGCCTTCGCGCTGCACGGTGAGGTGTTCCGTCCCACCCATTGCCGTCCTCCCGTCTCGGATGCGAGAACAGGTTGCAGGAGGCGTCCAGCCAGTACAAGGGTTTTCTGACAGTCAGTCAGATTTCTTGTGCCGGGACCCTTCACAGTTGGGTCGGGCTTTGCTCTGATGACCGTCGAGCCCGGGGTGGACGGCCCCGGGAGCGCTCGACCACGGACGTAGACGGACGTGCACGGTCAGGAGGAGCGGTGGAGTACAACCTTGCCGACCTGTTCGAGTCGGTCGTCGACGTGGTCCCGGACCGCGAGGCGCTCGTGTACATCGACCACCCGGGCACGGGCGCGGAACGCCGCCTGACGTACGCGCAGTTGGACGCGGCGGCGAACCGCGTGGCGCACCATCTGATAGACAGCGGAATCCGTCCCGGCGAGCACCTCGGCCTCTACCTCTACAACGGCGTCGAGTACCTCCAGACGGTGCTGGCCTGCCTGAAGGCGCGCATCGTCCCGGTGAACGTCAACTACCGCTACGTGGAAGAGGAGTTGGCGTACCTGTACCAGGACGCCGACCTGGCGGCACTGGTCTTCGACGCGGAGTTCACGGACCGGGTGGCGGCGGCACGGCCGCGCGCCCCACGGCTGCGGCACCTCGTGCGGGTGGGTGCCTCGGCGTCCGGGGCGGGCGCGGCGGGTGCCGTGGACCCGGTGGGTGCCGAGGGTGCGGCGGACGCGGTCGACTTCGCCGACGCCGAGGGTGCCGGGTCGCCCGGGCGCGGCTTCCCCGCGCGGTCCGCGGACGACCAGTTCATCATCTACACCGGCGGCACGACGGGGATGCCCAAGGGCGTGATGTGGCGGCAGGAGGACCTCTTCTTCGCCGGCCTCGGCGGGGGCGCGCCGACCGGCGATCCGGTCACGAAGCCGGAGGAGCTCGCCGAGCGCGTCGCGGCCGGCGGTGCCGGGATCACCTTCTTCCCCACTCCCCCGCTGATGCACGGCACCTCGACCCTCACCGCCTTCATCGCCTTCAACTTCGGCCAACGCGTCGTACTCCACCGCAAGTTCGTACCCGAGGAAGTCCTGCGGACTATCGAGAGGGAGAGGGTGACCAGCGTGTCGCTGGTCGGCGACGCGATGCTGCGGCCCCTCGTCGACGCACTGAACGGCCCTTTGAAGGGCACGGACTGCTCCGCCCTGTTCAGCGTGTCCTCGTCCGGCGCCATCATGTCGGACACCGTGCGCGAACAGTTCCAGGCGCTCGTCCCGAACGTGATGCTGCTCAACAACTTCGGTTCCTCGGAGTCCGGCTTCAACGGCACCGCGACGGCTGACTCCGGCCCGGAGCGCGGCTTCCGCATTCGCGTCAACGCCCGTACACAGGTGGTGGATCCGGCCACCCACGAGCCGGTCGCGGTCGGCGAGCCGGGACGGGTCGCACAGCGCGGCCACGTACCCCTCGGCTACTACAACGACCCCAAGAAGACCGCCGAGACGTTCTTCCGCAAGGGCGACGAGCGCTGGGTGCTCCTCGGCGACATGGCCACGGTCGACGAGGAGGGCATCGTCATCGTCCTCGGCCGCGGTTCGCAGTGCATCAACACCGGCGGCGAGAAGGTCTATCCCGAGGAGGTCGAACAGGCCCTCAAGTCGCATCCGGACGTGTACGACGCCCTGGTCGCCGGAGTGCCCGACCCGAAGTGGGGCAACCACGTGGCGGCGGTCGTCCAACTCCGCGAGGGCGCGCCGCAGCCGTCCCTCGACGACATCCAGACCCACTGCCGCAACCACCTCGCGGGCTACAAGATCCCGCGCCAGTTGGTGATCACGAACTCCGTCCAGCGGTCGCCGAGCGGCAAGGCCGACTACAGGTGGGCGCGGGAGGTGGCGGTGGCGGCGGACCGGTAGCCCCCGGCGGTGTCATCCGGGTGATCCTGGCCCCGTACTGTGTGCGCGGTCGGCCTCCGCCGTTGAACCGGAGGTGACGGCCGGCCGTATGGGGGGTGACGGAAAAGCCTCCGTCACGCCAGCACCGGGTTACGCACGGAAGGACCTTCGGGTGTCGCACCACACGCCTCCTCGCCAACTGCCGGACACGGACGCTGACGTGGGTCCGGACCCCGACGCGACGGCGATGGACGGGAGCCGGGGGGACTCCGGGACAGCCGACCAGACCGGGGCGAACGCGAGCCCCGGAACGGAAGAGCGGGCGGATGGGGCGGCCGGCGACGAAGAGCGCCGCGAGACCGCCGTCCCGCACCCCGCCATCCACGACGAAACCACCACCTCGCACCCGGCCGACGACGAAGCCACCGTCCCGCACCCCGAGGATGAAGCCCCCGTCTCGCACGCCTCCGCCCGTGACGAGCCCACCGTCTCGCAGGCCACCACCGACGACAACGGCACCGTCCCGCACCCCACCACCGAGGACAAACCCACCGACCCGCACCCCGCCACCCACGACGAAGCCGCCCCCGAAGCCACCGTCCCGCACCCCACCGACGACGAAGCCGCCCCCGAGGCCGCCGACCGGCATCCGTCCGAGCCCGCGTCCCCGGACGAAGCCGAACCCGCCGCGAACGCCGCCTCCGCCGCCCGCCCCGGCTGGTTCGGCTGGCGCCGTCGTTACCCCCGGGCCGTGCGTGTCGTGCGGGCGGGCACGAGCGTCCTGGCCGGTGCGCTGGTGCTCACCGTCCTCCTCGTGCCCAACCGCCTCGACTGGATGAGCGTCCGGGCGTTTCTCCGCCTCCCGGTCGAGGCGGTCTTCCTCACAGCCGTCCTGCTCGTACTGCCGGCGAAGGCGCGGCGGATCACAGCCGGAGTCCTGGGGGTGGTCCTCGGACTGTCCGCCATCCTGAAGTGCCTCGACATGGGCTTCCGCGAGACCCTGGCCCGGCCGTTCGACCTGGTCTTCGACTGGGTTCTGCTGAGCGACGGGGCGGACTGGGTGAAGGACTCGTTCGGGCGCTCGGGCGAGATATCCGCGGTGGTCGGGGTGATCGTCCTGGTCATCGCCGTACTCGCGTTGAGCGTGCTCGCGATGACGCGGCTGGCGAACGTGCTGGCCCGGCACCGCACCGGGGCCGTGCGCTCCACGCTCGTCCTCGGCGTCGCGTGGATCATCTGCTTCACCCTGGGCGTGCAGTCCGGCGGAGTCACGATCGCCACCAAGGGCTACGCCCAGTACCTCTCCAACCGTGTGCAGTACGTTCGCGACGGCCTCGGTGACGCCGACGTCTACAAGAAGCAGATGGCCGTCGACGCCTTCGCCCACACCCCGTCCGACCAGTTGCTGACCGGGCTGCGCGGCAAGGACGTGATGCTCACCTTCATCGAGAGTTACGGCCGGGTGGCCATCGACGATCCGGTGATGGGACCTGAGGTCGACGCCACGCTCAAGGCGGGCGACGCCCGGCTCAAGGCGGCCGGTTTCTCGGCGCGCAGCGGCTGGCTCAGGTCGCCCGTGACGGGCGCCGGCAGCTGGCTCGCCCACTCGACGTTCCTGTCCGGCACATGGGTCAAGAACCAGCAGCGGTACCGGTCTCTGACCACCAGCAAGCGCGCGACCCTCACCAGCTACTTCCAGAAGACCGGCGCCTGGCGGACCGTCGGCATCGTCCCCGGCGTGCGCCTGGCCTGGCCCGAGGGCAAGTACTTCGGCCTCGACCACATCTACGACTCGACACACCTCGGTTATCAGGGCCCGTACTTCAGCTGGACGCCGGTGCCGGACCAGTTCAGCCTGGAGTCCTTCCAGAAGCTGGAGCACGGCAAGAAGAACCGCGACCCGATCATGGCGGAGATCATCCTCGCCTCCAGCCACAACCCCTGGTCCCCGATCGCCCACACGATCGACTGGAAGGACCTCGGGGACGGCAAGATCTTCTACAAGATCAAGAAGGAGGGCACGAACCCCACGGAGGTCTGGAAGAGCTCGAAGCGGGTGCGGACCGAGTACCGCAAGGCCATCCAGTACTCCCTGGACAGCCTGACCCAGTGGGTCCAGCGCTACGGCGACGACAACACCGTCCTCGTCTTCCTCGGCGACCACCAGCCCGTCCCGACGGTCACGGGGGGAACCGCCGACAAGGACGTGCCCGTCACCATCGTCGCCCGTGACCCCAAGGTGCTGGACCGCGTGTCCGACTGGGGCTGGACCGAGGGGCTCAAGCCCGCGGACAACGCGCCGGTGTGGGGGATGGACAAGTTCCGCGACCACTTCATGACGGCGTACGGCCCGCATCCGGGCACGGCGGCCTCGGCCGCATCGCACTGACGGTCCTACGGCCGAGCGGGCGCCCTCGCCGCTCGGGCAGGGGATCCCCGCCCGAACGGCGGACATCCCGGTCCGAACTCAGCGGGCCCGCAGCCTCCCCGGCTGCGGGCCCGCCGCGCTGTGTCGAGCGCCGATGAATCCGACGGCCGCAGATCCGTAGGACCCAGCCATTGACCCCCGGGGTTCACGAATCTAACCTGAGTTCTCATACATAGACGCCGTCTGCATACAGGGATGAGATTCATGGCAGGGTTCAACGCGGATCCGGAGGACGTGGTCCAGCGGCTGCGGGACGGCATGGCGAGCGGGGTCCTGTCCTTCCCGCTCACGAGCTTCACCGAGGCCGGCGACCTCGATCTGGAGTCCTACCGGGCCTATCTGTCCGACCGGTTGGCCACCGCGCCGGGCGCGGTGTTCCCGGCCTGCGGGACCGGCGAGTTCAGCGCGCTGGACGAGGACGAGTACCGCGCGGTCGTCACCGCGACGGTCGAGATCGCCGACGGCCGCCTGCCCGTGGTCGCGGGCGTCGGCTACGGATGGGCACAGGCGCTCCGATTCGCCCGGATCGCGGAGGAGGCCGGCGCGGACGCCCTCCTCGTGCTGCCCCACTATCTCGTCGAGGCACCGGAGGCGGGCCTGGTCGAGCAGCTGCGCCGGATCGCCGCCGGTACGCGGCTGCCGCTCATCACCTACCAGCGCGGCCCGGTCGCCTTCACCCCCGAGGGGCTGCGGGCCGTCGCGGCGATCCCCACCGTCATCGGGCTCAAGGACGGACACAGCGACCTCGACCGGCTCCAGCGCCTCACGCTCGCCGCGCCCGACGGCTTCCTCTTCTTCAACGGAGCCGCCACCGCCGAGATCCAGGCCCGGGCGTACGCCACCGTGGGCGTCCCCGCCTACTCGTCGGCCGTCCACGCCTTCGCTCCCGAGATCGCCGGCGCGTTCTTCACCGCGCTGCGCACCGGCGACGAGGCGACCGTGAACAAGCTGCTGCGCGACTTCTACGTCCCGCTCGTCGAACTCCGCGACAAGGTGCCCGGGTACGCCGTCTCCCTGGTCAAGGCCGCGGCCCGGCTGCGTGGGCTTCCCGTCGGCCCGGTGCGCGCACCGCTCACCGATCCGGGCCCGGACGATCTCGCCGCTCTGGAGCGGATCCTCGACACCGGGCTGGCTCTGGTCGGAGCCACGCGCCCACCCGCCTGAAGCACGCGGGGGACGGCCCATCGGGCTCAGGGCGGGCCGCCCCCTCGCCCGGCCCGTCGCCGTCATCCTGTGATCACCGGCCCCGGTCACCCTCGTACACAAGGATTTTGATGATGAGTCAGCAACCGACGATCACCGAGTTCGCCGTCTATCCCGTCGCGGGGCGGGACTGCATGGAGCTGAACCTGTCGGGCGCCCACGGCCCCTACTTCACCCGCAACGTCGTCGTCCTCAAGGACTCCGAGGGGCGGACCGGGCTCGGCGAGGTGCCGGGCGGGGAGAAGATCACCCGGACGCTGCGCGACGCGGAACCCCTCGTCCTCGGCGCGAAGGTGGGCGACCACCAGCGCGTCCTGCGCGAGATCGGGGACCGTTTCCGCGACCGCGACGCCGGCGGGCGCGGTGCCCAGACCTTCGACCTGCGGACGGCCGTCCACGCCGTCACCGCCGTCGAGTCGGCCCTCCTCGACCTGCTCGGCCAGCACCTCGACGTGCCGGTCGCGGCCCTCCTCGGCGACGGGCAGCAACGCGACCGTGTACGGGTGCTCGGCTATCTCTTCCACGTCGGCGACCCGGACCGCACGGATCTCGCGTACGCCCGCGAGAGCGACTCGGACGTGGACTGGTACCGCCTGCGGCACGAGGAGGCCCTCACGCCCGGCGCGATCGTCCGGCAGGCCGAGGCCGCCCACGAGCTGTACGGCTTCCGGGACTTCAAGCTCAAGGGCGGTGTGCTGGAGGGTGCCGAGGAGGTCCGGGCCGTCCGCGCGCTGAAGGACCGCTTCCCCGAGGCCCGGATCACGCTCGACCCCAATGGCGCCTGGTCGCTGCGCGAGGCGATCGAGCTGTGCGAGCCCCTGGTGGGCACCCTCGCCTACGCGGAGGACCCCTGCGGCGCCGAGGACGGCTATTCGGGGCGGGAGATCCTGGCCGAGTTCCGGCGGGCGACGGGACTGCCGACGGCCACCAACATGATCGCCACGGACTGGCGGCAGCTCACCCATGCCCTGGCGCTCCAGTCGGTCTCGATCCCGCTGGCCGACCCGCACTTCTGGACCATGCGGGGCTCGGTGCGCGTGGCCCAGCTGTGCAACGCGATGGGCCTGACCTGGGGCTGCCACTCGAACAACCACTTCGACATCTCGCTCGCCATGGTCACGCACTGCGGAGCCGCGGCACCGGGCGCGTACAACGCCCTGGACACGCACTGGATCTGGCAGGAGGGTCTGGAACGGCTCACGGTCGCCCCGCCGCGCATCGTCGACGGCGAGATCGCGCTTCCGGACGCCCCCGGCCTGGGCGTCCAGCTGGACATGGACCGGTTGCTGGCTGCGCACGAGCTCTATCTGAAGGAGGCGCTGGGCGCCCGGGACGACGCCGTCGGCATGCGCTTCCTCGTCCCCGGCTGGGAGTTCGACGCCAAGCGTCCCGCACTGGTGCGCTGACCGCCGCCTCACAGCCCCGCAAAAAGCGTTCGCGGACCCCTTGCCCTGAGGCGGGACACCTGAATTACTGATCCGGAACAGCACGACCGAATGATCGGTCGTCCGGAATAGCACGGTTGGCGAGGGAGTGGGCGCGATGGCGGGCTCGACGGACCCGAAGGGCCTGCTCGACGCGGGCGAGCGGCTCGACGCGGAGGAACTGCGGGCGCTCCAACTGGAGCGGCTGCGCGCGTCGCTGCGGCACGCGTACGAGAACGTCCCCTTCTACCGGGAGTCCTTCGACAAGGCCGGGCTGCGCCCGGACGACTGCCGCTCGCTCGCCGACCTGGCACGGTTCCCCTTCACCGTGAAGGCGGATCTGCGCGAGAACTACCCGTACGGGATGTTCGCCGTGCCGCAGGATCGGATCCGGCGCATCCACGCGTCGAGCGGGACGACCGGGCGGCCCACGGTCGTCGGCTACACGGAGAACGACCTGTCCATGTGGGCCGACATGGTGGCCCGTTCGATCCGCGCGGCGGGCGGCCGACCCGGCGACAAGGTCCATATCGCCTACGGCTACGGCCTGTTCACGGGCGGGCTCGGCGCCCACTACGGCGCGGAACGGCTCGGCTGTACGGTGATCCCCGCGTCCGGCGGCATGACGGCCCGTCAAGTGCAGCTGATCCAGGATCTGAAGCCCGAGATCATCATGGTGACGCCGTCGTACATGCTGACCCTGCTCGACGAGTTCGAGCGGCAGGGCGTGGACCCGCGCGGCACCTCGCTGCGGGTCGGTGTGTTCGGGGCCGAGCCGTGGACCGAGGAGATGCGCCGCGAGATCGAGGAGCGGTTCGCGATCGACGCGGTGGACATCTACGGCCTCTCCGAGGTCATCGGCCCGGGAGTCGCCCAGGAGTGCGTGGAGACCAAGGACGGTCTGCACATCTGGGAGGACCACTTCTACCCGGAGGTCGTCGACCCCTTCACGGGTGAGGTGCTGCCGGACGGCGAGGAGGGCGAGCTGGTCTTCACCTCGCTCACCAAGGAGGCCATGCCCGTGATCCGTTACCGGACACGGGACTTGACGCGGCTGCTGCCCGGCACGGCCCGGGTCTTCCGCCGGATGGAGAAGATCACCGGGCGCAGTGACGACATGGTGATCCTGCGGGGGGTCAATCTCTTCCCGACGCAGATCGAGGAGATCGTGCTGCGGACTCCGGGGGTCGCCCCGCACTTCCAGCTCCGGCTGACCCGCGAGGGCCGCCTCGACGCCCTGACCGTACGGGCCGAGGCCCGGTCCGGCGCCACGCCCGAGACGCGCGAGGCGGCCGCGCGGGCGATCACCGCGGGCATCAAGGACGGGATCGGCGTCTCGGTAACGGTGGAGATCGTCGAACCGGAGTCCCTGGAACGGTCGGTGGGCAAGCTGAAGCGGATCGTGGACCTGCGCCCGCGACCGTGACCGGCCGCTCGCCCCCCACGCGGACGCGGCGAACACGACTCCGGCCGACCGCTGGCCCAACCCATCTCGGACCGGTCCGTCGCAGGCCCGACCCCCCGTGGACCAGCCACCCGGTGGTCCAACCCACCGCGGACCGGCCAGCCGCTGGCCCAACCCAGCGGACCGGTCCAACACGGGTCCGACCCAACGCGGGCCAGCCCATCACGGGTCCAACCCATCAGGGACCGGCCCATCGCCTCAGGTATGAATTGCCTGGCGGACGGTGGGCCGGAACAGGCTGACGCCTGGCCGCCCCGTCACACGCCACGCCCTCTTCCGGTCGGAACCTGCGGCCGACCGTGCGCCCCGCTTGTCTTGCCGTCTTGAGAGACACGGGCTCGCCCTGCGCCGCGAGCCCGTGAGGCCGCTACTCGCCGGCGGGCTTCGGCTCGCTCATCCGGCGGGCGGCCTCGACGACTGCCGAGCGGTGCAGGGCCAGCCGCCGCGGCGACCAGGACCGGCCGGCCTCCCCGGGGTCGGCGCCCTCGGCTGCCCAGAACCACGCCTGAGCCGCGGCGAGGACCATGGTCAGGAGATCGTCGGGCTCCATCCCCCGGGCCACCTCGCCACGCCGTTGCGCCTCGGCCACTTCGGCGGCCTTGCTTCGGAAGGCGTCCGGTTCGAGTCCGGTGGCGGAGGGGCGCTCCAGCAGTTTCCATAGGCGTAGGCGCATCAGGTCCGGCCGGGCGACGAGGTGGTCGAAGATCGCGCCGGCGTACCCGGGCAGGTCCCCGACGTCGAAGGGCACCGATTCCGCACCCGCTGTCATCGCCCGTCGCAACACCTCGTCGAACAACTGCTCCTTGTTGCCGAAGTAGGCATAGATCAGCCGCTTGTTCGCCGCCGCGGCCTCCGCGATCCGGTCCACCCGGGCCCCGGCGATGCCGTAGGCGGCGAATTCGGTGAAGGCGGCGTCGAGCAGCCGGGCCTTGGTGGCGCTGGAGTCCCGTGGCATGGCCGTCACCCTAGCAAGTAACTATCTAGTTATTGACACAGTCGGCCCGCGGGTCTACCGTCATGTATATATCCAGTTAGTTACGTAGTGGAGGAGCTGTTGTGGAACACCGCGCACTGGGTGGCCAGGGCCTGACCGTCGGAGCCCAGGGCCTCGGCTGCATGGGCATGAGCGCCTTCTACGGCGCCACCGACGAGACCGAGTCGCTGGCCACCATCGACCGTGCCCTGGAGCTCGGTGTCACCCTGCTGGACACCGCCGAGAGCTACGGCCCCTTCATCAACGAGAAGCTTCTCGGCAAAGCGCTGGCGGGGCGCCGGGAGGCCGCCGTGGTCGCCACCAAGACCGGGTTCGAGATCACCGACGACGGCCGGCCGCTCGATCTCAACGGCCGGCCCGAGTACGTCCGCCGGGCCCTCGAACGCTCGCTGCGGCACCTGGGGACCGACCACGTCGACCTGTACTACCTGCATCGCGTCGACCCCAAGACGCCCATCGAGGAAACCGTCGGCGCCCTGGCCGAGCTGGTCGCCGAAGGCAAGATCCGCCACATCGGGCTGTGCGAGGCCTCCGCGCACACGGTCCGGCGGGCCCATGCCGTGCACCCGCTCGCCGCCGTCCAGACCGAGTATTCGCTCTTCGAGCGCGGCATCGAGCACGACGGAGTGCGCGACACCCTGCGGGAGCTGGGGATCGGTCTGGTCGCCTACTCCCCGCTGGGGCGCGGCTTCCTGTCCGGCGCGATCACCAGCCCCGACGACTTCGCCGAGGACGACTGGCGCCGGAGCGACCCCCGGTTCCGGGGCGAGAGCTTCGACCGCAACCTGGCCGTCGTCCGCGAGGTCCGCCGCATCGCCGACGCCAAGAACGTCACGCCCTCCCAGCTGGCGCTCGCCTGGGTCCAGCACCAGGGCGCCGTCGCCATCCCCGGCACCAAGCGCCGCCGCTACCTCGAAGAGAACATCGCCGCGACCGAGGCGACCCTGACCGCCGACGACATCGCCGCGATCGAGGCGGTCGCCCCGCACGGCGTGGTCACCGGGGACCGCTACGCACCCGAGTTCATGGGGACGCTCAACGGCTGACACCGGCCGACGCCTCACCAAGTCCCTCGAAGAGCCGAAACGCCCGTCCCTCACACCTCAAGCCCCTGGCGCAGCGGCCGGGCACCATGATCGCCGCCGGGCACCACCCGGACGACGTGTTCGGCCAGGTCGCTCTCACCGAAGCCGGACGAATCAGGAGACTCACCTCATGTCCGTACCCCAGACACCCCACCTGTTCGGGGCGAGCACAACAGCCGCCGAGGTCACCGACGGCGTCGACCTGCACGGCCGCTGGGCCGTGGTGACCGGAGCCAGTTCCGGAATCGGGGTGGAGACGGCCCGGGTGCTCGCCACGGCGGGCGCCGACGTCACCCTGGCCGTACGGGACACCGAGGCCGGTGCCCGTGTGGCGGCGCGCCTGGAGGCAGAGCTGCCGCCGGAATCGGGACAGGTGACGGTGGGCCGGCTCGACCTCTCCGACCGGTCCACGGTCACGGCGTTCGTGGCGGCCTGGAACGGCCCGCTGCACATCCTGGTCAACAACGCCGGACTGATGGCCCCGCCGGAACTCACCCGCACGCCTGACGGCCGGGAAACGCAGTTCGCCGTCAACCACCTGGGGCACTTCGCCCTCGCCTGCGGCCTCCATCCGGCACTCGCGGCGGCGGACGGAGCGCGGATCGTCTCGGTGAGTTCCATCGGTCACCTCTTCTCACCGGTCGTCTTCGACGACCTGGACTACCGCTTCCGCCCTTACGACCCCTGGACCTCCTACGGTCAGTCGAAGACCGCCAACGCCCTGTTCGCCGTCGGTGCCGCCCGGCGATGGGCCGACGACGGCATCACGGCCAACGCGCTGATGCCGGGCAACATCGCCGACACCTCGCTGGCCCGGCATGTGGACATGAAGCAGGTGGCCGCGTTCATCGCGTCCGGCGAACTCGCGCTGCCGCCCCAGAAGACGGTGGAGCAGGGCGCCGCGACCTCGGTGCTGCTCGCCGCCTCGCCGACGGTGGAGGGCATCAGCGGCCGCTATTTCGAGGACTGCGCCCAGGCCGAGCCGGTCACCGGACGCGCAGGCGCCGTCGCCGGCGTCGCGCCGTACGCCCTGGACACGGAGAACGCGGCCCGGCTGTGGGCCGTCTCCGACTCCCTCGTCCGCTGACGTCCTACGCTTCCGGCGTGATCTCACGACACGAGCGGTGGGCCCGGCTGCGCCGTCGGCTGTGGCAGCCTCCGCGCGCACACGGAGAGCAGCCGCGCGAGCGGGTGGTCGGACCGCTCGAACTGTTCTACGACCTGGTCGTGGTCGTGCTGGTCGCCCAGGCCGCCCACCACTTCGCCGGGCACCTCACCTGGCGTGGTCTGGGCGAGTTCGCCGTGGTCTTCGCGCTGGTGTGGATCGCCTGGTTCAACGGCACCCTCCACCACGAACTGCACGGGCACGAGGACGCTCGCGGCCGGAGCGTGTTCCTGCTGCAGATCCTGGTGCTCGTGCCGTTGGGAGCGTTCATCCCCGAGGCGGGCGGCGCACGCGGTTTCGCGTTCGCCGTGGACGCGGGGGTGCTGTTCGCGGTATTGGCGGGGCTGTGGCTGCTCGCCGCACGCGGTGACAGCCCCGAATTCCGCCGCCCCAGCACGCTGTTCGTGACCGGGACGGCCGTCTGCGCCGTCGTCCTGGCCGCGAGCTCCGCCCTGCCCGCGGACGCCCGCGTGCTGACGTGGGGCCTTTTGGCCGTCACCTACCTGGCGGGGTTCGCGGTCATGATCGGTACGGCCACCCCGGTCCACGCGGTCGCGCTCAGCGTGACAGGCGCGCTCACCGAACGGTTCGGGCTGCTCATCATCATCGTGCTCGGCGAGACCGTGACCGGAGTGGTCGACGGACTGACCCACGAGCCGACCGACGCGCTCACCCTCGCCGTCGGGCTCGTCGCCGTCGTCGTCGGCTTCGGTGCCTGGTGGACGTACTTCGACTTCGCCGGACACCGGCGGCCGAGGCCCACCCGCGCGAGCACCGTGCGGTGGATGCTGGTTCATCTGCCGCTCACCGCCGCGGTGGCCGCCATGGGTGCCGCGATGGTCGGCCTCGTCAAGCACGCCCACGACAGCCGTACCCCCACCGCCACGGCCTGGGTGATCTGCGGGGGCGCGGCCGTCGTGCTCTGCGCGACGATGGTGCTCGCGAGTTCCCTGCGCGTCTGGCGCCAGGACCGCGGGCTCTACCGGCCGCTGGCCCGCACCTGCGTCGCCGTGGCCGTCGTGTGTGCGGGAGTCGGTGCCGCGCGCCCGGCTCCACTCGTTCTCGGCCTCGCCCTCGTCCTCCTCTTGAGCGTCCCCTGGGGACTCGCCGTGGCCTACCGCCTGTCCCACGAGGAGGGGTCCGCGGCCGGGGAAGCGCCGGAGGCCGCGGAGCATCGGAACGACAGCCGGCGCCAGGACCCTCGCGGGTAGCGGACGTCGTCCCCGCCGGGGGCTACGCGTCGCCGAACCGGTCCCGCAGTTCGCGCTTGAGGATCTTCCCGCTGGCGTTGCGGGGCAGTTCGTCCACGAACAGGACGCGCTTGGGCGCCTTGAAGTGGGCGAGCTCCTCCCGTGCGTGGGCGATCAGTTCGTCCTCGGTGACCTCGCCCCGGCGGACGACGACCGCGGTGACGGCCTCGATCCAGCGCTCGTCGGGAAGCCCTACGACGGCCACCTCGGCGACCTGCTCATGGGTGTACAGCGCGTCCTCGACCTGCCGCGAAGCGACCAGGACACCACCGGAGTTGATGACGTCCTTCACCCGGTCCACGACCGTGAAGTACCCGTGGGCGTCGCGCACGGCGAGATCGCCCGAGTGGAACCAGCCGTCACGGAACGCCTCGGCGCTCTCCTCGGGCTTGTCCCAGTAGCCCTCGCACAACTGCGGTGAGCGGTAGACGACTTCGCCCGGTGTCCCGTCCGGCACGTCCTTGCCGTCCTCGTCGACCACCCGCGCGTCCACGAACAGCACCGGGCGTCCGCACGAGTCCATCCGGCCCTTGTGCTCGTCGGGTCCGAGGACCATGGCCAGGGGGCCGATCTCGCTCTGCCCGAAGCAGTTGTAGAAGGCCAGCTTCGGCAGCCGCGCGCGCAGCCGTTCCAGGACGGGGACCGGCATGATCGACGCCCCGTAGTACGCCTTGCGCAGACCGCTCAGGTCGCGGTCGGCGAAGTCGGTGTGGTTCGACAGGCCGATCCACACCGTGGGCGGGGCGAACAGGCTGTCCGCGCGGCCCGCCTCGATCAGGTCGAAGAGCTGACCGGCGTCCGGCGAGTCGAGGATCGTGTTCGAGGCTCCGACCGCGAGGTAGGGCAGCAGGAACACATGCATCTGCGCCGAGTGGTAGAGCGGCAGCGAATGGACCGGCCGGTCCCCGGCGCTCAGATCGAGGGCGGTGATCGCGCTCAGGTACTCGTGCACCAGGGCGCGGTGCGTCATCATCGCGCCCTTGGGCAGTGCGGTGGTGCCCGACGTGTAGAGCAGCTGCACGAGCGTGTCGCCGCGCGGCTCGTCACCGTCGTACGGGATCGCCGTGTCCAGCCGCGCGAGGAACGAGTCGTCGGTGTCGCGCAGCGGCAGGGTCCGTACGCCCTCCGGGAGCCGGCCGGCGAGGTCGGGGTCGGTCAGGACCAGGACGCTTCCCGACTGGCCGACGATGTAGGCGAGGTCGTCGCCGGTCAGGTTCTGGTTCACCGGCACATGGACGAGTCCGGCGCGGGCGCAGGCGAGGAAGCCGATCAGGTAGGCGTCCGAGTTGTGCCCGTAGGCGCCCACGCGGTCCCCGGGGGACAGCCCCTCGTCGAGGAGGACGGTCGCCGCGCGGGAGACGGCCTCGTCGAGTTCCGCGTACGTCCAGGAGCGATCTCGGTAGTCGACGGCGCGCCGCGCCGGTGTGCGCCGGGCACTGCGGCGCAGCACCCCGTCGACCGTACTGCCGTGTCCAGGCTTCATGACACGTGATCCTCGATCCACGGAAGAGCGAGGTCAAGTGAGGCGGCGTGGCGCGACAGCCCTGGAAGGCGAACCAGGTCACATCGCCCGGGTGCGGCCCTCCCAGTACGGATCGCGCAGCCGTCGCTTGTACAGCTTTCCGTTGGGATCGCGGGGCATGGTGGTGATGAAGTCGACGCTCTTGGGCCGCTTGTACCCGGCGAGTTGCCGCTCGCAGTGGCCGAGGATGTCGGCGGCGAGCGCCGGACCGGGTTCGTGGCCGGGGGCGGCCTCGACGACGGCCTTGACCTCCTCGCCCCAGTCGTCGTGCGGGATGCCGAAGGCGGCCGCGTCGGCGACGGCGGGGTGGGAGAGCAACGCGGCCTCGATCTCGGCGGGGTAGATGTTGACCCCACCCGAGATGATCATGTCGATCTTGCGGTCGCGGAGGAAGAGATAGCCGTCCTCGTCGAGACAGCCCAGGTCTCCGACGGTGAAGAAGTCGCCGATGCGGTTCTTCCGGGTCTTGGTCTCGTCCTTGTGGTACGAGAATCCGCCGGTGCTCATCTTCATGTAGACGGTGCCGAGTTCACCGGGCGGCAGCCGGTTGCCGTCGTCGTCGAAGACGGCCAGCTCACTGATGGGCCACGCCTTGCCGACGGTGCCGGGCTTCTTCAGCCAGTCCTCGGCGGTCGCGAAGGCTCCGCCGCCCTCGCTGGCCGCGTAGTACTCCTCGACGCACTCGCCCCACCACGCGATCATGGCCCGTTTCACATGGTCGGGGCACGGGGCCGCGCCATGGATGGCATGCCGCATGGAGGAGACGTCGTAGCGGGCCTTCACCTCGTCGGGAAGGGCCAGCAGGCGGTGGAACTGGGTCGGCACCATATGGGTGTGGGTGCAGTTGTGTGCGTCGATGACACGCAGCATCTCCTCGGGCGTCCACTTGTCCATCAGCACCAGCCGATGGCCGATGTGCAGGGACGCGCCCGCGAACTGGAGCACCGCGGTGTGGTAGAGCGGCGAGCAGACGAGGTGGACGTTGTCGTCGAACGGTTTGATGCCGAAGATGCCGAGGAAGCCGCCGAGGTACGACTCCTCGGGGAGCTTGCCGGGCAGCGGGCGCCGGATGCCGCGCGGGCGGCCCGTGGTGCCCGAGGTGTAGTTCATGACCCAGCCGAGGGTGCGGTCGGCGGGCGCCGACTCGGGCTGCCCTTCGAGGAGTTCGGCGTACGGCCTGAAGCCCTCGATCCCGCCGACGGCGTACCGCTGTGCCGCGGGAAGCTTCGCCTCGTCGGCCGCGTGCCGGGCGGCGTCGGCGAACCGTTCGTGGGCGATGAGGACCTTGGCTCCGGAGTCGGAGACGATCCAGGCGATCTCGGGGCCGACGAGGTGATGGTTGACCGGGACGAGATAGAGACCGGCCTGCGAGGCGGCGAGGTAGGTGACGAGGAACTCGACGCCGTTGGGCAGCACGACCGCGAAGGCGTCGCCGCGCCGGAGGCCGGCCGCGCGCAGTCCGTGGACGAGCCCGTTGGCGGCGGCGTGCAGGCGTCCGGCGGTCCACTCCTCGCCGGTGGGGGTGACGAGGACGGCGCGCCCGGGGTCGGCGGCGGCCTGGGCCCAGAAACCGTTGGGTGATGTGCTCACGCCTGTTCCCCCCTGCCCGCGATGCGGTTGACGCGGTCCACGGCGCGCTCGAAGCCCCGGGTCAGGTCGTCGAAGACCTCCTGGACGGAGCGTTCGCTGTTCATCCGGCCGACGATCTGCCCGACCGGTGTGCCGAGCAGCGGCTCCACCTCGTACTTCTGGATGCGGGAGACGGCGTCGGCGACCAGCAGGCCCTGGAGCGGCATGGGGAGCGTGCCGGGCCCGTTCGGGTCGTCCCAGGCGTCGGTCCACTCGGTGCGCAACTGGCGTGCGGGCTTGCCGGTCAGGGCCCGCGAGCGGACGGTGTCGCCGGAGCCGGCGGCGAGCAGTTTCCGGGTCACGGCGGGCGAGTGCATGTCGGCCTCGGTCACGGTCAGCCAGACCGACCCGAGCCACACTCCCTGTGCCCCGAGGCTCAGCGCGGCGGCCACCTGCTGTCCGCTCCCGATTCCGCCCGCCGCCAGGACGGGCAACGGGCCGACGGCGTCGACGACTTCGGGCGTGAGCACCATCGAGGCGATCTCCCCGGTGTGGCCGCCGGCTTCGTAGCCCTGGGCGACGACGACGTCGATGCCCGCCTCGGCGTGCTTGCGCGCGTGCCGGGCGCTGCCCGCGAGGGCCGCGACGAGCACGCCCTGGGCATGGGCTCGGTCGACGACATCGGCGGGCGGTGAGCCCAGCGCGTTGGCGAGCAGCTTGATCGGATAGTCGAAGGCGACGTCGAGCTGACCGCGGGCGACCTGTTCCATCCAGCCGGTGATGCGCCAGCCGGCCGCCTCGCCCTCGGCGAGTTCGGGGACACCGTACTTGGCGAGGGTGTCCTTGACGTACTGCCGGTGCCCCTCGGGGATCATCGCCTCGACGTCGGCCTCGCTGACGCCCTCGACCTTCTTCGCGGGCATGACGACGTCCAGGCCGTAGGGCCTGCCGTCGACGTTCGCCTCGATCCAGTCGAGGTCGCGTTCGAGGTCGGCGGGGGCGGTGTAGCGGACCGCGCCGAGCACACCGAATCCGCCCGCGCGACTGATGGCCGCGGCGACGGCGGGAAACGGCGTGAAGCCGAAGATGGCGTGCTCGACTCCCAGTTCCTTGCTCAGCTCCGTCTGCATGGGCGCAGGATGCCGCAGACCTCCGGACGAGGGAAGGCCTTTTCTGATACTCCGTCAGATCTCTTGAGCCTCGCCCGGGAAGGTTGACACGCTTGCCCTGACGGGAGCCGCCCGCCTCCTGGAAGCCGCAGATCGCCGCCACCAAGGAGGCCCGCCCGTGTGACTCCTCCCCGTCCTGAAGAACGGGGCTTCTCGCTATGCCGGTTCGGCGTGGCGACGGACCAGCCCGGCCCGTAGAACGTTGGCTGCTCCGACACCGCGCACCGCCGGCCACACCGGCACGTAGCTCGTCCTCGACCCGACGACCGACTCCTTCCTGATCGTCCTTGGCAACTCCGTCCGTCCCGTGCGCGATCGGCGGCCCGGATCTGCTCCCCGTGTCACCGCTGGGACCGGTCCGGCGCGGGCCGTCGCCGTGCGCCCGGCGCGCGGTCGTGCGTCCTGGTTCTCCGGAATGGCCGGCGTGACGACGGCGCCCCTTGCCACTGCCCGCACTCGACACCGTCGCCGGGCCGACACGTCTTCGCTGCGCGCTGTGGTGGGACACCGAACCTCACCCAGCACCGAGCAAAGCCCGCCGACGGCGCGGCGTCGGCCTAGCCTGCCCGGCCCAGGGACTCCAGTACGGCCTTCGCCGCGTTGTGACCCGGTACGCCGCTCACGCCGCCGCCGCGTACCGCGCCCGCCCCGCACAGCAGCACGTTCGCGTGCCGGGTCTCGACGCCCCAGCGGCCGGTGCCCTCCTGGGCGTAGGGGAAGGCGAGGTCGCGGTGGAAGATGTTGCCGCCGGGCAGGCGCAGGTCGCGCTCCAGGTCGAGCGGGGTCTTCGCCTCGATGCAGGGCCGCCCGTCCGCGTCGGTGGCCAGGCAGTCGGCCAGCGGCTCGGCGAGGTGCGCGTCCAGCTGGGCCAGCGTCGACTTCAGCAGTTCGTCCCGTACGGCGTCGTTGTCCCGCTCGAAGAGCCGGGCGGGCGTGTGGAGGCCGAAGAGGGTGAGGGTCTGATAGCCCTGCTCGACGAGTTCCCGGCCGAGGATGCTGGGGTCGGTGAGCGAGTGGCAGTAGATCTCGGAGGGCGGCGCGGAGGGCAGCTCACCGGCCGCGGCCTGCGCGTGGGCGACCGCCAACTGCTCGTAGCCCTCGGCGATGTGGAAGGTCCCGGAGAACGCCTCGCGCGGGTCGACGGAGGTGTCGCGGAGCCTCGGCAGCCGCTTGAGCAGCATGTTCACCTTGAGCTGGGCACCCTCGGCGGGGGTGGGCGGCTCGTCTCCGGTGAGGTGCGCGAGCTCCTGCGGCGAGGCGTTCACCAGGACATGACGGGCCGCGACCACACCCTCGCCGTCGGCGGTCCGGTAGGTGATCTCGGCGGACTCGCCGTCCGTGTCGATCCGCAGCACCTCATGACCGGTGGCGATCACGGCGCCCGCGGCACGTGCCGCGCCGGTGATCGCGTCGGTGAGGGCGCCCATCCCGCCGACGGGCACGTCCCAGGCTCCGGTGCCGCCGCCGATCACGTGGTAGAGGAAGCAGCGGTTCTGCCGCAGCGACGGGTCGTGGGCGTCGGCGAACGTGCCGATCAGCGCGTCGGTGAGGACGACACCGCGTACGAGGTCGTCGGCGAAGTACTCCTCGACGGCCGTGCCGACCGGCTCCTCGAAGAGGATCCGCCAGGCCTCCTCGTCGTCGACACGCGCCCGCAACTCCTCGCGGGTGGGCAGCGGTTCGGTGAGCGTCGGGAACACACCCTGGGCGACGCGGCCGGTCATCGCGTAGAAACGCTGCCACGCCTCGTACTCGCGCTCCGATCCCGTCAGCTTGGCGAACGCCTCGCGGGTGCGCCGCTCGCCGCCGCCGACGAGCAGTCCGGTGTGCCGCCCGTCCCGCTCGACGGGCGTGTACGAGGAGACCGTACGGCCACGGACCCGGAAGTCGAGCCCCAGGTCGCGCACGATCTTCCGGGGCAGCAGGCTCACCAGGTACGAGTAGCGCGACAGCCGCGCGTCGACTCCGGCGAACGGCCGGGTGGACACGGCGGCGCCGCCGGTGTTCCCCAGGCGCTCCAGCACGAGCACGGACCGCCCGGCCCGCGCCAGGTAGGCGGCGGCGACCAGTCCGTTGTGGCCTCCGCCGACGATCACGGCGTCATATCCCTCGTGTACAGGCATGGTTCTTCGTAGCACGTGATGATCTACGTCGGCCAGGGGTGCGCGGCAAGCGGCGGGCGTCCGTACGAGGGGGCGCGGGCGTCCCGGACCGCGACCCGCCTGCTCACGCGGCCCTTCAGCGGGGCCGACGGGCGTTGAGCCGGGCGGCCTGGCGTGTCAGGTGATCGCGCTCGGCGAGATTGGGTGCCTTCCGCGCCGCCTCGGCGTACAGCCGTGCCGCCGCCACGAGGTCGCCGTCGCGCTCGTGGAGATACGCCGCCACCGCGGTGTGCCGGGGCAGGGAGTCGTGCAGCGCCGCGAGCGCGGCCAGGCCGGCCCGTGGTCCGTCCGCCTCACCGACGGCCACCGCGCGGTTGAGCCGGACGACCGGGCTGTCGGTCAGGCGCGCGAGCTCGTCGTACCACTCGACGATCTGTACCCAGTCGGTCTCCTCGGCGGTGGGCGCGTCGGCGTGGAGTGCCGCGATGGCGGCCTGGGCCTGGAACTCGCCGAGCCGGTCGCGGGCGAGGGCCGGATGCAGGATCCCGACGCCCTCGGCGATCGACCCGGTGTCCCACCGGCCGCGGTCCTGCTCGGCGAGCGGTACGAGGCTGCCGTCGGGCGCGGTCCGGGCGGCGCGCCGCGCGTGGTGGAGCAGCATGAGGGCGAGCAGTCCCGCCACCTCGGGGTGGTCGATCGAGGTCGCGAGCTGCCGGGTGAGCCGGATGGCCTCGGCGGCGAGGTCGACGTCGCCGGAGTAGCCCTCGTTGAAGACCAGGTAGAGGACCCGCAGCACGGTGGCGACGTCGCCTGGCTGGTCGAACCTTCCCCCCGCTCTCGGCTTCGCTTGAGCAGGGGATACCCCAACGCCGGAGACGGTGCGCTTGGCGCGGCTGATGCGCTGCGCCATGGTCGCCTCGGGCACCAGGTAGGCCTGGGCGATCTGGCGCGTGGTGAGCCCGCCGACGGCGCGCAGGGTGAGCGCGACCGCGGACGACGGCGTGAGCGAGGGGTGGGCGCACAGGAAGTAGAGCTGGAGCGTGTCGTCCGCCGCGGGCGCGGGTCCGGGCGCCGGCTCCTCGTCGACGAGGTCCTCGCGCCGGCGGCGGGCTGCGTCCGCCCGGGTCGCGTCGAGGAACCGGCGCCAGGCCACGGTGACCAGCCAGCCCTTCGGGTCCCGCGGAGGGTCGTCCGGCCACACGCGGACCGCCTCGACCAGCGCGTCCTGCACGGCGTCCTCGGCCGCCGCGAAGTCGGCTCCGCGGCGGACGAGGATTCCGAGGACACTCGGTGTGAGGTTCCGGAGCAGGACCTCGTTCACCGGAGAGGTCACTCCGTGATGGTGGGCGACACGCCGTAGAACGGGCGCAGCTCGAGCCACTCGTGGATCGGCTTGCCGCCCGCCCCGGGGGCGGCCGACAGCTCCCCGGCCAGTTCGACGGCGCGCTCGTAGGTGTCGACGTCGATCACCATCCAGCCGGCGATGAGGTCCTTGGTCTCGGCGAACGGGCCGTCGGTGACCGGCGGGCGTCCCTCGCCGTCGTACCGGACGAATGTCCCCTCGGGGGCGAGCGCCTGGCTGTCGACGAACTCGCCGGTCTTCTCCAGCCCGGCCGCGAAGTCGTTCATGTACCGCACATGGGCCGAGATCTCCTCCGGCGTCCACTGGGCCATGGGCACGTCGTTGACCGGAGCCGGGGCGCCACGGTAGTGCTTGAGCAGCAGGTACTTGGCCATCGTGTTTCTCCTCGGTACTGGTGCGATCCATTGTGGTCGCGTTCACTGCTGGGACGGAGCGGGCCACGGGTTCTCGACATCGCCGTCCGAGATTTTTCCGACTCTCCTGGCTGAGCCGAGGGGAGCCCTCCCCCGCTGCCCGGTCCGCTGACCGAGTCCGCTGACCGGATCGCTGCCGCCGTCGCCCGCGCGGTCAGCGTCCCTGGGCCGCCCGCTGCTGTCGCAGGGCGGCCACCCTGCGGTACAGCTCCGCCGCCTCCTGCCCGTGGCCGAGCTGCTCCAGACAGTGCGCCTCGTCGTTGCGGCTGGCGAGGGTGTCGGGATGGCCGGCGCCGAGCACGCGGTCGCGGGCGGCGGCGACGCGCCGGTACTCGGTGAGGGCGTCGGCCCAGCGGCCGAGCCAGCCGAGCCCGACGGCGACCTCGCGGCGGCTGACGAGGGTGTCGGGGTGGTCGGCGCCGAGCACGCGCTCGCGGATGGCGCACACGTCGCGGGACTCGGCGAGAGCCTCCTCCCAGCGGCCCTGGCGGCCGAGGTTCACGCCGAGCCCGTGCCGTGCGCGCAGCGTCTCGGGATGCGCGGCGCCCTGGGCCCGGGTGCGGTCGTCGACGAGGGAGCGGTACAGCTCCAGTGCCTGCGCGCTGCGGCCGAGCCGGCCGAGGCTGATGCCCACCTCGTAGCGGGCGGCGAGCGTGTCCGGGTGGTCAGGGCCCAGGGCCTGCGCGCGGGCCCCGGCCACCTCCTGATAGGTGCCCAGCGCCTCGGGCCAGCGGCCCAACTGTCCGAGGGCATAGGCCACTTCGTAGCGGGTGACGAGTGTGTCGGGGTGGGCCGGGCCGAGGACCCGGGCGCGGGCGGCGGCGACTTCGCTCGCCATGCGGTACGAATCCTCCAGGCGTCCGAGCCTGCTGAGGTTGAAGGCGAGATTGTGGCGGCAGCGCAGGGTGTCGGGATGGTCGGGGCCCATCGCGCGCTCCCGGGCGGCGAGCACCGACGTATAGGCCTGGTGCGCCTCGAAGTGACGGCCCAACTGGCCCAGAACGTAGGCCATTTCCTGTCGCGCGGCCAGGGTGTCGGGGTGGTCGGCGCCGAGCACCCGCTCTCTGGCCTGGGCGACGCGCGCGTACTCGCCGAGCGCTTCGGCGGGGCGTCCGGTGCGGCTGAGGGTGAAGCCGACCTCGTAGCGGCTGGCGAGCGTGTCCGGGTGGTCGGGGCCGAGCAGGTGCTCCCGTTCGGCGGCGACCGAGCGGTGGACCTCTCCCGCCTCGGTCCACCGGCCGAGCCGCCCGAGGCTCAGTCCGGCGTTGTGCCGCCCCGCCAGGGCGGCGAGCGACTCCGGTGCGGGGGTGGGCCGTTCAGCGCGGCCGGGCAGGGGCGAGACGGCGGTGGAGGGGCGGGCGATCCACTCGCCGGTGAGTCCGGCGGAGGCGTCCGGCGGGGTGCCGCGCAGGGTCGCGCCGGCCTTGTGGCCGGTGGTCATGCCCTGGGTCCAGGACGGCAGCCGGGGTTCGCGGGAGGGCGGCCGTCCCGGCCGGGACGGGACCCGGGGCGCCGGGGAGCGCTGTCCCGCGGCGGGGCTCGGCAGGGCCGGGGCGACCACCGTCGGAACGTACATCGGCGTGGTGCGCCCGGCGCTGATGCGGTGGGCGAGTTCGCGGGCGTCCTGCGGGCGCCGCTCGGGCCGTTTGGCGAGCAGGTCGAGGATGATCCGCTCCAGGTACTCGGGGATTTCGGCCCGGTGGCTGCGCGGCGGCTCGGGCACCGTGTCGCGGTGGCCGACGAGAACGGCCCAGGCGTCGTCGAGGTCGAACGGCGGCGCCCCGGTGGCGATTTCGTAGAGCACGCAACCGAAGGAGTAGAGGTCGCTGCGCTGGTCGACCTCCGAGCCGCCGATCTGCTCCGGCGACATGTAGTGCGGGGTGCCCATCGCGATGCCGGTGCCGGTGAGCCGCGAGGTGAATCCGATGTCGTGGCCGAGGCGGGCGATGCCGAAGTCGCAGATCTTCACGGTGCCGTCGGTCAGCCGCATGATGTTCGCCGGCTTCAAGTCGCGGTGGACGATGCCCTGTTGGTGGGTGTACCCGAGCGCGGCGGTCACCTGTTCGGCGATGTCGACGACTTCGGCGACCGCGAGCGGACGGTGCTGGTTCTCCTCCAGGAGCTGGCCGAGGTTGTGTCCCTCCAGCAGTTCCATCACCAGGTACAGCACACCGTCGGATTCGCCGAAGTCGTGGACGACGGTCACCCCGCGGTGCTGAAGGGCCGCCGCGACCCGGGCCTCGCGCCGGAACCGCTCGCGCAGGACGCGGGTGAAGGACGGGTCGTGATGCGGGCCGAGCGGCTTGAGGCATTTGACGGCCACCTGGCGGCCCAGCGATTCGTCCCGCGCCCGCCACACCTCGCCCATACCGCCGCGCCCGATCGGATCGAGGAGCCGGTAACGGCCCTGGATCAGCCTGCTCTCCGCCATCTCGTGCGATCGCCCCCGTCACTGCTCAGCCCCGGGCCCGCCCCCGGCCCCCGCCCAGTATGACGAGCTATCTGCCGACTTTGTACGGTGCCGGACGCGAGCCGGGGCCGAGCCGTGACACGGCCGAGAGAATGTGTTTGGGCGGGAGTTGCCAGCGCAGCCGTGCGGGGACACAGCGCAGTGTGGTGCCCGTGACGCGCAACCGCCGGCTCACCGCGTCGGGCGGCGGCGCCGGCCTGCCGTACAACGCGTGGGCGTACGGCGGCAGAGCGGCGTACGCGAGCCCGGCCACGCGCCGCCACAACAGTGCGCGCGCCGGTACGAACAGCGGGTGGACCGGCGGCCGCTGGAGGAAGTCGTCCACTTCGTGGGCCCCGGGTCCAGCGGCCAGTTCGGGGAGCATCTTCTCGAAGTGCGCGGCCAGTTCGGCCCGGTTCACCGGCACCTGGTCGGGGTCGAGCCCCACCAGCCGCGCGCCGACCCGGTGTTCCCCGATGTAGCGGTCGGCCTGCGCGTCCGTGAGCCGGAAGCCGGAACGCCGCAGGACGTGCAGATAGGAGTCGATCTCCGCGCAGTGCACCCACAGCAGCAGTTCGGGATCGTCGGCTCCGTAGCGCTCACCGGTGTCCGGGTCGGTCGCGGTGAGCATGCGGTGGATCCTCCGGACCCGGGCCGCCGCCCGCTCCGCCGCCTCGACGGTCCCGTACGTCGTCGTCCCGACGAAGTTCGCGGTGCGCTTCAGCCGGCCCCAGGCGTCATTCCGGAAGTCGGAATTCTGCACGACGGCGCTTACGACACGCGGGTGAAGAGCCTGAAGGTAAAGCGCGCGAATCCCGGCGATCCACATCATGGGGTCGCCATGCATCTGCCAAGTGACCGAATCGGGCCCGAACAACCCCGGGTCAGCGGCTGCGGTGAGATCCATTCCGTCAGGTGTGCCCAGGATCGACAGTCGGCACACGTGGCGGGTCACCGGCACGGCCCACCGGCCCCGGCCGTCAGGGCTTGAGGAATCCGGCGTCGGTCAGGACCTTCTGGCCCTGGTCGGACCGCACGAGGGCGATGAACTGCTTGGCGGCCTCGGCGTTCTTCGCGGCCTTGAGCTCGACGATCGGGTAGTCGTTGATGGCGTCCTTGGACTCGGGGAACTCCACGCCGGACACCTTGTCGCCCGCCGCCTTCACGTCGGTCTTGTAGACGATGGACGCGTCGGCCTCCTTCAGCACCACCTTGTTCAGGGCGGCCTTCACGTCCTGCTCGTAGGAGACCGGGGTCAGCTTGACGCCGCCCGCGTCCAGGACCTTCTGCGTGGCGGCGCCGCACGGCACCTCCTTGTCGCACAGCACGACCTTGAGGCCGGGCTTCGTGAGGTCGTCCAGGGAGGCGATCTTGTCGGGGTTGCCCGGCAGCGCGGCGATCTCCAGCTGGTTGCGCGCGAAGGTGGCCGGGGTCCCGGAGGCATCCCCCGCGTCCGTGACGATCTTCATCGTCTTGGGGCTGGCGGCGGCGAACACCTCCGCCGGGGCGCCGCCGGTGATGCTCGCGGCGAGGGAGTCGCTGCCGCCGAAGCTGAAGGTCACCTTCGTACCCGGGTGCTCCTTCTCGAACTCCTTGCCGAGTTTCGTGAACGTCTCCTGGAGCGAGGCGGCGGCGAACACGGTCACCGTGCCGGACAGCTTCGTGGCGGAGGACGCCGACGCGGGAGCGGCCGCCTTCGTCGAAGCGCCGGAGGAAGAAGAGGAAGAGGAGGAGGACGAGGAGCAGGCGCCGAGGGCCAGCAGCGCGGCGGCTCCCGCACCGACCGCCTGCAGAGTCCGGCGAGTACGACGGGTCCGGCGCGCGGCACGGGTCATCACAAGGCTCTCCTCAAGGGTCGCCCGGTGTCCGGGCCGGTCACATGGTCGCCCTCCCGGCCCGTCGTGATCAGGTGCGAGGCCGGGGAGACAGATCATCAAGGTCACGTCACGGTAACCGGGCAAACCGGGTCATGCCCGGCGTACGCCGCCCGTGTCGTGTACCTCGCGGCCCGGATTCGCTGTGACCAGGCTCGATGGGTGGCACTAGCCAACGTCTGTGACCCGCGCTGATGCCAAGTAGTGCCAGCAAGAGGAGACACGGAATCAGCAAGTTAGTCGGCACTTTGGTACACCGCAGGTCACGAGGCGTGTCAGACCCGGCACCGTCTTCAGCATGGACGGGTTCGGGCCGCCCAGCCTCCAGCCCCACCCCGGACGACATCGGGCCGAGCGTGGCGGCCGACACAAGGACCCGGAACGCGAGCCGAAGCCGAAGCCGAACCAACGCACGGCCTACGGTGTCGAACGAAGCGACGGAATCGTCGTTCTGTCAGACACCCGCGCCCCATCCCGAATCCATCGGCGCGGGCCGATCGACGGGACGCAGTCGTGGACTCACGTTCTCAGCGCGCGGTCACGACGCCTCCTGCGACGTGATCGAGTCGCCCACGCGGACCGTCCCTGCTTCCACGACGTCCAAGTACACACCCAGACACGACAGTCGGCCCAGGTCGAACACCGGGACGCGGTGATCGCGGGCCACCGCACGCATGATGCCGGGGTCCGGCGGCAGTTCGTCATGGCCGAGGGTGGGTATCACGCAGCGCGGTGTGGGCACCACAACCCGGAACAGTGCCTCCCCCACACGCAAGCGGGACCCCAGCCAGGCGTCTTCCGGGAAGCCTGGCCCTCCGTGGGTGTTCACGACCAGGTTCGGCCGGAAGCGGCGCGCGTCGAAGTCCCCGGCGGGATACACGGTGCGCATCCGGTCCAGGGATGCGGTGGTGACGAGATGGACCTTGCCGAAGTCGAAGAACGTCCCCGGGGCGACGCTGCCCGACGTGATGCTCTCCCCGGTCGTATCGACGGATGCCGACTCCCGCGCGGCCTCGGGGACACCGCCTTCGTACTCGGGCACGGCGCGCTCCAGCCTGCTGTGCTCCGGTACGACGGCCGAGAGGGACACCTGACGGCCCAGCAGCTTGGACATCCGCACGTCCAGGTCAGGTTCTTCGACCGGAAGGTCGGTCCCGTCGGGCAGCACGACCCGGACCACGCCGGAATCGTCCATCCGACTCCGGCAGCGCAGCAACACCCCCCACTTCCTTGGGTGTTTGGCACTGCCCACCGCGCCCGTCCGGTCGAGCACGGCGTACGCCCGGTCCCCGGACAGCCCACCCTCCGTGACCGCCACGGCGATCACGGACTCGCCCAGCATCGACTTCACCGGATACCGGTACAACGCCGTCACGATTCCCATAGATCGATTATGGCGCGCACGTCATGCCTCACCCCGTGAGCAGAATCAGCGGCACCGGCTGCCCGGGCCGCCAGTCGGCCGCGACGGCCGCGAGTGCGTCCGCCAGCGCCGCCCCGTGCAGGAAAGCGGGTCGGTGGCCACCGGCGGGGCGGGCGGTGGCGCCGTCCCAGGTGACCGGGATCAGGCGCGTGCGGCCGGGGGCGGTGCGGACGTCCCCGGTCAACGGGATGCGGGGCAGGACCGGCAGGGTGCGTCCGGTGAGGCCGGCCAGCAGCGGGGCGAGCAGGGTGTGGGCGGCGGTCAGTGCGGCGTACGGGTTACCGGAGAGGCCCAGAATCCAGTGACCGTCCGGGAGTTGGGCCAGCAGCTGCGGGTGTCCGGGGCGGCAGGCGACCGCGTCGACCACCCACCGGGCTCCCGCCTCCGCCAGCAGCAGCCGCAGTTGATCGGTGGCGCCGACGGAGGTGGAGCCGGTCACCACGGTCACGTCCGTGTCGTCGTGCGACAGGGTGTGCACGGCGGCGGCCAGGGATCCGTGGGGCCGGTCCGGGACGTGGTGGACGCCGGTGGTCTCACCGCCCAGGGTCTGGATGAGGGGTGGCAGCAGCGGGCCCAGTGCGTCGCGCACCCGGCCCGGTGCGGGGCGGCCGGTGTGGGTCAGTTCGTCGCCGGTGACCAGAACCCGTACGCGGGGGCGGGGTCGTACGGACAGGGCGTCCTGACCGCAGGCGGCCGCCAGTCCGAGGAGCGCGGGCCCGATTCGGGTGCCGGCCGGGGCCAGGAACGCGCCGGCCGGGGCGTCCTCGCCGGTGCGGCGAATGTGCTTGCCGTCGGCGGGAGCCGGTCCGCAGACGAGTGCGCCGGTCCGTTCGGTCTGCTCCAGCGGAACCACCGCTCGCGCACCGGCCGGGACCTGTGCCCCGGTGGAGATCGCTACCGCGTCGCCCGCGCCCAGCGGGCCGCCCGTCCAGGCGCCGCCCGCCCGCACCGCGCCCCGAACCCGCCAGGGTCCGATCCCGGGACCGACCGCGTAGCCGTCCATGGCGGCGGTCTCGAACCCCGGCATCGGCTGGGGGGTGCGCAGGACATCGGCCAGGGTCAGCCCCGCGGCCTGCGTGAGTGGAACGTGCCGGGCTGGCAGCGGATTCGGCGCCGCGTGGGCGAGTTCGCGTGCGCTCGCCCACGGCACGTCTCGGCGAGAGGCGAGCGCGGCTACGGACAGGGCAGCGGGCGCGAGAACGGTCATGGCGAGAGCCTGGCGCCGCTCTTTTACCGGGTGCGGCACCCGCGATTGCCACCGTGCCACGGGCCGCTCACTCCCGCTCCGCCCGGTGCGTGAGGTTCAGCTCGACGAGCGTGCACGTCGAGGGCGCGCGGCGGGCAGGTTCGTATCCGACGGTGGCAGGTTGTCGTGGCACAGCAGGGCGGTCCACAGGTCGAAACGGTCGGCGAGGCGGGACAGGTCGCGGCCGGTGAAGTGCTCGATGCGCTGGACGCGGTAGTGGACCGTGTTGACGTGCAGGTGCAGGACCTCGGCCGTGCGCGTCCAGGATCCGTCGCAGGAGAGGAAGGCCCTCAGCGTCTCCAACAAGGGGGCTGAAGAGGTGTTTCCGGTGTCGAGCAGTGAGCCGAGGACGGACCTGCAGTAGACGGTGCGGACCTCCGCCGGAACTCCGGACAGGAGCTCGCCGACACTGGTGAGGGTCCGAGCGTCGGTGAGGTGCGAGGTGTCCGGGGCCGCGCTGCGGGCGGAGGCGAGGGCGTATCGGGCCTCGGCCAGCGCCCCGGCCAGGTCGGGCGGTTCGGCGGCGGGCGCTGCGGCACCGCCGGGCAGGGGCAGGGACGGCTCGCAGGCGGCGACGAGCGACCAGGCCTCCCCCAGCGCCACAGCGTGGGCATCGAGGACAACCGCGAACGCGGTGCCCTCCGGGAGACGCCCCACCGCGGCGGGCACCGGCCCCAAGTGGGCCACCACTTCGGCGAGCGCCCCCTCCGCCGGTCCCGCCCGCCGGGCTCCGGTATCGGCGACGATCACCCGGTACGGGCCCTCCGCCGGGAGCCCGCAGGCGCGCAGGCCGGCTGCCACGGCTGCATCGCCCTCCCCAGTCCGGGCGAGCAGTGCGCCGAGTTCGTCGGAGGCCTGGTCGGTTTCGGCCCGGCGCCGGGCCTGTGACTCCTGGCAGCGGCCCAGGATCGCCGCCACCTCGTGGAGCATCCGGGGCGGTACGGCGTCCAGGTCGGGCAGGTGAAGGTGCCAGCGCTCGTACGGGGAGACGGCGTCGGCCTCGACCGGCACGGTGCCCGCCTCGATCAGCGCCACGGCCTCGTCGGCCCGGACCGGTGAGGCGCCCTTTGTGGCCGCGACGGTCCGCCCCGAAGACGTGAAGACGTACGCGACGGCCCGGTCGAGGTGGGCGACGGCGGCCGCGAGGATGGCGTCGGGGCCCGCGTCCCGCGCGAGGAGCCGGGTGAGCGTTCCGCGCACCACCTCGGGAAGGGCGTGGTGGCGGCTCAACTCGCCCCAGTGGCGCAGGTACACCGTGTCCGTGATGGTGCGGAACATGACGTGGTCCGGCACGCCCGCTATCGGTATGCCGTGTCGTGCGCATGCCTCGACCAGGCTGTCGGGCACGGCGCCGTGCGTCTCCTCACCGGCCAGCAGCACGGCGGCATCGGCCTCCTTGAGTGCGGAGACGAAGCGCTCGGCCTTGTCCCCGGCCCCTTCCGGGGTCCACCACACGAGTCCGCTGAGTACGGCCTCTCCCGGGCGGACGAAGCGGGCGGGGTCCTCCAGGTCGGTGACGGTCACGCCGTTGATCTCCCGCCGCAGCAGTGGGTCCTCGGCCCACAGCAGGCGCAGGCCGAGCGTCTCGTCTCTCAGGAGGTGTTCAACGTGCATGTGCGCTCTGGCTCCCTGTGCGGTTGCCGGGCACGGGGCGCGCGCCCGGCATCTCGCATTCACCAGGTGGATACGAGTCATTGCATGGTAAATGCAAGACCAGACGGTCGATATGCCTCTTGGTTGATACTCCATGGTTCGGGCCGGATAAGTTGGCGTTTCCGTGTGGTGAACCAGTCGTCCCGGCACCTGTCGCCTTGCTTCACTGACGGTCATGGACCTGAACACGGTGGTGGAGACACGGGACGCTCGCGTGTCGGCGCCCTGGCGGCCGGGCGACGCCTGGCTCGGCGGCGGCACGTACCTCTTCTCCGAGCCACAGCCGCACCTGCGGCGCCTGGTGGACCTGGGTCGGACCGGCTGGACACCGGTGGAGCTCCACGCCGACGGCTCGCTGGAGATCGCCGCCACCTGCACGATCGCCCAGCTCTCCCGTTTCGCGAAGGACCTCACCAGAGAGGCGGCGCCACTGTTCGAGCAGTGCTGCCGGGCCTTCCTCGCCTCGTTCAAGATCTGGAACATGGCCACCGTGGGAGGGAACCTCTGCAACGCCCTCCCGGCCGGACCGATGATCTCCCTCACCGCCGCGCTGGACGGCGAGTGTCTGCTGATGGCCCAGGACGGTGTACGGCGCCGGGTTCGCGTCGCGGACTTCGTGACCGGCGCGGGCCGCAAGGACCTGGCCGACGGCGAACTGCTGCGGTCCGTCAGCCTGCCCGCCCGCGCGCTCGGCTGCCGTACGGCGTTCCGGCAGGCGTCGCTGTACGGGCTGGGCCGCTCAGGGGTGCTGGTCATCGGCACGCTCGACCCCCTCGACGGCTCGCTGGCGGTCACCGTCACCGCTTCGACCGTACGACCGGTGCGGTTGTGGTTCCCCCTGCCGCCGACGGCGGACACCCTGCGGGCGGCCATCGCCTCCGCTGTCGCCGACGACGAGTGGTTCGACGACATCCACGGACTGCCCGAGTGGCGGCGGCACATGACCTACCGGTTCGCGGAGGAGATCCGCCGGGAGCTCGAAGAGGCCGCACGATGAAGGTCGAGGTCAACGGCAGGTCCTTCGAGGAGGAGCCCCGGCCTGGGCAGTGTCTGCGTACCTATCTGCGCGAGCGCGGCTGGTTCGGGGTGAAGAAGGGGTGCGACGCGGGCGACTGCGGTGCCTGCACGGTCCATGTGGACGGCGAGCCGGTGCACAGCTGCCTGTACCCGGCCTTCCGCGCCGACGGCCGCAGCGTCACCACGGTCGAGGGGCTGGCCGCGCCCGACGGCGAACTCCACCCCGTGCAACAGAAGTTCCTCGACGCGCAGGGTTTCCAGTGCGGATTCTGCACGGCCGGATTCCTGATGACGACCGCGGCACTCGACCAGGACCAACTCGCAGACCTGCCCAGGGCGTTCAAGGGAAACCTGTGCCGCTGCACCGGGTACCGGGCCATCGAGGACGCGGTGCGCGGGGTCTGCCACGTGGAGGCGCCCGGCGCCGGCGAGTCCGTCGGCCGCAACCTGCCCGCCCCGGCCGGACCCCAGGTGGTCACGGGCACCGCCCGCTACACCTTCGACCTCGACGTCCCCGGCCTGCTGCACATGAAGCTGCTGCGCTCCCCGCACGCCCACGCCCGCATCACCGCCATCGACGTCTCCGCCGCCCTGCGCGTCCCCGGCGTACACGCCGTCCTGACCCACCACGACGCACCCGAACGGCACTTCTCCACCGCCCGCCACGAACACCCCACCGAGGACCCGGACGACACCCGCGTCCTCGACGACACCGTCCGCTACATCGGCCAGCGCGTCGCCGCCGTCGTCGCGGACAGCGAGGCCGCCGCAGAGGAGGGCTGCCGTCGTATCGAGGTGACGTACGACGTACTGCCGGCCGTCGTCGATCCGGAGGAGGCGATGCGGCCGGGCGCACCCGTCGTGCACGACAAGGACGCGGCCACGGCCCGGATCTCGCGCCCCCGCGACAACGTCGTAGGAGAGGCGCACGGCGAGATCGGCGACGTCGAGGCGGGATTCGCGCAGGCCGACGAGGTGTACGAGGGCACCTACCGCACCCAGCGCGTCCAGCACGCCAGCCTGGAGACGCACGGCGCCGTGGCCTGGCTCGACGAGGACGACCGGCTCAACGTCCGCTCCAGCACCCAGACCCCGTTCCTCACCCGCCGCGCCCTGTGCGCGCTGTACGACCTGCCGCAGGACAAGGTCCGGGTCGTCGCGGGCCGGGTCGGCGGAGGCTTCGGCGGCAAGCAGGAGATGCTCGTCGAGGACATCGTGGCGCTCGCGGTGCTGCGGCTGCGCCGCCCGGTGAAGCTGGAATACACGCGAGCCGAGCAGTTCTACGGGGCGACCACCCGGCATCCCTTCACGATCCGCGTGAAGCTCGGCGCCCTCCGCGACGGCACCCTCACCGCCGTTCAGCTGCGGGTCGTGTCCAACACGGGCGCGTACGGCAATCACGGTCCGGCGGTCATGTTCCACAGCGTCGGCGAGTCCATGGCCGTCTACCGCGCCCCGAACAAGAAGGTCGACGCCTTCTCCGTCTACACGCACACCGTCCCGGCGGGCGCCTTCCGCGGCTACGGGCTCGGCCAGGTCATGTTCGCCACGGAGTCCGCCCTCGACGAACTCGCCCGCCGACTCGGCCTGGAGCCAATGAAGTTCAAGGCGATGAACATCATCGGACCGGGAGAGCCGATGGTCACGGCGAGCGGCGAGGAGGAAGACCTCCACATCGCCAGTTACGGACTCGACCAGTGCCTGGACATCGTCCGCCGCGCGCCGGCGGAGCCCGTAGACCCGGTGGCCGAACCCGTCCCGGACGGCTGGCTGGTAGGCGAGGGTGCCGCCCTCGCGATGATCGCCACCGGTCCGCCCGGCGGACACATCGCCGACGCCAAGGCCTCCCTCCTCCCCGACGGCAGCTTCGATCTCGCCGTCGGCACCGCGGAGTTCGGCAACGGCACCACCACCGTGCACCGCCAGATCGCGGCGGGTGAACTCGCCACCACCGTCGACCGGATCACCGTCCGCCAGTCGGACACCGACGTCGTCAAGCACGACACCGGCGCCTTCGCCTCCACGGGTGTGGTCGTCGCGGGCAAGGCCACCCTGCGGGCCTCTCGCGCCCTCGCCGACCTGCTCCTCGACTTCGCCGCGGCCCACCTGCGCCTACCACGCACAAAATGTCGCCTCGCGGAGGAGGCGGTGCTCCACCCCGGCGGCCGTCTCCCCCTCAAGGAGCTGTACCAGGCAGCGCGCGCGGTCGGGGTCTCCTTCATCGCCGACGGGCACTTCGGCGGCACTCCCCGCTCGGTCGCCTTCAACGCACAGTGGTTCCGTCTCGCCGTCGACCCCGGCACCGGCGAGATCCGCATCCTGCGCAGCGTCCACGCGGCCGACGCCGGAAAGGTCATGAACCCGATGCAGTGCCGGGGCCAGGTCGAGGGAGGCGTCGCCCAGGCGCTCGGCGCCACCCTCTTCGAGAACGTACGCATCGATGAGCAAGGAGCGGTCGGGACAGCCGCGTTCCGCCGCTACCGGCTCCCCCAGTACGCCGACATCCCGCGCACCGAGGTCCACTTCATGGAAACGGCGGACGCGATCGGGCCGCTCGGCGCCAAGTCGATGAGCGAGAGCCCTTTCAACCCGGTCGCCCCCGCCTTCGCCAACGCCCTGCGGGACGCGACCGGCGTCCGCTTCACTCAACTCCCGCTGACCCGCGACCGGGTATGGCTCGCCCTGCACCAAGCGGGCGTGACGGATCAGCCGAGGTCGAGCAACTCCTCGTAGAAGCCGCCGAACCCGCGGCCGCGGTCGACGAGATGGACCTCCAGGATCCAGTGGCTGCGGCGCCCGGCCTTGTCGGTGCGCCGCAGCGGGGTGTCGTTGTCCGGCACGACATAGGACTCGACCCGTGCACCGTCGATCGTCTCGTGCGGGAACTCACCGACCAGGTGCCCGGCGTGCCAGCCGCCCAGTTCCCATCCGGCTTCCGTGGCGAGCCGTTCGACCTCGTCGTACAGCCGCTTGCCGGTGACGTCCGGGTCGGCCTCGAAGAAGCGCCGGCCCGCCGCGAAGACCCGGGGCAGGTCGTCGCGCAGGCGGTGCTTGACCGGGTCGCCGCCGAGGACGAAGGTCCGGCCGAAGTCGGCCTCGTACTCCTCGAAGATGGGCCCGAAGTCGGCGAACGCGATGTCGTCCGCGCCGATCACCCGGTCCGGCGGGTTCTCCTTGTACGGCAGGAGCGTGTTCGGCCCCGACCGTACGATCCGCTTGTGCCAGTGCTTGGTCGTGCCGAACATCTCGTTCGCCAGGTCCCGGATCCGGTCGCTGACCTCCCGTTCGCCTGCGCCGGGCACCACGAGCCCGCGCTCCTCGATCTCCGCGAAGAGCAGTGCGGCCTTCGCCTGGGCGTCCAGCAACCGTGTCGCGCGCGTGAGTTCGTCATCCGCCATGGAGCCGACCGTAGGAGCAGGCATTGATCTCCAGCAACCGAAATCCTTCGACGGAGAGCGGCTTCACGTCACAGAGCTCCTCCCTGTGTTGATTGCAGGGTCCAGCTGTAGCTGCGGCAGTCTGACGATCCAGGCCGGTCAGTCAATTGCGGGGCTGTTTCACGGACCCCGGCTCTATAGGGTCGAGGGGATTCCGGTCCGAGGTACTGACGATCATGGGGGCGCAATGGACGCGAACGATGATGCTCGGGAGACCGGGAGCGTGCGGGAGTGGCTGCGGAGTCTGGAGGTGTTCGCGGGTCCGCTCGCGGACTTCGATCCGGCCGACGCCCCGGCTGAGCCCGTCGAGTTGTTCGTCGGCTGGCTGAGGGAGGCTGTTGCCGCAGGTGTGCCCGATGCCCATGCCATGACACTGTCGACCGTCGCCGAGGACGGCAGCCCCGATGCCCGGGTTCTCATCCTCAAGAACGTCGATGCCCATGGCTGGCAGTTCGCCGTGCACGCCGGCAGCCCCAAGGGCCGCCAGCTGGCCGGTCAGCCCAGTGCGGCGCTCACCTTCTACTGGCCTCTCCTGGGCCGCCAAGTGCGGGTACGGGGCACAGTGGAGCGCGAGTCCCCCGAGCAGAGCGCCGCCGATCTGCTGGCCAGGGCGCCCTCCGCTCGCGCCGAAGTGCTGCTGGGCCGCCAGAGCGAGCGCCTGGAGAGCTCCGAAGAGCGCGACCGCGCCTTCCATCCGGCGCTGGCCCGCATCGAGTCGGATCCCGCTCTGATCAGCCCCGAGTGGACCCTGTGCACTCTCGTTCCAGGCACGGTCGAGTTCTGGCAGGCGGACAAGGACCGTCTCCACACCCGGCTGCGCTACGAACGCTCTGATCGCCACAGCTCGTGGGAACGCCACATGCTGTGGCCGTAGCTCCGTCGGCGGAGGGGAAGCCGCGCGACCGTGACGGCATCACCTCCGCAGGACCGTATCCGGGCGGCCCCGATGCACCGGTCAACCGGGGTGCGCAGAAGGTCAATTACAGGACGCCCCGCGATTGGTCCCGGGACGGCTGGTCCGAGGGTTCGGCGGGGTTGGTGATTCAGCAGCCGCTGGTCGGCCCATTACTCGTACCGGTACTTCAGCGAGTCCGCCTCCGCCTGCTCGATGTCGGCGATCGTCAGCTTCGGCATCCGCAGCTGGGCCAGCGTCACCTCGGCAGAGGTCGGCTGGGCGTCCGCCGACAACCACTGCTCCGGCTTCCAGGCCGCGCTGCGCAGGAGCGACTTGGGGCAGTGCGGGTAGACCTCCTCGATCCCGACCACCAGGGCACTGGCCGGCGGCTTGCCCACGGCGGTCAGCTGCGACAGCAGCTCCGGGTGGGTGGAGACGCAGGCCCGGCCGTTCACCCTGAGCGTCGTGGTGCGCCCCGGGATGAGGAACAGCAGCCCGGCCCGTCCGGTAGCGACGACATTCTGCAGGGTGTCCAGACGCTTGTTGCCGGTCGCGTCCGGTATCGCCACCGTCTGTGCGTCCAGGACGGCGACGAACCCGGCGGGGCCGCCGCGCGGGGAAACGTCACAGTTGCCCTCGGCGTCCGCGCTGGCGACCAGGACCAGCGATGAGCATCCGATCAACCGCTGGGTCTGTTCGGTGAGTTCGGTCATCTGCTTGCGCACGGCCGCGTCGCCGGGGAGTTCGTAGACCCGGCGCAGCGCCTCCTGGTCGGGCACGGCGTCGAGGCGGAGCGAGTCGAAGGCGCTGCCGGCAAGGGGTGTCGTCATGCCTCCGACCCTATTGGGCCGACGTGCGATTGATCTTGGTCGGTGAGTACGCTACGTCCGCACCACGGCCTGCTGAACCACCACCGAGCCGAACCGCAGGGCAACACGCCCAAGATCGATCGCGGGTCAGCCCGTCAGGGTGCGGCAATGGTCTTGGGACGTCTGCACACGCATCGCTATGGCGTTCCAGCGGGCACCCCGCTGTTGGCCCTTCACGGAATCGGGGGACACGGCGCGCGGTGGCGACGGCTCGCCGAACAGCACTTGCCCGACACGTACGTCGTTGCCCCCCGGTCTGCGCGGGCACGGCCGCTCCGACTGGCGCCCGCCGTGGAGTCTGGAACGTCATGTGGCGGATGTGCCGGCCGTGCTGGACGACCTGGCCGTTCCCCAGGTCGATCTGGTGGGACATTCCTTCGGAGGACTGGTTGCCCTTCAGCTCTGCCGCACGGCGCCAGAGCGCGTGGGAAGGCTGGCGCTCCTGGATCCGTCGGTCGGCCTGGCCCCTGAAGGGCTGCACGAGCAGGCTCGCCGGACGATGACGATCTCCTCGTTCGCGGGATCCGAGGATGCGCGTACGGATCGAGCGCGCGTGGCCGTACGCCTCGGCGGAAGCGGTGGCCGACGAAGTCGCCGACCATCTGGCCGAGGACCCGGACGGCCGTCGACGGTGGCGGTTCGACGCTGCGGCCGTCGTGACCGCGTACTCCGAAATGGCGGGCCCACCGGTGCTTCCGCCGCCCACAACCAACCCCCGACCGCCCGAGCCGATGCCATTTATCCAGCCTATGTGCCAACTGGAATGCCTCGTCACATTCGTGTGACCAGGATCGATAGTTGGCACCAGGGAACGTTCGTGACCTGTGTTGATGCCAAGTAGCTGCAGCAGGCCGACGCCCGGAATCAGAGAGATAGTTGGCACTTTGGTACACCGCAGGTCACAGGGTGTTTTTTACCGGACGCTCGGAGCCATCTGCCCTCCGGGCGGCAGGCTCTCTCAAGTGCGACCGACGGACTTCAGGTCCCGATGCAGCTTCTCTGTTGATGATCCGTACGGTGATGCATCCAGAGCACCACGTCGCAGACCCGCAACGCGCTGACGGTCGCGTGGAGGTCGGCGGAATGCCGAAGGGCCGTCAGGTCGCGGTGCGGCGCACGGTTGTGGTCGTGACCGCGGTAACCCGGGCGGGTTCGGCGGCGTTCCTATGGACAGGTTGCCGTGCCGGCGGTGCTAGGCGCTGTTTCTCGGATCTCCTGACGGGGCTGGGGTGTTGAGGTCACGCTGGTGGTATGGGTCGTGGGGATCTGACGAATGCGGAGTGGGATCGGCTGGAGTCGTTCTTGCCTCGTGGTGGTGCGCGTGGGGG
>NZ_JBVJCT010000012.1:177336-235466 GCF_055588305.1 Streptomyces sp. NPDC042002 | reverse complement strand
GCCCAGCAGTTGCCCTTTTCGCCCTCCTCGCCCTCGGCCTCGCGACCAGACCGTTCTGTGCTCCTGCGTTCGCCCCCCCCCCCACCCCCCCCCCCCCCACCCCCGCCCCCCCCCCCCCCCCCCCCCCCCCCCCCCCCCCTTCCGGTTCGGACCTCCGCGTCGCGCGGGTGGTGGCGGACCTGGGCAGGGATCAGCCGACGAATTCCGGCTTCCGGTCCTGGTTCGGACCCTCGTTCCGGCCCTGGTTCGAATTCTGCTTCTGGTTCTGGTTCTGATCCTTGGCGTCCGTCTGGTCCTGGGTGTCCGGCTCGTCCCGCGCGCCCTCCACATGCTGTGCCGGCCGCTTCGGCAGGGCGAACATCAGCAGGAAGATGACGGTCAGCACCACGGCGACCCAGCCCAGCGCGTGCTGGAAGGCGTTCACGAAGGCCGGGCCCACCTGGGCGGGGGTCAGACGGTCGCTGATCTCGCCGAAGAAGAGGACCGAGACCAGACCGAGGCCGAGCGCGTTGCCCATCTGCTGCACGGTGTTGATCAGGCCCGAGGCCGAACCCGAGTGCTCGCGCGGGACCTCGGAGAGCACCGCGTCCGTCAGCGGGGCGACGATGAAGCCCATGCCCGCGCCCATGACCACCAGCGGGAGGGCCATCTGCCAGGAGGCGATGGACATGCCGTACCGGTCGGACTCCCAGATGTAGAGCAGCACACCGAGCGCCATGATCAGAGCACCCGCCTGGAGCACCTTGCGCCCGAAGCGCGGGACCAGCAACTGCACCGACATGCCCGCCGCCGCCGAGACCGCGATCGAGAACGGCACCCCGGTCAGCCCCGCCCGCAGCGGCCTCCAGCCCAGCCCGATCTGCATGTACAGCGTCCAGACCAGGAAGAAGATGCCGAGCGCGACACCGAACACGGTCTGCACGGCGATGCCCGCGGCGAAGCTCTTCACCTTGAACAGTGACAGTTCGACCAGCGGCGAACCGTCCCGGGCCGTCTTCCGCTTCTCGTACGCCACCAGCACCGCGAAGACGACGAGGGAGCCGGCCATCGACACGTATCCCCACAGCGGCCAGTGCAGCTCACGGCCGCGGGTCAGCGGGTAGAGCAGCATCAGCAGGCCGAGGATGACGAGGGCGACGCCGACGAGGTCGAGCTTGAGGGCCCGCGGAGCCTTGGACTCACTGATGAAGCGGCGGCCCAGGATCAGCGCGACGACGCCGACGGGCAGGTTGATGAGGAAGATCGGCCGCCATTCCAGGCCGAACAGGTTCCACTCGGTGAGCAGCGCGCCGAGGAGCGGGCCCGAGACCGCGCCCAGACCGACGATGGCGCCGAAGAGGCCGAAGACCTTGCCGCGCTCGTTCGCCGGGAAGGTGGCGTGCACGATCGACAGCACCTGCGGCACCATCATCGCGGCCATGGCGCCCTGCAGGATGCGCGAGGCGACGAGCATCTCCGGGTTCGCCGCGAAGCCGCACAGCGCCGACGCGAGCGTGAAACCGGCAATGCCGAGGAGGAAGAGCCGCTTGCGGCCGTGGATGTCGCCGAGCCGCCCACCGGTGATGAGTCCCGCGGCGAAGGCCAGCGCGTAGCCCGCGGTGATCCACTGGATCTGGCTGAACGTGGCGCCCGCGTCCCGCTGGATCGACGGGATCGCGATGTTGACGATCGTGACGTCGACCAGGTCCATGAAGGCCGCGGTCATCACGATGGCGAGGGCGAACCAGCGCCGTCGGTCGGCCGCCGCGCCGGGTTCCGGGCTGCTGAGAGCTGTCTCAGAGATGTCGGTGGAGGTCATGCCGTAAAGGTAGGCCTCGATTAGGTCAGATCATGTCCTAGTTCTGCGGCACCCTGGAAAGGGTGACGACCGATACACCGGCCAGGCTTCTGCAGCTCCTCTCCCTCCTCCAGACGCCCCGCGAGTGGCCTGGCGGCGAGCTGTCCGAGCGCCTCGGGGTGTCCCGCCGCACGGTCCGCCGTGACATCGACCGGCTCCGCGAGCTGGGCTATCCGGTGCAGGCGACGAAGGGCGCGGACGGCGGTTACCGGCTGGTGGCGGGCAAGGCGATGCCGCCGCTGGTCCTCGACGACGAGGAGGCGGTGGCCATCGCGGTGGGCCTGCGGGCCGGCGCCGGGCACGCGGTCGCGGGCGTGGACGAGGCCTCCGTACGGGCCCTCGCCAAACTGGAACAGGTGCTGCCGTCCCGGCTGCGCCATCGCGTGTCCACGCTCCAGGCCGCGACCACACCCCTGACCAGCGGAGACGGGGCGAGCATCGCGCCCGAGACACTGACAGTGATGGCGTCGAGCGTGGCGGGACAGGAGCGGCTGCGGTTCGCGTACCGCTCGGGGGACGGAACGCCGTCGCAACGGCTGACCGAGCCGTACCGGCTCGTCTCCACCGGACGCCGCTGGTACCTCGTCGCGTACGACCTCGACCGTGAGGACTGGCGGACGTTCCGCGTCGACCGGGTGACCGAGCCCTTCGCGACGGGGGCCCGGTTCGCACCCCGCGAACTGCCGACCGGGAACGCCGCCGAATTCCTGCGGCAGTCGATGTACCGGCGCCAGGAGACGTACACGTTCGACGTCACCTTCGCCGCGCCTGCCGACTTCGTCGCGGCACGCGTGCCCGCGTGGGTCGGCGCGCCCGAGCCGATCGACGAGCACAGCTGCCGCCTGCGCGCCTCCGCCGGTGACTCGGTGGAATGGCTGGCGGTACGGATCGCGATGGTCGACTGCGAGTTCACGGTCCAAGAGCCGAGAGAACTGGTGGATTACGTAAGGGACTTGGGTGCGCGGCTGAGCCGGGCGGGGGGAGTGCCGCAGACTGACGGAGCTTGAAGGCCGGCAGGGCTCCGTCGGCCGGTGACGCCCGCCGGCGGTCAGGGACGGCAGGTTATGCCGCTGTGGCAGAATCTGCCATTCGGGTCACCCCGGGGTTCAGGTTCGGGGTGGCCCGCCCCATCCTGCCCGGAAACCCCACCGCGCAGGCCCCGCTTTCCCCCTCCCCTTCGGCCCCCTCGAAGACCGGCTCGAACCGGCTCGAACACTGCCCGAGGACCAGCCCGAAGGCGGAGACCGGCCCGAGGGCCTGAGCCGCCCCACATGCGGGAACCGGCGCCCACCGACTCGATCCACGCGAACCCTGGACTCGAATCGCCGGCTCGCCCCTGGAACAGAACCGCCCCCGGCACAAAAGTGGAGCCGAGCTTCGGCGCCAGGGGGGGGAGGCGCCGAAGCTCGGCTCTGGGAGAGTCCCGGCGCGGGGGGGGGTGTGCGTCGGGACTCGGTTCTCGGGGGCGGTGTACATCCGCCCGGGACGGGGCCCTGAAGCGTGGACCCGGAAGTCTTGTTCCCAGAGCCCAGCAGGTTGAAGCGGCCTTGCATGGCCATGTCTGGTCGACTTGTGGCCAACGTGGCGGCCGGGCCCGTGTGCGGAGCGGGCGGGACGGGTCTCGCGCCCTCGCGGTGAATGAACCCGTACGGCCCACTCACCCAGCTCACCCGCCTCGCCCCATGCGCCCCGCGCAACCCTCGGCCACTGGGCCGCCGCAGGCGTAGGCCTGGCAGCTGGGCCGCCGCGTCTCCGCCGCTACGCCGCCGCGTCGAATCCGGTGTCGCGTGCCAGCTTCTTCAGTTCGAGCAGGGCGTGCTTCTCGATCTGGCGGATGCGCTCGCGCGTGAGCCCGTGCTCCTTGCCGACCTCCGTGAGCGTGCGCTCCCGGCCGTCCTCGATGCCGTACCGCATCTTGATGATGGAGGCGGTGCGCTGGTCGAGGTGGCCGATCAGGTCGTCCAGCTCCTCGCTGCGCAGCAGCGTCAGGACCGACTGCTCGGGCGACACGGCCGAGGTGTCCTCCAGCAGGTCGCCGAACTGGGTCTCGCCCTCGTCGTCCACCGCCATGTTCAGCGAGACCGGGTCGCGGGCCCAGTCCAGTACGTCGCCCACGCGCTCCGGCGTCGAACCGAGCTCGGTGGCTATCTCCGTGTGCTCGGGCTCCCGCCCGTTCTCACGGTTGAACTCGCGCTGCACTCGGCGGATCCTGCCCAGCTCCTCGACCAGATGGACGGGGAGGCGGATCGTGCGCGACTGGTCGGCGATGGAACGGGTGATGGCCTGCCGGATCCACCAGGTGGCGTACGTCGAGAACTTGAAGCCCTTGCGGTAGTCGAACTTCTCGACCGCGCGCACCAGCCCGGCGTTCCCCTCCTGGATCAGGTCGAGCAGGGGCAGGCCGCTGCGCGGGTAACGGCGCGCCACGGCCACGACCAGCCGGAGGTTCGAGCGGATGAACACGTCCTTCGCGCGCTCGCTGTCGGCGAACAGCGCCTCCAGCTCCTCACGGGACGCGTCCGCCTTGGCCTCCGCCTCGCCGTCGAGAATCTGCCGCGCGAACACACCCGCCTCGATGACCTGGGACAACTCGACTTCCTTGGCGGCGTCGAGCAGCGGTGTTCGCGCGATCTCGTCGAGGTACATGCCGACCAGGTCGCGATCGGCGATTTCGCCGCCTCCGGCGCGAACACTGCGTGCCGCGTCGGCGGTCCCGCCGGTGGCGGACTTACGACGGGCGACGGCACGGGTTGCCATGCGTGCTCCCTTGCGTGGTGGGCTTGCGGGTGGTCCTGGACATCGGTTTCACCCTCCCGGGTGCCCGGCATCTGATGGAAACAACGACTGGAATCAGGACAGAATTCCCAACCCGCACCTTGATTTTTCTGATCGTGCAGTACCCTGTCGCACCACACGGGAGGACTGATGCGGTCAGAACGTACAGATGTGCAGGTCAGGCCGGGAGCCGCAGCCGACCTCTGCGCGCTCACGGACCTCTACAACCACTACGTACGTGAGACGCCCATCACATTCGACACCGACGTCTTCACGCCGGAAGAACGTCGTCCGTGGCTGCTCTCCCACCCTGAAGACGGACCGCACCGCCTGATGGTTGCCACGGACACGGATTCACAGGCGATTCTTGGATACGCCACGTCCAGCGCTTTTCGCGTGAAGCCCGCCTACGCGACCTCCGTCGAGGTCACGGTCTACGTCGCCCCGGACGCCACGCGCCGGGGTGTCGGCACGTTCCTCTACGAAGCCCTGTTCGCGGCGCTCGCCACCGAGGACCTGCACCGGGCCTACGCGGGTATCGCACTGCCCAACGAAGCGTCCGTGCGCCTGCACGAACGCTTCGGGTTCCAGCACGTCGGCACCTACCGGGAGGTCGGCCGCAAGTTCGGCCGCTACTGGGACGTCGCCTGGTACGAGAGGGAACTCACCCGGTAGGACCGCCCTCCAGGGGTGCCGTCGGCGGAACCCACAACCCAGGGGTCCGTTCACGTGAGGCGCCGTCCGGTTCACCCCTGGTCAGGAACGCCGGGCGCTCAGCCGAACTGCACCGACCGCTTCGCCATCCCCAGCCAGAATCCGTCGATCACGGAGTGCTGCGCGTCGAGTTCTCCGGAAGCGTCCGCCGCGCCCATGGTCACGAAGAGCGGGGCGAAGTGCTCGGTACGAGGGTGGGCGAGACGGCCGGCCGGGGACTTGCGCTCGAAGTCGAGCAGCGCGTCCACGTCACCGGCCTCCAGCGCGCGGTGCCCCCAGTCGTCGAACTCGCTCGACCAGGTGGGGACTCCCCCGCCGGTGTGCCGCAGGGCCGCGAGATTGTGGGTGAAGAAGCCGGAGCCGACGATCAGCACGCCCTCGTCACGCAGCGGTGCCAGCTTCCGGCCGATCTCGAACAGCCGGACCGGGTCGAGCGTCGGCATGGAGATCTGGAGCACCGGGATGTCCGCCTCGGGGAACATCTCCACCAGCGGGACGTACGCGCCGTGATCGAGTCCGCGGTCCGGGATGTCCTGCACCGGCGTACCGGGCGCGCGCAGCAGCTTCCGTACGGACTCGGCGAGCCGGGGAGCGCCGGGGGCGGCATACGTCACCTGGTAGTAGTGCTCGGGGAAGCCCCAGAAGTCGTACACGAGGGGGACCGCCTCGGTCGCGCCGAGCGCGAGCGGGGCCTCCTCCCAGTGGGCGGAGACCATGAGAATCGCCTTGGGGCGGGGCAGGCCGGCGGACCAGGCGGCGAGCTGGCCGGGCCAGACCGGGTCGTCGGCGAGCGGCGGGGCACCATGACTGAGATAGAGGGCGGGCATGCGCTCCGGCGCGGGGCGCTCCTCGGTGGCGGCGGACATGGCGGCTCCCTCCAGAGAGTTCAATCCTACGGCGGCAGTACTTGACCTTTGAAGCAGTTGAAGCAGTTGCTTAAAGTCTCAAGTTCTCCGGTGGGACGAGACTACGACTGGATTGTTTAAGTTTCAAGAAGGGGCTCGTACAGTGGAGTACATGAACACGGCACCCGCCCCCGCTGAAGAGCCGCGCTGGCTCACCGACGAGGAACAGCGCATCTGGCGCGCGTACATGCACGCCACGACCCTCCTGGAGGACCACCTCGACCGCCAGCTCCAGCGCGACGCGGGCATGCCGCACATCTACTACGGCCTGCTCGTGCAGCTGGCCGACGCACCGCGCCGCCGGCTGCGGATGACCGAACTGGCCATGAACGCGAAGATCACCCGCTCCCGGCTGTCGCACGCCATCGCACGCCTGGAGAAGAGCGGCTGGGTACGCCGCGAGGACTGCCCGTCCGACAAGCGGGGGCAGTTCGCGGTCCTGACCGACGAAGGCTACGAAGTCCTGCGGCGCACGGCGCCGGGCCATGTGGCCGCCGTACGCCAGGCCCTGTTCGACCGGCTCGGCCCGGACCAGCAGAAGGCCTTCGGCGAGGCCATGCGGATCATCGCCGAGGGGCTCCAGCCGAAGGACGCGGGCGCGGATCTGCCCTGGCTGCGCTAGGCCCCGCTGGACCCCGACCCCCTCTTCGCAATTCGCACAGGGAGCGGCTGCGCAAGGCCCCTGATCGCCCTGATCGCACAGGGAGGGGCTGCGCCAGACCGTGATCGCGCAGGGAGCCCGGACCCCCGGACAAGGGACTGCCCCGGCTCCCTGTGCTGGGAGCCGGGGCAGTGCCCGGACTCGTGACTCGTACGGACGAGGCGTCCCCACCCCGCGTTCGTACTCGAAGTGCTCGAAGTACCGGAGTGAGCGAGTGTCGTCAGTGCGCGATGACCGGTACCTTCAGCTCGTCCTCCGCGCCTTCGCCGGTGCCGGAGCCGACGACCGTCGAGGCGCCCGGACGGCCGGTGTTGATGAGGGTGAAGGCGATTGCCGCGGCGATCACGAGGATGCCGACGGCGAACCAGATCGCGTTGCTGTAGCCGTGCACCATGCCCTCCGCCTGGACGAGCTGCTGCTGGGCCTTGGTGCCGGCGCCCGCCATGTGGTCCTTGATGTAGACGGTGGTCGCGGAGGCGGCGATCGTGTTCAGCAGGGCCGTTCCGATCGCGCCGCCGACCTGCTGCGAGGTGTTGACCATCGCGGAGGCGACACCGGCGTCACGCGGCTCGATGCCGTACGTGGCCAGGGACATGGCCGGCATGAACGCCGTACCCATGCCGAGGCCGAGGAGCAGCAGCCCCGGCAGCACCACGGTGGCGTACGACGAGCCGATCTCCAGCTGTGTGAGGAGCAGCATGCCGAGCCCGGCGGCCAGGAAGCCGGGGCCCATCAGCAGCCGCGGCGCGACCCGGGTCATCAGACGGGCACCGATCTGCGTGGAGCCCGTGATCATGCCCGCGACCATCGGCAGGAAGGCGAAGCCGGTGGAGATCGGCGAGTAGCCCTTCACGATCTGCAGGTAGTAGGTCAGGAAGAGGAACGTGCCGAACATCGCGATGATCGCGAGACCGAGGGAGAGGTAGACGCCACCGCGGTTGCGGTCGGTGACGACACGCAGGGGCAGCAGCGGGGCCTTGACCTTGGACTCGGTGAGCACGAACGCGGCCAGCAGCAGCGCGGCGGCCACGAACAGGCCGACGGTCACGGAGTCGCCCCAGCCGTCGGACGCGGCGCGGGTGAAACCGTAGACCAGGGAGACCAGTCCGAGGGTGGACAGGACCACACCCGGGATGTCGAGCGGCGAACGGTTGCGGCCGCCCTTCGGCTCACGGATGACGAAGTACGCGCCCGCGGCCGCGATGATCGCGAACGGGATGTTCACGAAGAAGGTCCAGCGCCAGTTCATGTACTCGGTGAGGACACCGCCGAGGATGAAGCCGACTGCGCCACCGCCACCGGCGATCGCACCGTAGATGCCGAAGGCCTTGGCGCGCTCCTTGGCGTCGGTGAACATCACGGCGAGCAGCGAGAGCGCGGCGGGCGCCAGCAGCGCGCCGAACACGCCCTGAAGCGCGCGGGCGCCGAACATCATCCCGCCGCTCTGCGACGCGCCACCGAGCGCGGAGGCCGCGGCGAAGCCGACCAGACCCACGACGAACGCCCGCTTGCGGCCCCACAGGTCGGCGATACGGCCGCCGAAGAGGAGCAGACCGCCGAAGGCGAGGGCATAGGCCGTGACGACCCACTGCCGGTTGCCGTCCGAAATACCCAGGTCCTGCTGGGCGGACGGCAGCGCGATGTTCACGATGGTGGCGTCGAGCACCACCATCAGCTGGGCCAGCGCGATGAAGACGAGCGCCTTCCAGCGGTTGCTGTGCGCGTCGGACGCTGGGTCCGGGACGGCCTTGATGGTTCCTGCTTCAGACATGGGGGTACCCACTCCGGGACTTCGTAGCGAAAAATTCAGCGAAAGGGGACGGCTCGTCGACGTTGACGGCCGGGAACGGCTCGGCGCGGCTCGTCCCTGATGACGAGTGCGCCTCGCGCGTGTGACGAGTACGAGCCGCACGACGTGCACGACGCGGACGAGATGTACGAGCCGCACGAGCTGTACGGGCGATGCGTGGCGAGTTTTGAGTACGAGTTCGGGTTACGAGTTCTGACTGGCGCCCGGCGCCGGGCTCATCGGTGGCCGATCGACCGGTCACTCCAACTGTCGGTCCAGCTGTCGGTCGAGCTGTCGGTCCATCGGCAGGCCGAGGCGCCGGCAGGCGGTCGATCGGCCGTCGGTGGGTCGACCGTCGTCGGCCGATCGGTCACCGCGCCTGACGCGTCGGTCACACTCGTCGCAGTTCCTCCAGGTTGGCGGCCACTCCGGGCAGTTCGGAGCGGGCCGGAGCCCGCATACCGTCCAGGAACAGCTGCAGATGACGGTGCACGAAGCGGTCGATGCCCTGGCACGCGGTGCCGGGCAGCGGCCTGGTGAGCTGACTGACGGCGATCATCACATCGCCCAACTCGACGTCGGGGCGCAGCTGTCCGGCCTCGCGCGCGCGGGCCATCAGCTGCTGCAGCAGGTCGGTGATCCGGTCGCGCGCGGCGACCAGGTCGGGATGGTTCTGGTCGAAGCTCTCGGAGAGCATCGGGCACAGGGCGCCGATGCGCTCGTCGGCGGCGAAGTGCACGAAGCCGCTCAGCGACTCGAAGGCGTCACCGCCCACGGCGAGCGCCTCCTCGACCCACTCCGAGGTGCGGTCCATCACCGAGCACACGACCTCGCGGGCGAGGGCGTCGCGGTCGGGGAAGTTGCGGTACAGCGTGGCGTTGCCGACACCTGCCCTGCGGGCGATCTCGTCGAACGGCACCTCGGCACCGAACTCGACGAACATCTCGCGGGCGGCGGCGACGATCCGCTCCCGGTTGCGCAGGGCGTCGGCACGGGGCCGGGCCACTCGACGCTGCACGGGGGTTGCGGTCTCCACGGCGTACTCCTCGAAGCATCTCGGAGCTTGAATGCGATCCGGGGACTCGTTCCCCGTTTCGCTCGGACGTATGGCTAAACGGGGAAACGATCCCCGGTTATTTCCCGGCCAGGGAGAGAAATATGTGACCTGTGTCACACCACCGCCGAAAGCGGTAATCCAGCGTCCCCCACCTCTCCCCCCGGCCGTCCGTCCGCCTTCCGTCCCGCGCCCCCCGGCTGTCCGTCCGGCCTTCCGTCCCGCGCCCCCCAGCCGCCCGTCCCGCCTCCCCCAGCCTTCCGTCCGGCCTCCCGGAGCCCTCGCGACGGCGCCGCGCCCTCCCGGGCGGAGGCCGTTTCAGGTCCTTCCGGAGATAAACCCGATCGGGCCCACCCAGCGCGCGCCCGGCGCGTCGGCGACTCAGGGTGATCGAAAGGGTGCAGTCGGAGACCGGTGGCTGCCGTGGAGCGAAGGGCCACCGCATGCAGCCGTCCAGCCGCCGGATACGCCCGCGCCGTGTGGCCGCGCTCGTCACGGTGACCGTTCTGACGCTGGCGGTCAGCACCTCCGCCGGTACCGGACACCTGACGGTCGGCTCAGCCACGGCGGGCTCCACCGCGCTGGCCCGCTCCAGGGCGCTCGGCCCCTGCATGATCAACGGCCCGTCCGGCGTCCAGATGGGGGAAGGCATTCCGACCGCGCCCGGATACGCCCGCTCCACCGGCACCCTCCGGGCCCTGACCCTGATGGTCGACTTCTCCGACGCGCCCGGAAAGGGCAGCGCGCTCGACCGGTACAGCGAGTTCTTCCCGAAGACGCAGGAATGGTTCCGCACCGCCTCCTACGGCCGCCTCGACTACCGCCCCGAGGCCCCCGTCCGGCACTGGCTGCGGATGCCGAAGCCCTTCAAGGAGTACGGCATAGAACGGGGCGCGCCCTTCGACCCCGGGTACCGCGAACTGGTCCAGGACATCGTGGCCGCGGCCGATCCCGAGGTCGACTTCCGCTCGTACGACATCCTGAACGTGCTGGTCACACCGAATGCCGGGCCCTCCGCGCTGGACACCGTGCTGTCCGTGACCTTCGCCGGCAACACCGAGGCACCGGTCGCCGACGGCGTCCCTGTCGCCAACGCGTCCTTCGTCTACAGCCGCCAGGACGACGGCTCGGGCTCCTACGCCGACACGGGCTACCGCGTACTGCCGCACGAGAACGGCCACACCTTCGGCCTGCCCGACCTCTACACCCAGGACGGCGGCGGCGCGGTCGGGCACTGGGACATCATGAGCGAGGACTGGGGGGCCGACAACGACCTCCTCGGCTGGCACAAGTGGAAGCTCGGCTGGCTCGACACCTCCCAGGTCAGCTGTGCGGCGGCGCACGGCACCAGCGAGTACACGCTGACCCCGCTGGCCGTGCGCGGCGGCCCCAAGCTGGTCGTCATACCCACCAGCGCACAGAGCGGATACGTCCTGGAGCTGCGCACCCACGCGGGCAACGACTCCGCGGTCTGCCATCCCGGCATCCTCGTCTACAAGGTCGACGCGGACGTGGACACCGGAAACGGGCCCGTCACGGTGTTCGACTCCCACCGCGACAGCGGAGGCTGCACCCGTTCTCCCAACGTCCAGGCCGAACTCTCCGACGCGCCGTACTCCCCCGGTGAGACCTTCAAGGACGCGAAGGCCGGGCTCACCGTCCAGGTCGCGTCGGCGGACTCCGGGGGGAAGTACCGGGTGTACGTGACGCGCCGCTGACCGCGGGACCGGCCGCCGGGCGACCGGCCGAGCCGCCTGGCGACGGACGGACAGCCGCGACGGACACAGCCGAATGACAAGCCGGACGGGCTGGTCGGCGGACGGCGAAGGGCGAAGGGCGCACGCGGAGAGGGGGCGCGCGACAGGCCTACGCCCGCGCCAGGAAGCGGCCGACCTGCTTCGACGGCCGGGCAAGCACTACCGTGGCTCTTCTGAGATCCGCCACACGGTGGCTCTTCTGAGATCCGCCGAACGGTGACTCTTCTGAGAGCCGCATCGGAGAGCCCATGCCATCGAGCCCCAAGCCGTCGAGTCCTACGCCGTCGAACGTCACGCCCCCGAACGTCACGCCGTCGAATGGCGGGCCGGCCACGGGATCGGGCACCGGGGCACCAGCCCCCGGCGCCGGGGCGGGCGACGGGTCCGGGGCGGGCGCCGCCGGACCCACGACGCCCCGACTCACGACCGCCGGCTCCACGACGGCCGGACCCGTAGTTGCCGGGGCCGAGGTGCCCGACGAGGCGGTCATGCCCCTCATCCGCGGGATCGCCGTACTGCGGCGGCTGACCGAAGCGGACGGGGTGTCCAGTCTGAGCGGCCTCGAACGGGCCGCCGGGCTCGCGCGGTCCACGGTCGACCGGATCACGGCGACCCTCGCCCGCATGGGATACGTACGCCTCGACGGCCGGGACGCCGTACTGGCCCCCCGTCTGATGGAACTCGGCAACGCCTATCTCGCCGCACTCCGGCTTCCCCGCGTCCTGGACGCGCGCGCCGACGCGCTGGCCGACGAACTCGACGAGTCGGTGTCCCTCGTCGTCGGCGACCGGGACGGCGTCCGCTTCATCCATCAGGCGACCCGGCGCCGCGCGATGTCCCTGAGCTTCCGCATCGGCGACCTGCTCCCCGCCGAACGCACCGCGCCGGGGCCCCTGTTCGCCTCCGAGTGGAGCGAGCAGGAGTGGACACACTGGCGGGAGCGTCGCGCGGCCGACCCGGAGGACCGCGGCTTCCCCGCCGTACCGGCCCGGAGCAGACCGTACGAGGGTGGGGCGGACGCCACGGCAATCCCGGTCGGCCAACTCCCCACCGTCGGCGACGACTTCGAACAGCGAGCGGCCGAAGCGGGCAGGGCGGGCTGGGCGTTGGACGACCAGCTGATCGAACCGGGCCTGGTAGCCGTCTCGATGCCCGTACGGCAGGCGGGGCGGATCGCCTGCGTGGTGAACGTGGTGAGCCACACGAGCCGGCACAGCGCCGACGACCTGCGGGACACGCTGCTGCCGCGTCTGCGGACTGCTGTGGCCGACATGGAACGGGCGTTGGCCCTGGACCAGGAGCCGACACCGGAGCGAAAGGAGCCCTTCGCGGAGAGCGACGGGCGGGTCGGCACCGGCACGGGGACGGCGGGGAACATCGGCACCCCCTCAGGGCTCGCCGACTGGACCGGCGCCTCCAAGCAGGAACTGGGGCGGGAGTTCGTCGAGTCGCTGGCCCGGGGGCTGACCGTGATCACCGCCTTCGGCGAGGGCCGCGCCGAACTGACCCTCACCGCGGTCGCCCAGGCGACCGGACTCGCCCGCGCGACCGCTCGCCGCGCCCTCATCACGCTGGAACACCTCGGATACGTCACCACGCACGACCGCGTCTTCCGGCTCACCCCGCGCGTCCTGGGGCTCGGCTTCCCGCCACTCTCACGGACCTCGCTCCCGGAGATCGCGGCCCCGCATCTGACCGAACTCTCCCAGCGGCTGCACGACTCGGTGTCGCTCGCGGTGCTGACCGGCGACGAGATCCAGTACACCGCGCGCGTCTCCACCCGCCGCATCATGAGCGTCAACGTCACTGTCGGCACCCGGCTGCCCGCGTACGCCACCTCTCTGGGCCGAGTGATCCTGGCCGATCTTCCGGAGACCAGCGCGCCGGAGGTACGGGACGACGGTGAGCCGAACCGGTTGCGCCCGTCGACACCATCGACCTCATCGACCTCGTTGGTCCCGTTGACCCCGTTGACCATCACGGACCCGGAGCGGTTCAGGGCCGAACTGGACCGGGTGCGAAAGGCCGGATACGCCATGGTCGAGGAGGAGTTGGAGCAGGGCCTGCGGTCCATCGCCGTTCCGGTGCGCGACCGCGGCGGACGGGCCGTGGCCGCGGTGAACGTCGCCATGCACAGCAGTCGCCGTACCACCGAGGCGTGCGTCAGCGACGTACTGCCCGAACTCCACGCGACAGCGACCCGCATCGAGGCGGACCTGCACATCGCGGACCGCTTCGGCCGGGTGCAGTTGAGCTGAGAGGAGCACCAGAGCCACCGAGCTCTCAAGCCCCCCAAGCCCCCACTCCGTCCTGCCCCTACCCCAACTCCTACTCCTGCCCCTCCACGATCACCTTCACCCCTCTGACTGGCGCTACCCATAGGGTAATTACCACCATGGCGTGAAGATGATCTGCGCGACCCGGCCCCGTTGACAGATCCAAAAGCAGGTTCCTAGCGTCGCTTGCGGCAGGGCAAACAGCAGCCGAACGACAAGGAGCGTCCGGGTGGTCGCGTCGTGGTGAAGCAGGAGAGGTCCGAGCGAACCAGGCGCAACCTGATCCGGGCCGCCTCGACCGTGTTCGACCAGGCCGGTTACGAACGCGCCACCCTGTCCTCGATCAGTGAACGCGCGCAGGTCACCAAGGGCGCCCTGTTCTTCCACTTCGCGGCCAAGTCCGATCTCGCCCATGCCGTCCAGGCGGAGGCCTGCGCCACGTCGGCCGCCGCACTCGTGAGGCTGACGCGGCGCGAGACTCCGGCCTTCGAGATCGCCACCGCCATGGCCCACACCCTCGTAGGCCTCCTGGAGACCGACGTGATCGTCCGCGCGGGCGCGCGCCTGGGCCAGGAGATCAGGACCCCCGACGACCCGTCACTCCACTGTCGCCTCAACTGGCTCGGCGCGCTGCACAGAACCCTGAGCCGGGCACGGAGTGACGGCTCCCTGCTCCCCGACGTCGATGTCCGCGCGGCCGCCGTCCTGATGCTGTCGATGATCACCGGCACCACGACCCTGCCCCGCCTCCCCACCGACTCCCCTCCCCCCAGCCCTTCCCTCAGCACCCCGCCGCTCCCCCACCCGCAACACCCTTCCGGCCCCCGTCTCGCCCTCCACTCCCTCCCCGAAACAGGGGACCAGTGGCTGACCCGCATGCTCCACCTGACCCGCCCAGCGCTCACGGGGCCCCGGCCTGGATGACGAGCAAGGCCCCGGCCCGGGGGTGTGACGCGGGGGCGGGTGGTGTCTGTCCGCCCGCCCCCGCGCCTGGGCGTCAGTCGGTCCGGTCGTTGAGCCCCTCGCGCACGACCCAGTACGGGTAGCCGAAGCGCTCACCGAGGGCGACGCACTTGCCGTAGGCGTCCCCGTCGGCCGGCACCGACACGAAGTAGGTCTTCACCGCGCGCAGGAACAGCCGGTAGCCGAGGTCGGCGCACGCCTCGGTGACGACCCGCTCCAGCGCGGGGACCAGGCCGGTCGCCGGAACCCCGTACGGGGGCGTCTCCGAGGCGAGGGCCAAGGGCTTCGCGACCGTGTGGATCACCTCGATCACCGCCCGCCGCAGCTCCTCGTCGACCACTGGCTGTGGCGGTGGAGCGACGAACGCCGGATCGGCGACCTGATCGACGGGCACTGGAAGCTTCTGACCGGCTGGAACGCGGTTCCGCGGATGCTGGTCTGGGACAACGAGGCCGGCATCGGCCGCGGCAAGGTGACCGGCGACTTCGCCGCGTTCGCGGGCCTGCTCGCCACCCGGATCTATCTCTGCCGACCCCGCGATCCCGAAGCGAAAGGGCTGGTGGAGAGGGCGAATGGCTATCTGGAGACCAGCTTCCTTCCGGGCCGCACCTTCACTGGCCCGATGACTTCAACACCCAGCTGACCGCCTGGCTGACCGTCGCCAACCGGCGCCAGCACCGCACCCTGGGCGCCCGTCCGGTCGACCGGTGGGAGGCCGACCGGGCCCAGATGCTCTCTTTGCCGCCGGTCGATCCGCCGCGCTGGTGGCGTTTTTCGACCCGCATCGGCCGTGACCACTACATCCGCGTCGACACCTGCGACTACTCCGTGCACCCCCTGGCCATCGGCAAGAAAGTCCAGGTCCGCACCGACACCGACGAGATCGTCGTGATCCTCACCCCCGGCGGGACGGAAGTCGCCCGCCACCCGCGGTGCTGGGCCAAGCAGCAGACCATCACCGATCCCGTCCATGCCCGCGCCGCCGCCCTTCTGCGCGGCGACTACCGCCACCACCAAGCGTCCCAGGCCCTGTCCCGTCGGCAGAACACCCCCGCCGCGGCCGACCTTGTCGACGTCGAACAACGCCAACTCGACTCCTATGACCGCATGTTCACTCTCATCGAGGGCGGCGGCGGAGATGACGAGCTGGAGGTCTCCTGATGCCTGCCGCTGCCAAGACCACCGCCCCGGACAAACCTCAGACAGGCCGCCAGACCGCCGCCGACCTGTCCTTCTTGGCCCGGGCGATGAAGGCCCCGGCTCTGCTGGACGCCGCCGAGCGGCTGGCCGAACGCGCCTTGAAGGAGACCTGGACGCACACTGAGTTCCTCGTCGCCTGCCTCCAGCGGGAGGTCTCCGCCCGCGAGTCTCACGGCGGCGAGGCCCGCATCCGCTCCGCCCGCTTCCCAGCGATCAAGACGGTCGAGGAGCTCGACGTCACCCATCTGCGCGGCCTGACTCGCCAACAGCTCGCACATCTGGGCACGTTGGACTTCATCGCCGCGAAGGAGAACGCCGTTTTCCTGGGGCCCCCCGGGACCGGGAAGACGCACCTGGCGATCGGGCTCGCGGTCCGCGCCTGTCAGGCCGGCCACCGGGTCGCGTTCGCCACCGCCGCCGAGTGGGTCGACCGCCTGGCCGCCGCCCACCACACCGGACACCTCCAGGCCGAGCTCACCAAACTGTCCCGCTATCCGCTGATCGTTGTGGACGAGGTCGGCTACATCCCCTTCGAATCCGAGGCCGCGAACCTGTTCTTCCATCTGATCTCGAACAGATACGAGAGAGCGAGCGTGATCGTCACGAGCAACAAACCCTTCGGACGCTGGGGCGAGGTCTTCGGCGACGAAACCGTGGCCGCCGCCATGATCGACCGCCTCGTCCACCACGCCGAGGTCCACTCCCTCAAAGGCGACTCCTACCGCATGCGCGGACGCCAACTCGGACGCGTCCCCACCGCCACACACGACACCGACTGAACACCGGCAACCAGACCCGGTGGGTCAGAACTCAACCGCCCAAACCGGGTCAGGATTCAACCGCCGCCGACAACCGGGACCTGTGGATCCAGCCAGCTCTCGACCACGCGATGCCGAGCGAGACGCGCACTCGGATCAGCCGGAGCCATCCCGAACGCCACCAGCTCAGTCACGCCGAGGCCACCGCCGCCTGCCCGCCCTCCCCACAGAGGAACCGCGAGACCGTCGACGAAACGACCGGGTAGATCCGCCCGCACCGCGCCGCCCCTGCCGCAGGAACTCGACCGCTGCGAATCGAAGCGGACCCGCTCCCACCACCGGCCGGCCATCCCCTGCCAGGCGAAGAACCACACCCTGCGCATCCGAGTCGACGAAACCCCGGAGAACCGGGAGAGCGCCCCCGCCCAAGCGGCAGCGCTTCAACCACATCGAGGACCTGCGGCAGCTACCGCCGGACACCCACGCAGGCCGCCGCCTCAAGGGCTTCCGCCAGGACAGCGAGTCCCAGCGCTCCCGCTTCGCCCAGAGCTACCCCCCACAAGAGGGTCCCCGCCTACGGGGCCGACGCGGCCCTGCTGATCTACATCGGCCACGCCTGGCTGAGCAACTCCGTCGCCCGAGCCAAGATCACCCACGCGCCCGCCGCCTGAGCCGGTGCGCACATCTCTCCGCCCTCGGATCAGGCACCACCCGCTACACTGACCGCGGTGGCTATGCCCTCACGGGCTGCCACCACGACCTGTCGCCAAGCAAGCCTGAGCGGTCCGCCGGTCCCGGCAGACTTTCAGACACGTTTTCCGACAGATCCCCGCCTTCGTAGCTCAGGGGATAGAGCACCGCTCTCCTAAAGCGGGTGTCGCAGGTTCGAATCCTGCCGGGGGCACCAGGGAAAAGGCCCCGGACCGATCATGGTCCGGGGCCTTTGACATCCCGTTTTGACATCAACGAGGACGGTCACTGACGACCGGGGCGCCTCCTGAGCAGCCGGTCCATGTGGCTCATGGCCTCGCGCTGGGTGTCCTGCACGACGTGCGTGTAGACGTCCATCGTGATGCTGATCCGAGAGTGACCGAGGATCTCCATCACGACGCGGGGCGCGACTCCGGCCGCCGTGAGCAGGGTGGGCGTGCCGAGCCGGGCGTCATGCAGCCGGATCACGCGAAGGCCGGCGGACTCGGCGACACGGGTGAAGGAGCGGTAGACGTTCCGCGGCTCGACCTGGCGACCGGTACGGGTGGTGAAGACGTAGCCGGAGCCGGACTCGTGCCACTGCTCCCCTGCCTTGGCACGAGCGGCCGACTGCCGCATCCGGTGCCAGCGCAGCGGGGCGATGCACAGCGCGGGCAACGGGACGACACGGCGCCGACGGCTCTTGGGATCGTCGTCGTAGAGGACACCGCGACGGCGCTGCGTCTGCTGCCGGACGTAGAGGACCCTGTTGTCGAGGTCCAGATCCGACCACCGGAGGCCGATGATTTCGCCCCGCCTGAGCCCCATGGCGATGGCGAGCACGAAGGCCGCGTAGAGCGGATCTCTGCGGGAGGCGGCGAGGAAATCGAGTGTCTCGTCGAGCGTCCAGGGCTTCAGCTCCCGGTTGTCCGTGCGGGGCGGCTCGACGAGCTTGGCGACGTTGCGCGCGATCAGCTCCTCGCGGCAGGCGGAGGAGAGGGCCGAGCGCAGAACTCGGTGCGATTCCTTGGCAGTTGCGGCGGTGGTGTCCTTCTCCAGTCGGACGAGGAAGCGACGGACGTCGGCGACGCCGAGAGATTCGAGCCGCTTTGCACCGAGCAGCGGCACCAGGTCGAGCCGGACGTGCGTCTCGTACTTGTCGTACGTACTGAGCTTCCGCCGGGGCTTGATGACGTTGTCCAGCCAGTACGGCAGCCACTCGGAGAGCTTGGCCGACTTGGTCGGCACAGGCACTCCCTGGTCGACCTTGTCGAGCAGCTCGCGGCGCTTCGAGTCGCACTCGGCCCAGGTCTTGCCGTAGGCGAACTTACGGGCCCGGGTGCCGTCCGGCTGAAGTACGTAGACCGCGCACTGAAAGCGGCCGTCCTTGCGCTTCGTGATGGTTCCCGCGCCGTTCGGGTTGCGCTTGCGTTGCTGGGCCATCAGGCGGCCTCCTCGATCTGGCCGAGGACGAAGTCCGTGACGGCGTCGACAGGGATTCGACGGGCCCCGTCGATCTTGATCGAGACGAGGCGGCGCGACCGGATCAGGTCGTAGACCTTGGAGCGACCGACCTTGAGCCGGGTCATGACCTCCGGCACGGTCAGTAGTTCGGCGGTGGCAGTGGTCATGCTGCGACTCCCTCCTTGGCCAGCTCGTCGCATAGGGCGTCGCGGGCGGTCTCGCGGTTGGTCTGGAGATCGCGGGCGATGGTCGCGGCGAGGGCGGCTTCGCCCGGAGTGTGGCCGTGGCCGGCGTACTGCCAGTCGGTCAGGACGAGGACGGTGTCCGGCTCGCGGTCGTCGAGGCCGAGGACGGAGGCCTCCTGCGCGGCCCGGTAGTCGGCGCGTTCCTGGCGGATGGCGCCGAGGGTGGTGGAGTACGTGCGCGACTTGGACGAGAAGTGCCCGCGGAAGCCGAGCATGTGCGCCCAGGCCCACAGGCGCCGGTCCGGATAGAGGCCGTCCAGGTCGCGGCAGGCTGTGATGAGCCGCCGAGTGTGGTCAGGGACGTGGTGGCGGTCGAGTTCGGTGAGTTCGCCGATGCGGCGGTCCAGGGTTCCGGTGTTCTCCGCGGCCTTGGTGGCGTACTTGGCCACGTACGAGGCGACCGCCTGTTCGGTGATGTCGGAGCCGTCGCCGAAGGCCTTGACCGGGCGGACGTCGAGTTGTCTTCCCCATCGGAAGGTCCGAGTCGGTTGGTCACCTGCGGCCGGGACCGAGACGGATGTGTACGAGTGCGCAGCGGCGGCACGTACCGCGTCCGTGAGCAGGTCGACCGTGGCCCACGAGGGTGGCGGTGTCCCGGGCCCCTCGGGACCGTCGAGGCGTACGACGGCGTGGAAGTGGAGTGCGCCGCGCTTCTGGAACTCGGCCACCTTGCCGTACGAGACACGCAGGTGATCGGCGAGTTCGCGGCGGGGCAGGCCGGCGCGGGCTGCGAGTTCCCGGCGGAGTCGGGTGGTGAAGCGCTGCCAGAGCTGTCCGGCGTGGTTGTTGAAGAGGACGGCGCCCGCGTAGTCGTAGGTGCCGGAGTCGAGGGCGGTGCCCAGTTCGGGGGCGTCGGGAGTGTGGGCGGTGCCGCAGCGGCAGGCGCCGGTGTGGTCGGGGCGGTTATGGACCGGGCCGAACGAGGGCGCGGTGAGGGTGGCGAAGACCCGGGGGTGGTCGCGCACGGTGGCGGGGATGTCTCGGCGGTCGTCCCCGGCGAGGCCGGCGCGGATCAGGTGGTAGGTATCGCCCGCGTACGTCCAGGCGCAGGAGGGGCAGCGGGAGGCGCGGCGGTTGCCGCAGGCGAGACGCAGGCGTCCGCCGGGTTCGTTCTCGGTGGAGTAGTGGTGCAGGGTCTCGCCGGTGGTCTTGTCCTTGGCGAGGGTCCAGCCGGTCAGATGGATCGGGTCGGCGCAGCCGCCTGTGTGGCGGATCTGGTCTTCCCAGCGGGTGTAGTCGGAGGCCGAGGCCACCCGGAGGACGTCTCCGAGGGTGATCGGGTCGAGCGGCGGGGCGGGCGTAGGTGCCTTCTGTGTCGCGGGTGAGGCCCGGTGGGCCATGCTGGGGCTTCCTTCCGGTTGCGAGATCGATCGGCGGGGACGGCTCCCGGGCGGCGGATGCTTGGCGGTATCGAAGCCACCCGGGGGCCGGTCAGCGGCGCTTGGCGTCGGAGGCGAGCAGGGAGCGCAGGACGACCGCGCAGACGGCGACCGAGGCGCCGGTGATGGCGACCGCCAGGAGCAGCGAGACCAGGACGGCGCCGACGACCAGGACCACGGCCGTTCCACCGCCCACGAGCGCGAGCGCGGTACCGGGGGTGAGTTGGACGACCGGGCGGGACGACGCGGGGGCGACGGGGATCGGCTGCGGGACCGGGGCGCCCGGGGCGATGGTGGTCGGCTGGATGACAGCGGGCGGGGTGGTCAGGCCTGTGGGCTGGGGCATGGTCGGGCACTTGGGCCGGAGCATGGGCAGTTCTCCTTCGCAGTGCGCTACTTGACGGCGGTGTCGATGGCGGGGGCGAGGACGCTGTCGGCGAGGAGGTAGCCGCCGAGCAGGAGGACGGCGATGAGCCACCAGGGCGGGCGGATGAGCTTGACGCCGAGGTAGCCGACGGCGACCAGGGCGAGCCAGAGCGGGACCTGCACGGGGTGTCTCCTCAGCGGACGGTGCAGCGGTGGGTGCGGGCGGCGAGCTGGGCGGCGGTCTGGCTGGAGTAGTCGGCGGACCAGCCACAGCGGTCGGCAGTGCAGACGGCGGCGTGTGTGGTGCGACCGTTGCGGTCACGGTGGGTACCGATCTGCACGGGGCCGATCCGCATCAGGGAGTGGAAGTTGTCGCGAGCAGACATGTCGGGTCAGTCCCTTCCGGTGGTGGGGTCGGGGTACCGGGAGCGGATGTTCCGGGCGGTGACCGGGTCGTCGACGCGTCGGGCGGCTTCCTCGGCGAGCAGGTGGGCGAGGAAGGGACGTCCGGCCGCCGCCATGTCCCGTGCCGCGTCGAGGCAGTCGGCCGCGGTCAGGCCAGCCGGGTCGGAGGTCATCTCTGTTCTCCCTCGCGGTCAGTTGAGGTGGGCGGCGATGGCGTCGGCGAGGTGGGGCGGGACGCCGAGGCGGGAGCGGAGGGTGTCGGAGTCGATCGAGGAGCCGGTACGAGCGCGGTACTCGTCGGCGACCTTGCGGGCGTGGTCGACCAGGACGGCCGGGATCGGCGGAGCAGAGGCCGGGACGAGAGTCGGGACAGGGCTCGGAGAAGTGGCGACCTCCCCGGCGGGGACAGGGACCGGAGCAGGCTCGGGCAGGGTTTCCGCGACCGATGCGCGTTCGGTGTCCGGCAACAGTTGTTCGTCCGAGTGCTCGGTGTCCTGCGGTGCGGCGACCGGGGCCGACGGTGCCATCTGCGGCTCCGGGGCCGCCGAGTGGGCGAGGAGCGTGCCGCCGAGGAAGGCGAGGGCAGGCCATCCGGCGATGCCGAGGCGGAGCAGGGCGGGCGGGTCGGCCAGGTCGAGGAATCCGGCGGTGGCGATGTTGGCCCCGAGGGAGGCGAACAGCGCTACGACGAACCAGCACCAGGCCAGCCGGGACGGTCCCTCACTGCGCAACCTCCGCCAGGCGGCGACAAGCAGCAGGTCGACACTGATTGGGTAGGCCCATGCCTTCCAGCCGTTCTGTCCGGCAGCGGCGGCCAGGTCGTGCAGGTGGGCGAAGGACAGGGCACCGGCGATCACGGCTTGAATCAGGACCGCGTCGACCCGGAGGCCGTGACGGGCGCCCATCAGACGTCGCCCGGATAGGCGGGGCCGTCGTCGGAGTCGTAGTCGTCCGGGAACACGCCGGGCGGCGGCTCGGGCAGCGAGACGGCGAGGGACGGGCTGACGGCGTCCACGAAGTCGAGGTCGGCGCCGGCCATGTCGGCGTACAGGGCGAGTTGGCCGAGCAGAAGCACGGTCCGGGCGAAGTCCTCGCAGTTCGGGCACATGGCGGGTCTCCCTTCTTTGGGCATGGCGGGGGTAGGGACTTGGCGCGAAGGCGGTCGCGCCGACCGTGGGGGTGGGGTGGGGATCAGACGGTGACCGAGGACGCCTTGACCAGCGGCACGGGCTCGGCCGCGGTGCTGGGGAGAGCGGGCCGGAACTGGGCCAGCTCGGGCAGGTCCGGGGTCCGGTCCGCGTGCCGGTTGCAGATGTTCACGGCCTGGCGGAGCGAGGTGTGCGGGGCGCGGATGCGGTGCCACCCGCCGGAGGAGTCGCCCGCGATGGCGATGCCCCGCGTCTCTGCCGGGATCTGGATCGCGGCGAGGACGGCGTCCGGAGAGATATCTCCGAAGGCCATGTTGGCCGAGGTCTCGTCGTTCACGCGATGGGCGGTACGGCCGGTGAGCTGGGCGCGAAGCATCGTGATGCCCTTGCCGAGTTCGGAGCCGAAACGCTGCCCGCAGATCTCCAGGTAGATGCCGGCCGCGCGGCCGAGCTGGGCGAGACGGACCAAGGCCGTGATGATGCGGTCCCGGCGCTTCTCCTCCTCCTTGCTTGCGTACAAGGCGAGTTCGGCGACCTCGTCGACCAGGACCACGACCGGGACCGGACGCAAGTCGTCGGGCAGGTCCCAGATGTCGGCGGCGATCTCCGCGTCCGGCACGTCGGAGGTGATCCGCTGCTGGGATCGGATGAGCTGATAGACGTGTCCCATCCTGACAACGAGCGCTTCGAGTACTTCCGCGGCGGTGTCGGGATCGTCGGCCAACGCGGAGAACCGTCGGGCCAGCGGAAACAGCTCGACCCCCTGCTTGCAGTCGATACCGACGAGGGCGACGTCCATCGGGGCGAGTCCCGCGACCAGGTTGCGTTGGTACACGGACTTGCCGGACTCCGTGGCGCCGAGGGTGAGGGCGTGGGGTACGGCCCGGTAGTCGCGGTAGTGCACCGCCCCGTCCTCCCGCAGGGCGACCGGTACCCGCATCGGCCGGTGGTCGGTCTCGGCCGGCATTTGCACCCGCTTGAGCACGTCGTAGCCGGTCATCCGCACCTCTACGACACCGGATCGCAGCTCACGCGAGGTCACGCCGTACATCGAGAACGAGTGCCGGAGCCGGTCCGAGGCGGCGGCGACATCGAACGCGTCCTGCCCGGGGCGGAGCTTGAGTCTCAGGACCAGGCCTGTACGGGTCGGCCGCAGCCGCAGGATGCGCGGCGGACGCGGCTCCGGCATCGGCCGGTTGGCGGCACGGGCCAGGGCGAGCCGCCACCGCGAGGGCGGGACGGTCAACCCGCACGCGTCCATGACCGAGCCGTAGCGGACCAGGACCCGTAACACGGCCAGCGTGACCCCGAAGGTCAACCAGTACCAGGCGGGGCGCCGCCACCGCAGGAGACCCACGGCAGCGACGACCAGCACCAGAACGACCACGAAGTCGGCCACGATCAGGCCGCCTTGGACCCTGCGGCAGCACCGACGAGCGAGGTGACCGCGACCGCGCGGAACGCGATCCCGTGACGCCTCTGGCCGTTGAAGTCGTTCTCCCAGGGCCGGGCGATCAGGCCCGTGAGCGCGACCGGCGTGCCCATGGCCAGCTCACCGGAGATGCCCGGCTCCGGCACGGTGATGGACAGGATCTCCACCTCCTCGTTCGCCGCGAACATCACGTCCACGGTCATCAGCCTCGCCCCCGGTCTCCGTGTCGGTGGCGATCTCACCGGTACGGCGGTCACGCACCTTGACCTGCGGGGACTTGGCGACCATCACGACCGCACCGGAGGTGTCGACGGGAATCTGACGCACAGAACTCACTCCTCTATAGATGCCTAACTCCGTCACTCATGTATAGGAGTGACATGAAGAAGAGTGCCTCACTCCTATACATGAGTCAACCCGCCACGAAGAGGAACTCGCGGCGGGTTGCGGGATGCTGAGTGGGCGTCAGTCCTCGGCGGGGATCCGGTACTCGAAAACGAACTGGTCAGCGGCCATGAGGGTGTCGCACACCTCGACCACGAGACCCGCGGTCGTACGAGCCTCCCGGATCAGGTGAACCACCGGCGCACCCGGGCTCAGCGCCAGCTCCGAAGCCTCCGCCTTGGAGGCCGGCCGCGCCTGTACCGTCTCGACGAACTCGGCGAACTCATGCCCGTGGTCTTCGAGTCGGGCATAGATGCCACCGCCGCCGGGATTCTCGGCGAACAGCTCGGGGATGTCCTTCACGACGTCCCAAGGCAGGTAGGACGTGGCGGTCTCGACCGGCGTGCCGTTGCGGAAGTAGAGACGCCGACGGGCCAGCACCTGTGTGCCGACGGGGACGCCCAGCCGTTCGGCGGCATCCTCCGGCGCCTCCAGGGGCCCGATGTACAGGACGCTGACCTTGGCCGTGGCCCCGGACTGCGCGGACTCCGCGAGGTAGGCCGCCTGCCCTCCCCGCCGCAGCGAACGCCGGAAGCGATCAGAGGAACGATGCCGCACCGGAGGCCGGTCCTTCACGATCGAACCCTTGCCGTGCCGGGTCTCGACCAGCCCACTCGCCCGCACCTCGACCATGGCCTTACGAATCGTCCCGCCGGCGACGCCGTAGCGCTCCACCAGCTCCGATTCGCTGGGCACCATGTCACCGGGCTTCAGATCCCCCGCCCGGATCTGCCGCACGATCTCGTCCGCGATCTGTACGTACCGAGGCCCGGAACCGACCCCTCCCGCCGCAGTTCCCATAGTCCTTCCCTGCCTCCTATGCTCCTTTACATGAGTCAATCACAGGAAGCCACACCGTCCCCCCTGCACTCCGTGTCCGTGGCCGGAGTAGTGGTGCGCGAGGACGGCCGCCTCCTGGCCATCCGCCGAGCCGACAACGGCACCTGGGAGCTCCCGGGCGGCATCCTCGAACTCGACGAGACCCCCGAGGCCGGCGTCGCCCGCGAGGTCCTGGAGGAGACCGGCATCCACGTCGAGGTCGACGAACTCACCGGCGTCTACAAGAACATGACCCGCGGCATCGTGGCCCTGGTCTTCCGCTGCAAGCCCTCGGGCGGCACCGAACGCACTTCAAGCGAGTCCCTGGCGGTCTCATGGCTCACACCTGACGAGGTCAGCGAGCGCATGTCGGAGGCTTTCGCGGTGAGACTCCTAGACGCCCTGGACGGCAACGGCCCCCACGTACGCAGCCACGACGGCAAGCACCTCATCCCAGCGGGATAAGACTTTCTCTCCATCATCAAGCACCCGGCTCCGCTCCGCTCCGCCGGGCGGGCTCCCGGCTCCGCTCGGTGCGCCGCTCCTGCCTTCGGCCCGCTCCGCCCCGGCTGCGCCGACGCCCGCCCACTGTGGATAGGCCCGGAGGTCATGAGTCGAGTACCCGACGTACGCGGCTCAAGGTCACGGACCATGCCTCCGGCGGGGGATCGGCCGGCACCGGGTGGGAGGGGGCGCCGTTCCCGGCCGCGGGCACATCGTGGTGAGCGTGGTGGGCTCCCATCCCGTCCACCGTCGCCCCAGGCAGAGCCGAGCAGACGCGGCCCATGGCGTCCAGGTCGTTCGTCCAGCAGGGCGCTCCACCTGGACGCCATGAACCACGCCCGCTCCACGGTGTGTGGGTCGACGGCGGACGGGATGGGAGCTGGGGCGAATGGTGGGTCAAGGGGTGCGCATGGAGCACGTTTCGTCGGGCTGACAAGCCGAGGACGCCTGCCCTGGCCACAGGGCAGCGCGATCGCACAGCACAATGCATTCATGGTGTTCGCGGATGTCATAGGCCGAGCTGAGAACGGTCCGTATCGCTGCCCTTGCTGCGGCTTCGTCACTCTCGCTGAGCGTGCAATGTACGAGATCTGTCCAGTCTGCTTCTGGGAGGACGACGGTCAGGATGACCACGATGCAGACGAGTGCCGAGGCGGCCCGAACGGCCGGCTCAGCCTGACTGAGGCACGGCGCAACTTCGAAGCTACTGGCTCGTGCAACGGGCGTTTCTCGCCACAGGTACGTGCGCCGCGACCGGAGGAGCACCCGGACATCGCTCCGCACTACGGCACGGGCATCCTCTCCCGCAGGACCCCGCCGAGCGATCAAAACTAGGCCCAACTTGCCCGACCTTCCCGATGGAGCTCGGAATCAGAAGACAGCCGCTGTCTGGCTGTGGTCCGTAGAAGGCAATCCTTGTCAAGATCGCGTGCGGCGACTGACACCAACGTCTGACACCAACAGGCCCGGACAGCGGCGGTCAGCGCCGTACTTCGGCAGACCGTTGGCCGAGGTGCCCGGCCGGTTGATCGAGGTCGACAACCGCCTGCAATCGACCTGATAAGGATGAGGCCAAACGTTCAAGACTGCGTCGGTAGTGTTCCCGGCCAGCCCGGCACCTTGCTTCGGGGACACCTGACTCGCTCACGTCCCGTCTCGGTCGTTACTGTCCAGGGGCCGTCCTTTACGGCCGAGCGTAAGAACGTCAGATAGGGGTGCCCAGTGCCGGAGCTCATAGACCACCTTGAGAGCCGACTCGGGCGCATGCTCGGGGCTTGGTCGGCGCCCGCAGGCGCTGCGTCAGGTACTCCTCAGGTGGCACACTTCCGCGACGGCAAGCTCTCGGGTGTACAAGCGTTCGCCACGATCGGCCTTTCTCGTACGCCGTTGTGGCAACCGACTACAGACCGCCACTTCCACCTGGAACTGCTGACCTGCGAGTACGCCAACCGTACAGAGGGGTACGGGCACTTCCCCGACGTACTGGAATACGTCGCTGGGCAGTTGGTGGCGAGTGGCGAGGCAATATTGCGCGGTGACGTTGTCCCACTTCCCGCACCACTGCCCGGCGGAACCATGACAGCCCTCTACGCAGCCTTGCCTGTCTACTTCGACGCCGATTTCTTCTCGGTCACCGTGGAGAACGGCAGTGCTGTCGCCATCGTCTGGCTGATCCCTATCACTGCATCGGAGACCGCCTTCATCCGCAACGAGGGTTGGGGTGCCTTCGAAGACGCGCTGAGCCGCCAGGACCCCGACCTTCTCGATTCCAACCGTCCAGAACTCGACTTCTAGATCCAACGGTCACGACCGTGCCGTGACCGTTGGGACGGAGCATGACGTAGACGCCTGTTCAACCGCGTGACAACGCGGACGTACCGCCGCGGACAACCGTGCACAGTTGTGGACCATCGCAGCAGGTGAGAGGCATAGTCGCCCCAGGTCTGGGCGTCCACGGGAGTTGCTTCGGGACGAAGCGGTCGCGTGCCACAGCCGTGCCACATCGTGCGGTCAACCACGGTCAACGACGGCCCGCCACAGTCGAGATGCGCCGCTCTCCTGGGCTGCCGCTACAGCCGGAACGGCCTGGGGAACTCCACCGCCATCCACGTCCGCCCTCCTAAAGCGGGTATGCAGGAACGTGCCAGCGCGTGGAGACGCGATGCCATCATCAGATGATGCTGACCGAAGAGGACGCGCGCCGACTGGTGCTTGCCAAGATCGACGACGAACGGGGCTGCGTCGAGTACGACCTTCAGATCCTGCGGGTGGAGGCCTTGTCGTTCGGATGGATCTTCTACTGGGGCGCGGCCCGGGACGGTCAGAGCGGACAGCGCCCGCGGTTGGGAGGCAACGGTCCATTCCTGGTGGATCGTGAAAACGAGCGGTTGATCCGTACAGCCACCAGCGTCCCCGTGGCCCGTCAGATCGCCGACTACGAACGCCGACTACGCCGCGAAGCTCACGCCCGGAATCTGGCAGCGAAGCAAGCCGTACAGCAGCGCGGTACCGCAACCCCATCGACTGCCCCCGCCCGTTGGCGCCCCTCAGAATCCTTGGAGCGACCGGAATGACCGTCACTGACCGAACTGGCTAGAGCTACGGATCAGAAGGTTGCACCAGATGGTGACGGCCTGGCCCCGCGCCAGGCCGTCTCAGTTTCCGTCTCGCTCAGCGCCGTTCAACGATAGGCAGCGGCTAGCTACCGGTGGGCTTCTCCTTGTATTGCGCGCTCGCGTCGTGTGGTGCTTCGCACGCCCGGCGCGGACCTGTCGTCCAGCCCGTCCGGCGCCCGGACCGCACCCTTGTCCGGCTAACGGGTGGCGATGATCAATGCAATCAAGACCAAGCAGACTAGACCTACACGCAGAGATCGGATTGCATGGTTAGCCCATAGGTACTTCCTATTCGCGACGAGAGAGTTCGCGTGAACCTGACGAGCGATGTGATCAGTGATCTCTCGGTCGTTGCCCGTGAGCGCGGCCAACACCTGCGCGTACGTTGGTGCATCGTGCTCGTATAGACGCTTGACATCGCCGTAGAACAGCAGGTTGGTGGGGCTGCGCTCAGCCTCAGACTGCAGGGACTCGGTCTCCTCTTCGCTAGGAGGCGTATGTCGCCCCGCGTACAAGCCGCGCAATTTCGCGCGCAGCTCACCACTCAGAGGAGGTTTCAGCTGGGGCGCAAGGGCTGCCATGGCAAACAGTCCGGCAAGGAAGATAGCCAGGCAGCCAACGACCGCAACGAGGTCAAGGATGATTCCGGGGTTTCTCTGGTCTTTGAGCAGGTTGTAGGCGACCCCGCCGGCGACTCCAGCAGCGGCTAGAGTCGCCACGCTCTTAGTCTCGGCGTGTTTCACCCAATCGTTGACCAGGCTTAGCGCCTTCCACGCGTGCTCCGGTTGGAGGGTACTCGGGGCAGAGGTACCTTGCTCAGCCTCACCACCAGCTGGGGGGCCTTGCTGCGGCCTCACGACATGAATCCGGCACGTCGCGCTCGGAGCGCCTCGCGTTCCTGCTGCGCCTTCGACCAGATTGCCTCACGCATTCGCGCTGAAGCGGCCGCCTGCTTCAAGTGACCGACATCGTCACGTTTTTTCTCACCGCGTAGGACGGCTGCGCAGTACTCCTCCCCATGGATCGCGCACCATGAGGAGTGCAATACCCGCCCCTGAGCCTCCGGATCTCCGTCAGGGAGCCGATCAATGGTGTGGTCTACCCAGAGGGTGTCGGACGGACCCTCGCCGCACGGACAGGTGTAAGCCAGGTAATCGTTCTTCTCGACACGGTCCCACACACTGCCGGTAACGGCCATGAGGTGCCGATCGACCGACTGTGCCGCTTTGGCCGCATAGTTGACAGCCTTGCCTGCCCAGACCGGCTCTTGCTGATTGACGTTGCGCGGCGTACCAACCCGCTTGACTAGGAGACGACTGGAGGCGATGCCGACTTTGAATCCCGTGCTCGGCAGGGCGGAGTCGTTCGGCCACCGGGCTTCAAGCCGCTTCACCAAGTCAAGACTAAATCTCTTGACTGTGATTCCGGCGGTCAGCGCGCGTTCGTACCGGCGGTCCCCCCAGAAGAGTGCAAAGGCGCCGTCACCTTGAATCGCCAGGAAGTCAGCCTCGAACTCGTCGAAGATCCTGACGACTCCACCTGTGCTGGCCTCGTAGATGCTGGCGGTGCTCGCAGCCCATTTCCCGGTGCCCAACTTCGTCGAGCCCTTCAAGTCCGCCACGACGGCAACCGCATCGGTGACCTTGTGCCATTTCCGAGCGGTGATCGGCAGCGCCGACACGTCAAGGTCGTGCCCCTTGTCCACCACGTCCGGGGTGGACGCGAACTCGTCCTTCGCCTTCTGATCGAGCTCCTCGATCAGATCCTCGAGCTTTACGTCAGTCACGGACGTCCCCTCCCACTCGGTCCTGCGGCTTCTACGGTACGGGAGGGGTACGACAAAGCCTGGTGAGTGCAAACCAGCCCGTCTCAACCAGCTATGGACCGGGAGACCGTGGCCCGCTACTTCATTGGCCGGCCGCCGTAGCTTGCTCTGGTCGACGGCACCGCGGCGTGGCTGAGGGTGGTGGGGTGCTGACTGTGCCGGCTGAGGCTCAGACGGGCGCATCGGAGGTGCCCGACCGTACGTCGAGCCGCCAAAGCTGGGCCGTCCCTGGGCCGTCCGAGGTCGCTCGACAGTAGCCAAAGACGACCAACGACGACCACCAGGCGCATGAGCCCACCGCCCTTGAGCAGCAAAATCGCAGCTCACCAAGATCCCCGACAAGAACCAGGGCAAAAAGAAGTAAGTCGATGTCCTCAACCGTCAGTGGCGGTCAAACCGAGCCTACGGGTCGAACAGTGTTTGGCAGCTTCGTCAGCGAAAGCGCAGAGCTGACCGATGAACTCTCGGTAGCTGTCGGGGGTATCGCGGTCCTTGCTGGGCGGCCCGTCGATCCACTGCTGCCAGAGTCCGTTCGAGGCGAGGAACCGGGCCGCGTGGTCAGCACCGAGCTTGGCGTCAAGCAACAAGAGCGCGCCGAGGGCCGCCTCCTGGTCGTAGGCAAGGTCAGGGCGAGCCAGGTAGCAGTCGAGATAGGCAGCCAAGGGGGCGACGTCGGCAGAGGTGCCGAAGGTGGCCAGCGCGACACAGTACGCCTGCCCCGCGTAGGGCCCTTCACTGGCGAGCAGGAGTTCGCCGAGACGTTCCCGGAACTCGGTTCTGCCGGCAACGGCGATGAGCCAGGCTGCTGTCTTGCGCTCGCGCCACCCTCCGTCGAGCAGCGTGCCCAGTTCACGAGGGCTGATCTCACCGGCAACCTTGCCCAGCTTCTTCATGAACTTGGTTCGGTCGCGCCCACTCATACCTAGAAGGGCGCCACCGACTTTGAGGTACCGCCGGTCGGGCGTGACGTAGCGGCGGATCAACCTGAGCCGCTCGTCCTCTTCGTCGGTATGACGCATGGCAGCATCCTCGTACGGACGAAGCTGTCAGACCAGCGATCTGGTCGGCCGGACGCTCAGCCCTGCGTGTCCGTCCGTCTCAGTTTCCGTCTCATTCAGCGCCGTTCACGGTCGTTCAGACCGGACCGGAAGCAGTAGCCGCCCAGACGGCCGGCCGCCCATGAACGCAGGTGAACGGCCCCGCTCGAAGCCCCAGGCCCCACCAGCACAGTTGGAAAGCGTGCACACTGCTCTCGTACCCGGGGCACCCCGTGTCAGCATCGGGCAGAGCACCTGCGATCAGCAGCGTGGCGCATACGGCGTGGTGGGGGAATCGTGGCAGCACTGACCTGGGTCATCGTGGGCATCGGCGCCCTCTTCATCGTGGCGGCCATGTATTGGCGCCTCATGGAACAAGAACGGGTACGCCGCGGAGCAGACGCCTTTCGCTTCCGCCTCTTCCGAGTCTGGCTTCCCCTCGTCTTCGGTGTCGCAGCACTGGGCAAGCTCCCCCGAGCTCTAAGCGCCCCGTTCCCGATCGTGGCCCTGTCCGAAGTGTTGAGCCTCGCGCCGACCGTCATCATCGTTGGGCTGGGACTGATGGCTGCCAGAAAGCCACGCCCGGGAGCTCGCACCACAACCGCACCAGATCCAGCGGGGAACAGCGGGGAATCACGGTGAACGCGGCCCATTCCAACGAGGCCGCAGGCGCGCCGTCCGCCCAGGTCAGCGCCCGAACCAGCCCCGAATGCCCTCAGCTTCCCAAGCTGATGGCCCGACCGCTCAATGCGTCAGCGGAACCCCGTGCTCGTCCAGCGTCACCGCGTACCGCGCCAGCACCGTCCAGGCTCGTCCGAAGAACGTTGACCGAGTCCCGGGCCTCTTCCAGGTCACTGATCAAGCCCTGCGGCCCGAAGTGCTCGGAGGAGCCCAGACCGACTCCGCCGGCACTGCCGACGGCCAGGACCTTCCAGCCCGGCGAGCACTCGGCAGAAGACGTTGCAACGCTTGCAGTGGAGTGCTGGATGCCAGCTTCACGCTGTCAGTGCGGCCGAAGCGGTAGCTCTGACAAGTACGGCGGGACAGGCTCCGCAAGCTGGGTCCGGCGCTGCTGAACGCGCTACGCCGCGGTGCGGGCCTCTTGCCAGCGAGCGGCGTTGACCTTGTTAAGGCCGTAGAACGCCTCAGCCTGGTAGGTGGAGTCGGGGTCTGTACCCCACTCCCACTTCATCGGCCAGTTGCCGCGCTCGTAGTGAGCGTGCAGGTGCCGAGTGAAGGCGGCCAGGGCGCCCTTGATCTGGCTGCGGTCGAGATTGAGTCGCTCCACTACGGCGGTTGTGCTGAACGAGCGCTCCGGCTCGACGGCGAGGACGTCCAGCAGAGCCGTGACTCGCCGGACCGATGGAAGATCCGTGCTGATCAGCGACTTGAAGTCCTCGACGGTCCACTCCACCACCGGCCAGTCTCCGTTGGGTTCGGCACCCTGGGTACCACCAGGCAGAGGACTACTCATCCCACCCTCCTTCAGATCGAGCTCGGCGAGCAGGGCATAGACGCGAGTGACGTACTGAGCAGGGACGGGTACGGAGATGAACTGCTGCTGAGACACAACTCCCCCAAACTCCGGCAGTGGACGACCTGTTGACACCATAAGCTTGACAGACAGTCCACTGCACCGTCTACTCGTAAATGGAGTCTGTCTACTTTCCAGGAGTTGGAGTAAGTAGACGAACAGTGACACCGCGCCAAGGGGCGACAGCAGTCATCGTCAGCGCAGGTTGCCGATATGGGGTTCCGGCACCGTTGTCATAGGTCGGCCGTCGCGGATTGCTCTGGTCGACGACACCGGCAACCTGGCTGAGGACAGCGGGGGTGCAGCGCGGCACACGCGCGCCTGGTCGGTCGGCGCACCCGCCATCGTGGCTGACTTTCGTCGGCTGAGGTTCAGGCGGTCGCGGAAACGGTTCGCCTGCGCTTCGGTGTGCGATGCGCTCTGGAGCGGGTCGGCACAGCGCGACGGGGAGGGGAGCCCGATTGATGTTCGGGCTCCCCTCCCCGTGTAGAAGGGAGGGCCGTCATCGGCAGGCGCCGTTGTGCAGACGCTTCTTCAGGTGCCGTGTGGTTCGTTCACCGCCAGCAGGTGACCGCGGCTGATCGCGACGCGGAGGACGTCTCGCAGGGCCCCGGTCAGTTCCTTCGCCAGCCGTTGCTTCTCCTCTGGGTCCGCGCCCTGGTCGTCGAGCGTTTCGGAGGCTCGCTCCAACAGCTCGGCGGCCGTGCCGAGTTGAACCGCCTCGATGTTGTCCGCCAGGCGGGACATGAAGCCGTCCCGGTCGTCGGTGCTCAGGTAGCAGGGGTTGCCCCCGGGGCCCGACCACGGGAGGAGTCGCAGTTCGTCTTGTGTCGTCATCCTTGCGTCTGCCTCTCGTCGATCACGTGGTGGGTGGTGAAGACCGCGTCGATGCGGTCGCCCGGGAAGGCCAGCAGCGCGGCTTCGGCAACGCGCCCGGCGAAGTCGGTCGCGGTGCGCGTGATGGCGAGGATGGGCACGGTGGAGCCGATCCGAAGGGTTGATGCTTCGTCGGGTGTCGGCGGGCGGGCGCACACCGTCTCCCGGACAGCGGCCGGCGCAGGACCGAGCACGGCGAATCTCGTGGCCGCTTCCCCGTACGCGGATTCTTCGCCGAGCACTCCGGCCTGCGCCAAGTCGCGCGGGATGTAGATGCGGGCCAGTCCGTGCGGTGACGCTCCTTCGAGGCTGAGGCACGAGAACTCGGCGAGAGGGCTGCCCGCGGGGACGTCGAGCAAGGTCGCGAGCTGTCCGTGCGCTTGAACCGTGGTGGTGCGAACGGTGACACGCAGAGCCGCTTCGGCCGCGGTCCACGGGTCCAGGGTTCCCCAGCCGCCGACGTACATGATCTTGCGGAGGGGTAGGCGGACGAAGTTGCCCTTGCCGTGAATCTTCTCGACGAGGCCCTCCACCTGAAGCACGGAGAGAGCTCTCCGTAGCGTCACCGTGCTGACCTTGTACCGGTCGGCCAAGTCGGCTTCGGACCGCAGGCGTTCACCGGGCTGGATGCGGCCGGTCGCGATCTGGCGGCGGAGGTCGTCCGCGATGTTGTGGTGACGAGAGGGCACGGACACGGTCACCGCCTTCTCATCGACCGCACGGCGACGAGCCGGGTACGCGCGTGGATGGTCAGCAGCTCGCCCGACTCGAAGACCAGTTGCTTGGCCCCTTGGGAAAGCTGGAAAAGGTCTCTCACCCGGCAGGCTCGGCCGCCGACTTGGATGACGTCGCCGCGCTGCACGGTGGCCGCGGTGACCTCGATGCTGGCGGCCAGCGCGCCGCCGGGGGCCCATGCGTTCATCGCTCCACCTCCGCGGTAGGGATTCGGTCGGCTGCCGGGTGGCACGGGCAGTCGCACGCTTCGTAGATCACAGGAAGGTCGACCGGGGCCGAAGCCGGGGAGGACTCCGCGCAGGCGGGGTGCGTGCCGATGCGGCAGGCGGTCGAGCGGTAGGGAACGGCCGAGGCGTCCGCGCTGCGGAGATGCCGGCGAGACGGCATTGAGGACATCGAGGGCATCAGTGGACCCCCGCGAGGGCCGACCACGCACTGATCGGCAGATGGGGAACGACGATCACCGAGCGCGGGCGCACACGCTTCTCCCAGGCCAGCACGTACGGGCGGACGAGGGCGATGTCCTCACCCGCGAGCGAGTGACGGTGGTCCGCGTCGGTGGAGGCACGGCCCAGGATGACCGTCAACGCGTCAGCGGACATGGGGAATGCGGAGGAGGCCGGCGGGTGGACGGGCGTTAAGGGGTGGCGGTGCCTTCCCTTGGCGGAGTGACGCGCCCTGGTGAGGGAGACGGCGCGGCGGATACGGTTGAGCACGCTGTTCAGCTCCTATCGCTGATGGCCCGGTCCCCCGACATCGCCCGTCGTGGGGACCGTTTTGCGTACGACCGCCCAGAGGGTGCGGCCGTTCAGGCTGGTGGCCAGAAGCCCGAACCGATCTGCCTCGGCCACCACTTCCAGGACCCCCCGCCAGGACTCGACGGAGAGCGATTCCGGCACCTCCGCTTCGACTGACGTGTGTAAGGCGTGCTCCTCCAGGCGCACGGGGAGCCCGATGGCGGACAGCCGGGCGGCGAGGGCCGCCGCGCTAACTCCCGAAGCGGGCACAGGGCAGCCTCCGTCACCGGCAATCACTTTGCGCGAAGCTAGTTAACTAGATTAGAGCTAGTGGACTAGATTTTCCATATGCCTGAGCAGCCGCCCTATCTCCGCATCGCCGACGAACTCCGGCGGCGGATCGCGGAGCACGTATGGGAGCCGGGGGACCGCCTCCCATCCCGCACCCAGATCGGCCAGGAATGCGGCGTGGGCGAGAACGTGGTCCGCCGGGCGCAGGAGCTACTGATTTCCCAAGGAGTGTTGGAGGGACGTGCCGGATCGGGCACGTACGTCGCCGAGCCCCGGAAGCGGGTGCGGGTGGTGCGTTCATCGGCGCGCGAGCAGCCCCAAGGGTCCCCGTTCCGCACGGACATGAAGGCACTGGGCAGACAGGGCGACTGGGAGAGCCGGACCGACGCCAAGGTGCCGGCTCCAGCGGAGATCGCGACCCGGCTCGGCGTCGTCGAGGGCGAGCTGTGTGTCCGGACGGTGTACGAGTTCCTGGCGGACGGCAGACCCGTACAACTGTCGACGAGCTGGGAGCCGTACGACCTCACCGCCGGCACTCTCGTCGTCCTCCCCGAGGGAGGGCCACACGCCGGGGCGGGCGTCGTGAACCGCATGGCCGCGATCGGCGTCACCGTCAGCCATGCCGTGGAACAGCCGGAGCCGCGGCAGGCGACCGCAGAGGAGGCATCGCTGCTCGGCATCCAGAAAGCCGCCCTCGTAACGCACATCCGGCGGACGTACTACAGCGACCAAGGGCGACCCGTGGAAACCGCGGACATCGTCGTGCCCGCCGCTCACTGCGAGATCGTCTACGAGATCCCGATCGGCCGCTGACTCACATCAGCAGGACGACTTCTGACATCCACGGCTGACATCAACGAGTCCTGACGGCGGCATACATCAGCGCTCCCGCACGACCGCCGGACCTGCCGACGACGGCACCAGGAGCGGGCGTCGATCGAACTCCTAACGCCGTGGTGGTCGCCAGCAAGGCTGGCGGCTGTACAGCCGCGAAGTACAGCGACCATCACGACCAGCCTTGACCAACACCGGCCCTGAGTGACCGTCTGACGTGCCCGGGCGACCTTAGCGACCACAGTTCGCATCGAGAGGGCCGGATCCTTCATCGCGAAATTCCGACCCAGCAAAGTCGTTGAGTCTTCACCAGTCTGAACTTAAGGATTTACTTCAAGACGGAATGCGCCGTCGGGAGCCTATTGGTTCCTCAAGTTCCCCTCAGGAAACCGATCATGTGATCGTCGCGTGCATGATCTTCACATAGTGTCCAAGTGCTCGATCGCCACGGGGGCGGTCCACCGGAAAGGTGTCACATGGGCATCGGTTCAAGGCGCGCTGTGACCGGTGCTGCCACTGCGTTGCTTCTCTGTTTTGCGACCGCGGGCGCTGCTACCGCTGAGGAAGAACCGTCCGACGACACGGCGATATCCGCCGATCAGACGACGGACATCAACGACCGTCAGGGGTGGGAAGACGAGCCCGAGCAGCCGGTACTGGAGAAGACGCCCTACTACTGCGACGGCCCTGGCGGCCAATACTCCTGGTACAGCATCACGTCGAAGAAGAACTACTTCATCCCGTCATGGTGGAACGGGACCAAGTACAAGGATGGCCCCGGCGGCACGATGAACGTATCGGTCACCAAGGCCGGCACGATCAGTGTGGACGTAACCGGCACGATCGAATTCCAAACAAACGCCATCATCGCCAAGGCCAAGACGTCGGTGAGCGTGCACGTCGGCGGAAGCACAACCATCACCACCGGACACAACTACTCCCACAGCATCGGCCGCAACAAGTACGGACACTTGCAGTACGGCTCATGGGGCTACAAGGTCACCTGGAAGAAGTTCCAACGGGTTGGATCCTGCGGAGTCAAGGAACTCGGTCATGGGACCGCGACTCTGCCGACGTCGGAGACCGGGTGGAAGTACTGGGAGACTTCGTCATGACCTACTCGAACTCCCGGACCTACCTTGCCGCGTGCGCCGTTGCGGCCTCGGCATTCCTGCTCGCCTCGTGCACCTCCGGCAGTGGTGAGGGGGAGGCCCACAGCGCTCCACCGTCGCCGTCCGCGCCGAGCGCGTCCCGGACGGCGACCGGGCCGTCCGAGAAGAAGCTCACCGAGCAGGTCCAGGCGGCCCTGGCCTCCGTCCACAGCGGGACAATGGTCGAGGCCGGCGTCGAGCGAGTGGGCGATGGGATTCACACCGAGCCCAACCTGAGCAAGGGCAAGACCTACCGGCTCAACCTGGTGTGCTCCGGCAGCGGCAGCGCCCAGTTGACATTCGTACCGGCGAGCGCCGGCACAGCGTCCACGGTGCCGTGTGATCAGTCAGTGGTCCAGCAACGGATCACGGTGCACAAGGGGATACACATCGATGTCAACGGGGCCAAGGGATCGACCGGCATGATCGCCTGGCAAATAGACACCATCTGATACGGGCATACCAGAGCGCCGCCCAGCATCACTGCTGGGCGGCGCTCAGTCCGTAGCGACGAACACCGCGACCCCGGCAGCCATCTCGTCCGGTGCGGTGTTCTTCAGCGCCTCGTAAGGGCCGGTGCGGCCATCGCGGTCCAGTCTCGTCAGAGCGATGAGTCCGAGGCTCTGACATCCACGCCTGACATCAACGACGCCGGACGGGGCCATACGCCAACGACTCTGTCCGACCGCCGGACCTGCCGACGACTGCACCGGGAGCAGGCGTAGATCGAACTCCTAAAACGGGTGTCGCAGGTTCGAATCCTGCCGGGGGCACATGGTGAAGGGCCGGCTCAGGATGGGTTCCCATCCCGGGCTGGCCCTTTGCTCTGTGTCCACGCGTGCTACCAATGCCGCGTGGATCATGTGCTGATAGATCAGCGTGCCCGCGAGCTGCTGTGTCCCGGGCGTGTCATCGGCTCCCGACCTGTTGCCTGCGTCTCGGAGGGTCGTGGAGGTTCAGCTCGCCTGTGACGCCCACGGGCTTCCGGGCCGGCTTGACCCAGTCGTCCCGCGAGTTGCTCGTCAAGCCGCCCGGCTGCCACCCGGGCAAGCACGTGACCGGTTACGGTCAGACGCAGCGAACCGCTTCAGGTGGCACGTGTGTTGCGCGCGAGGCGCGGTCGGTCAACTTCCGGTCCCAGGCGCCGAGAACCCCTCAGCGGGGACCCGGCGCCTTGTGCGTCACTGCCTGACGGTGAAGTACTGCCATGCGCCCCAAGTGCTGAGGTTGCCTGTGTCCTTGCCGCTGTGGACGTAATCGGCCCGCATACGGAACTTGCTGTTGACCGCCTTGGTCAGGCTCAGCGTCGCATAGCCGGTGCTCGTGGTGCTGAGTGTGTGGCAGGAGGAGGTGCTCTGCGTGTGCCAGGCGCCGCCGTAGTACCGCTGGGTCTGGAATCGCACGCACTGGCCGGCCTTGTCGGGCGTGACCGTGGCGTTCAGCTTGGCCTTGGCGGTGTGGTGGTAGACCCGGTACAGGAGGCTGCCGTAGTGGGTGCTCCCGTAGTAGCCGCTCAGCGACTCGGACACCTTGGCGTAGGCCGACGCGGTACTGGAAGCCGTGGCAGGGGCGTAGCGGTAGTCACCGGCGAAAGCTGCGGTGAAGGTGGTCTTGCGGGTGAGCTTGTACGTCGCGGCCAGGTTGCCGTGGCTGTCCACCGTGCCGGTCGTGACCAGCGCCTTCTTGCCGCCGTAAGGCTGGGCGTAGACCGCGAGAGTGCGGCCGTTGTAGGTCGTACCGAGGTGGGCGGTGACCTTTGCGGTCGCGCCGTACGCGTACGACGGAGCGTTGGTGGTGATGGACACCGCGGTGGCGCTGCGGGAGACCTGGACGGTCGCGGACGCGTTGACGGCCTGGTGGGCGGAGTCACCCGGGTAGGTCACGGTGTATGTGTTGGCTCCCCCGGCCTGCGGGACATCGGCGATGCGGAAGGTGCCGTCGGCGGACAACGGCACATCGGGCAGTGTCACGCCCGCGGGATGGGCCAGGTCGTTCTTGACGACGTGGACGGCCTCACCAGATGGGTACGGAGCCGCCGACAGCTGGCCGGAGATGGCCAGTTGGGCCGCCCGGCCGGATGTCGCCGGGGCGGTGAGGGCGAGGGTGGGCACACTCGGGGGTGGGAGTTGCCACGGAACCGAGACCTCGTACCCGGTCGGCCGCGACCGGTTCCCGGCCGCGTCGACGCCGACGACGCTCAGGGTGTGGACACCCCAGGGCAGGGCGGTCGTCAGACTCCCCTTCCCCTCCGCGTCGGCGGGAGCATGAGCGGCGCCGATGCCGGGCTCCTGGTCGAGGGCGTACTCGAAGTGGTCCAGGCCGCTGGCCTGGCAGTCCGAAGCTCCCGCCTCGGCGCACCCGCTGGGCAGGGAGTCGCTGGAGCCGAAGCTGAACGTGGTGAGCTGCCCGGCGGCCTTCGTGGGCGTTCCCGGGCTGCCCACCGGAGGGAAGTCCGGGTTGGTGACGACCGGGGCGAGGGGCGTGCTTCCGTCCACCCTGAAGTAGCAGGGCGTCGACGGATTCGAGTACGCCGTCCCGTTGTAAGTCGACGCCTGCCAGCCGTAGGTGTGCCCGTCCGACAAGGGCAGCGGGACGTACACGCTTTGGGAGAGCACCGGCAGCCCGGAGACGGACCCGTCCGCCGCCTGTGAACCGTCCACGTCCCACGCGTGGACGACTCCCTGATACGTCACCCCGTTCACCGTCGGCCGCGGTACGCCGATGGAGACGGTCATGCCCGCGGGAGGCGGACTGGAGACGGTGGCCCAGGCCGGGCTGCTGTCGCTGCCGCAGTTCGGACCGGCGGGCACTGTGGGCGTCGGCAGTGCCGGGTCGATCGGGGTCTCGTCGGCGTCTGCTGCCGCCGGTAGCGCTACCACCACCGCGCCGGCCAGCAGAAGCGCGAGCCAGCCGCGTTGGTGCACGATTCGATTCACAGGTGTCTTCATTTCGGGCCGGGCCGGTCGGTGTCGAGTGCCTACACTCGCGGCGGGGTCAACGCGCGTGGATCCGGTCGTACGCAGGGCGGTTGCCCGTCTTTCCAGCGCACCCGGCAGTCCGTCCCCCGCTGCTGCGGCACAGAAGCGCAGAGCACGCGGAGCGTAACACCGCCTCGGACGGCCTCAGCGGTCCTTGATCAACCATTTACTGGATGGCGTACTCGGCTGTCCCACACGTCTTCCGCGGCCCCCTGCCGATCCCCTGGCCGGCCAGGCGGTCCCCCTGGCGCTCCGCCATGCGGCAGCCCACGGCGTTCCGCTACGGCGGGTCCGTGTCCGTCGTAGCGGTGGACGGCACGGCAGGGGCTCGGGAAGACCGCGCTCGTCGTGTGCGCCGCTCATGAAATCCGCCACCACTACCCGGACGACAGCCTGTTCACGGAGGGGTTTTTCGCCGGGCCGGACGCACCGAGTCTCACGTTTCCGCAGGTCACGGCACCACCCAGGGAAATCTCGTAAAGCGGGTGTCGCGGGTTCGAATCCTGCCGGGGGCACCAGGCAAAAGGCCCCGGACCGATCATGGTCCGGGGCCTTTGACATCCAGTTTTGACATCAACGAGGACGGTCACTGACGACCGGGGCGCTTCCTGAGCAGCCGGTCCATGTGGCTCATGGCCTCGCGCTGGGTGTCCTGCACGACGTGCGTGTAGACGTCCATCGTGATGCTGATCCGAGAGTGACCGAGGATCTCCATCACGACGCGGGGCGCGACTCCGGCCGCCGTGAGCAGGGTGGGCGTGCCGAGCCGGGCGACGTGGAGCCGAGCGACGTGGATGCTGTCGCCATCGAGAAGGATCGCGGCCGTGTCGTTCTTCTTGTTTTTCGAACGGGCGCGCCTTCGCTTCGAGGGCCGAACCCTTTGAGGCCTACTTCAACGCGACACCGTCGCCCGCCGCCGTCGCCGAGCTGGTCGTCCCCGTTCCCGCGAAGTGCCAGCGCCAGGTGCCGGATGCGTTCGCCGTGGTCGTCGTCTTCAGCTTGCCCGCGCTGTCGGTCGTCACCGTCTTGACGGTGGTGTACGTCGAGGTACCGGACTTCTTGAACTGGAGGGCGACCTTCTGGGCGGCGAAGCCGACGTAGGAGTTGGTGTTCCAGTCGGCTCGCGTCAGGGCTCCGGTCACCGTGAGCTTTCCGCCCTTGGCGACCGGTTCGGGTGTCGCCTGGGTCGTCGCCAGCTTGGCAAAGCGCTTGATCTTCATCGTGACGCTGCTGTCGAGCGTGTAGAAGTCGCCGTCGTTGGCGGCGGCCTCCAGGTCGAGGTGCCAGGTGCCGGCCGAGCTGTTGCGGAGGTCGAAGTAGTCGTCGGCGCTGTCGGGGTCCAGGTCGTACGACCAGGTGCACTTCATGGTCGTCGACGTGGGGCGCGTGCACTTCGACGACTTCCCGAACTGGATGCGGCTGTCGGGGCTCACCAGTTTGAGACCGACCACGGTCTTGATACCGGAGTTGTCCTTCACCGTGGCCGAGGCGGTCAGCTTCTGGATCTCACTGATGCCGACGTTGACGGTGGTCTTGCTGAAGGTCACCGACGTGAAGGCGATGTCGCCCTTGTGGGTGTCCGCCTGCGCGGTGGGCGCGAGGAGGGAGAGCAGCGCCAGGCTGCCGACGGTGGCAGCCGCGGCCTTACGGATGTGCATGGTTCTCCAGGAACGACAGGAACGGTGGGCCGGAGCTCCGCTCGTGGAGTCCGGGCGTGCGCAAGACCCTCCACCTGGAGGAATGGTTGTACGTACACCTCAGGCCGGCCCGAGACGGCCATGGCCCCAACGTTCGCCCGGCAGGTCGGCCTCTCACCTGGTCGCAGGGCCGGCAGCTTCCAAGCCGAGGCTCCAGACATCAACGCCTGACATCAACGGCGACGCACGACCACGGTCCCCAGCGGTCCGCTCCGGCACCGCACCCTCTTCCGCAGCATGGGATAGCGCCCCATCGATCGAACCCCTGAAGCGGGTGCCGCCGGTTCGAATCCTGTCGGGCGCAGGCAGAAGGGCCGGATCGGGAGGGGTTCCTCTCGGGCCGGTCCTTCTGCCGTTCCGGCTCCTTGCCGCTCGCGCGTCACCGCGTCCGGGGGGAGTCGTCGCCGGGCTCGCCGGAGGTGTCAGAGGAGTCGCGCTGTTCAGCGTCCGGCGGTCTCGGCGGCGGACGCGACCGTGTTGCCGGTCACCGTGCCGGTCGCACCGTCGAGGGTCACCAGGTGCCGGACGCCGTCGGCGCCCAGTACCTCGACCTCCCAGCCGCTTCCGCCGCCCTGCTGCACCACCACGCGCAGCGCGTCCGGCTTGCCGCCGGGGACCGCCTTGCCGGCCGCTTCGATCGCCTTGGCGGCCGACACGGTCGGCACCGGCGCGGGCGCGAGACCGCTTTGACCGTTCTGGCCGGTCTCGGGGGTCCGGCGCGTCCTGGAATCCTCGTTCTTGAAGCCGCCCTCGCCTCGGTCCTCGCCGCGCATGCGGCGTTCGCCGCCCTCGCCGCCCTTCCAGCCGGGCACTGCCTCTATGCGCATGCGGTCGCCCCTTTCGCCGCGGTCATGGTGGGCGACCGCGGCGGCGCCGACCACGGCTCCGCCCAGCAGGACGACCCCGACGCCGACTGCCAGCCAGCGGCTCCGCCCCAGTCGCGGCAGGCGCGGGAGGCGCTTCCGGGACGGCTCGGTCGGCGTGGACTCGGACTGCTCCGGTGGGACGGGCTGGGACATGCTCGGGCTCCTGATCGCGTCAACCGGCCCGGTGCCGGCTTCTGCGGTCAGCTTGGAACACCGTTGCTGAAGCCAGGCTGAAGGCACCTGAAGGCGTCTTCAGGCACCGCTCCGGCGGCATGCGAGGCTGTACTCCGTGCGCGTACTGGTGGTCGAGGACGAGAGGCGGTTGGCCGCCGCCCTGCAGCGAGGCCTCACGGCCGAGGGATTCACCGTCGATGTCGCCCACGACGGGAACCACGGGCTGTGGCTCGCCCTGGAGCAGAGCTACGACGTGATCGTGCTCGACATCATGCTGCCCGGCCTCAACGGCTACCGGGTCTGCGCCAAGCTGCGCGCGGCCGGGAGCGAGACGCCGATCCTGATGCTCACCGCCAAGGACGGCGAGTACGACGAGGCCGAGGCGCTGGACACCGGTGCCGACGACTTCCTGTCCAAGCCGTTCTCCTACGTCGTACTGGTCGCCCGGCTCCGCGCGCTCCACCGCCGCACCGGCCGCCGGCTCCCTCCGACCCTGGAACTCGGCGACCTGGTGATCGACCCGGCCCGCCGCACGTGCAGCCGCGAGGGCAGCGAAGTACGGCTCACCACAAGGGAGTTCGCCATTCTGGAGTACCTCGCCCGGCGCGCGGGCGAGGTGGTGACCAAGCGCGAGATCCTCCAGCACGTCTGGGACTCCGCCTTCGAGGCGGACCTCAATCTCGTCGAGGTCCACGTCAGCGCCGTACGCCGCAAGATCGACGCCTCGTTCGGCCGATCCGCCCTGGAGACCGTCCGAGGCGCCGGATACCGGCTGGCGGCCAACGGTGGCTAGGTGGTCCTTCCCGCGTCGCGACAGGATCCTCCTGGCCTCGACCCGGCGCCCGCGCCCCGCCGCGGTGCGGCTTGCGCGACGCCTGTGGCCGGGATCGGTGCGGGCCCGGGCGACGCTCGGGGCGACCGCGGTCGTCGCTCTCGCGCTGACCGCGGCCTCCTTCGCGCTCCTGGGCATCGTGCACGCCAACCTCCAGCGCAGCGCCAAGGACGCAGCCGCCCAGCAGGCGGACACCGTGGGGCGACTGGCCGCGCAGGGCAGCCTCCCGGACCCGCTGCCCCTCGCCCACGGCGCCGACTTCATCCAGGTCGTGGGCGCCGACGGCCGCGTGGTGGCCGCCAGCCAGAACCTCACCGGCCGCCCGCCCGTCGGCCATCTCCGCCCGGACGAGGGCATGTCGCGCGCCACCTGGTCCGGCGAGCCGTTCCACGACGAACACCGCCAGCGGATCGTCGCCGTCACCGCCATCACCCCCAGCGGCACGGTCACCGTGTACGCGGGCACCTCGCTGCGGGACGCGGACCAGGCGGACGAGATCACCTCCGTCGCGCTGGGTATCGGCGCCCCGCTGCTGCTGGCCACGGTCGCCCTGGTCACCTGGTGGGTGACCGGCCGGGCGCTGCGTCCGGTGGAGGCCATCCGGGCCGAGGTCGCCGAGATCACCGGGCACGCGCTGCACCGCCGGGTGCCGGTCCCGGACTCCCAGGACGAGGTCGCCCGCCTCGCCCGCACCATGAACGTCACCCTCGACCGCCTGGAGGACGCGGTCGTCCGCCAGCGCCGGTTCATCGCCGACGCCTCGCACGAACTGCGCAGCCCCATCACCGTCCTGCGCACCCAGCTGGAGGTCGCCCTCGCCCACCCGGACCCGGCGCTGTGGCCGGATCTGGTCAGCGAGGTCCTGGAGGACACCGTACGGCTCCAGGACCTGGCGGCCGACCTGCTGTTCCTGGCCCGGCTGGACGCGGCCGAGCCCGTCGAGAGCGGTCCGCTGGACCTGGCCGACCTCTGCCGTACGGCCCTCGCCGCACGCCACGGCGACCGGATCCGGATCGACGCAGGGCTGCGACCCGGCGTCACCGTCGAGGGCAACAGCAGCCGGCTCACCCGACTCCTCACCAACCTGCTCGACAACGCGCAACGCCATGCCGACCGGCGCGTCGAGCTGACCGTGCGCGCCGATCAGGCCACGCACACGGCCGTGCTGGAGGTGAGCGACGACGGGCCCGGCATTCCGGAGGCCGACCGCGACCGGATCTTCGAGCGGTTCACGCGCCTGGACGATGCCCGCAGCCGCGACCTCGGCGGAGCCGGCCTCGGCCTGGCCATCGCCCGTGACATCGCGGGCCACCACCAGGGCACCCTCACCGCCGAGCCCCACCCGTACGGCGCCCGCGTCGTCGCCCGTCTCCCGCTCTCGCCGCAGGCGGTTCCCGAAGTGCCGTAGCACCGAGCACTGTCTCCAGGTCTCCTGGTCCAGGACGGGGCTTCACGGCCGATCGGGCCTGGCCGGAGGAGCGCCCGCCAGGGGGGCGCCGGTGAACCGCGTGCCGAGCGCCCGCCCGGTCAGTCCTCGGACTTCTGCTCGTGCCGGTAGATACCGCGGGCCAGTTCTTGCAGAATCGCGTGCTCCGTCTGGCCGGTGTCCTTCGCCATCTTCCGCAACAGCAGCGCGCACAACGCCGCCGAGCCGTCCATCAGTGTCTCGTCCGCCTTGGGGTCCTCCCGTCGCCGCTCGACGACGTAGGCCGACATCATGTCGTTTCCGGAGACGTAGGCGGTCATGAACTCGATGCCTGTGCGGATGCGGTCGTAGTCGTTGCTCATGGTCGAACCGTGGCACATAGATCCAGAGTTGCGCCAAAACGAGGCGCGGGACGTTCGGCACATGGTCGACCGCAGGTTTCAGTCCTCCGGCCGACCGGAATCCGCGTCCTGACGGAATGTGTCCGACGCTCTGGCATCGCGCTCATTCCGGCCGGCGCGGGATCGGAGGAGCCGGTCCCGCTGTGACCGCTCCGGCGCCCTCGATCGACTCACCGCGAAGCGCTCGCTCCGCTCCCTACGCGGCGCCGCTGATGTCGGGGGCGATGAAGCGCCGGTGCAGCGGACTGAAGCTGGTGTCGGGCGCGCCGGTCATGCCGGCCTTCTGGATCGCGGGGGCGAGCCGTTCGGCGAAGAAGGCCTCGAACGCCTCCTCGGATTCCCAGACGTCGGTGACGTGCAGTCCCTGGGCGTCGAACCAGGCCACGTGCATCTGACCACCCGCCGCCGGGACCTTTTCCCAGTCGACCGCGTCCCGCACCGTGTCGTACTGCTCCGGCGTGACTCCCGCCCAGTGCATCGACATCACCATAGCCATGTCCAGCTCCCTACTGCTCGTAGTGGCCTACGCAGTTCTCGGACCAGCAAACATCCACTCGCTGCCGCGCACATCTCCACGACGGCCAAAGGCGTTCCCCTGCCGGTGCCGAGCATCGAGATCGTTCCACCCGCCGAGTCGTGCCGGCCAGAGCGTGCGGAGGCATACCGGCGCCCGCGGTGGTCCTCGTACGCTCACTCAATTCCTCGGCCACCGGACCGACGGCCGGGGCACTGTCGGTGACGTCTTCTCCAGTCATCGGCAGGGACCAGGGAGTCGGGGTGTGATGGAAGACGGGCGGCGGCGTGCTGACGCGGCGGATCTTGTGGTGGCCGGCTGCGGATGGCTGCTCGTCGTGGCCGTCATCGCCTCGCCGGGGCTCCTGCTGAACGACGGGCCGCTCACGGCGTACATGGCTGTCGTGGGTGGCGTGGCGGGGCTTCCACGGGTGCGTAAGAGGCTGTATCGCTGACGGCTCCCGTCACCCCTCGGCCCCGCCGAGACCCGGCTCCCGGACAGGCGGCCCTCGGCGGCCGGGTCGTAGAGAGCGTCACGGCCTTATCCGGTACGGGAGTTGTGGCCGCCCTCCTGCAACCTTTGCTGTTTCAGGGGGAGTTCACCTCAGACTGCCGTTCCCTCGGGGCGGAGAGGTTTGGGTGTTCGTGAGCCGGGGGCGCCGTACGGCGGCGGAGCAGTGCCGGGGCCAGGGACAGTGTCACGGTGATCGAGGCCGCGGCCATCACCGTCATCGCCGTTCCGGGCGAGGCGAGTTGGGCGATCCCGCCCGCCAGTGCCGCGCTCGCGCCCTGCATCGTGAGCATGCCCGCCGTATGGAGCCCGAGCGCGTGGCCACTGAGCTCGTCGGGGATCAGGGCCACCAGACGTTCCTGCTGGATCAGGCTCGAACCGAAGCCGATCGAGGCGACGGCGACGAGGACGGCCGCCACGGTCACGCTCGGACGGAGGGCGAAGAACAGGTAAGGCGTCGCGAGGAGCAGCAGGAACGGGATGCCCAGGCGGGCGCGCACCCGGGGCGGCAGCAGGCGGCCGGTCGTCACGTCCCCGGCGAACATGCCGAGTGCCGCGAAGGCGAACAGCGCGCCGGCCCGGCTCGGCGCGTACGACACGTACAGCGACTCGCAGCCGACGACCAGGCCGTTCGGCACCCAGAGCAGGAGATAGAGGGTGCGGCGTTCCGGTGAGGAGAAGAGGCGGGCGTTCGTGCTCCAGGTCCGGGCGATGGACGGGCGGCCCGGGGCGCGCGGGGCGCGGGGTGTCAGGCCGAGCCGGGCGGTCAGGGCCGCCGCCAGGTACAGCCCGGCCGCCAGGAGGAGCGTGACGCGCGGGGACACCAGGGCCACGAGGACGCCACCGGTCGCGTATCCGGTGATCTGGGCGATCCCGCTCATCATGTTGAACACCGAACGCCCCAGCAGATAGCCCTCCTTGGCGAGGATCTCGTTCAGCAGGCCCCACAGGACCCCGCCGCCGAAGGACTGGACCAGGCCGAGGAGCAGGAGAAGGGCGAAGATCGTCCAGACCGGGAGACCGGGGACCGCCATGGCCGCCGTGCCGAGCCCGAAGGCCAGCGCGATGCCCGCCACCGTCGCGCGCGGCGGCAGCCGGTCGGCGGCCGAGAGCAGGGTGGTCGCGCCGACCATCTGGGCGAGCGACGGGCCGAACATGCTCAGCGCGGTGAGCAGCGGCGAGCCGGTCGCCCGGTACACCAGGGTGCCGAGGGCCAGACCGCTCACCGTCGAGGCGGCGGTCCTGAAGCAGGAGGACAGGAACAGCGGGGTGAACTCCCGCGTGCGGAAGAGCTCGGAGTAGCTGCGCATGCGCGGAGTCTGGAGGGACGTACGGGCGGTCGATATTGTTTCGCGCAGGAGCGAAACGTCCGGTGAGCCTGACGGAAAGGGGTGCGGGGATGGGCTGGTGGCAGGTGAACGCCGACACGCTCGCCGGGAGCCGTTTCGTGCTGTCGCCGCTCGCCGAGACGTTCGCCTGTCTGAAGATGCTGCACGCGGGGACCGCCACACACCCCGGTGAGCGCGCCTGGCTGGGCGTCCATCTGCCCGCGTACCGGAAACGGCTGGCCGCCGACCCCGTCACCGCGCTGCTCGTGCGCTGCGGGCTCGGACGGGCGTGGATCGCCGACTTCCTGACCCCGACCCCGTACGGCGACGAGACCTTCGAGGCCGAGGTCGCCCGGGTGCGGGAGGCCTCACCCCGGGACGCCCGGGCCCATCTCGCCCGCTCGGTGGGCGGCCCGCTGCCCACCGGTCTCACGGGCCGCGACGATCTGCCCGAGCGGGCCGCCGCGCTGCTCACCGCCGTCTGGGAGGAGTCCGTACGTCCTGACTGGGAACGGCGGCGGCGCGTCCTGGAGGCCGATGTGGTGGCGCGGACCGCTCAGCTGGGCCAGGGCGGCTGGGCGGCGGCGCTGGACGGGCTGCGGCCGGGGACCCGCTGGCTCGGGGACAACCGGCTCCAGGTCAACCTCCACGAGTACCCGCCGCGCGAGATCTCCGGCGCCCAGCTCGTCTTCGTGCCCGTCACGCCGAAGGCCGGCTGGGTCTGCTGGGAGGAGTCCCGCCGCTACGCCGTGGTCTACCCGTGCGCGGGAGCGCTGGCCGACGTGCGGGCCGCGGTCGTGCCGGAGAGTCTCGGGGCACTCCTCGGGACCGCCCGCGCCAGTGTCCTCGTCCTCCTCGACTCGCCCCTGTCCACCAGTCAGCTCGTCGCCGTGACCGGGCAGGGGCTGGGGTCGGTCGGACGGCATCTGCGGGTGCTGCTGGACGCGCGGCTCGTGGAGCGGCGGCGGGCGGGACGGTCGGTGCTGTACTCGCGGACGGCCGCCGGTGAGGTGCTTGTCACAGCGCAGCGGGACGGACGGAACGGCGGGACCGGCGGACCCGTCACCTACCGGAGTTAGCATCCGTTTATGACTACTGACAACTCTGTGCTCGACGTCGAGATCGGGGCCCTCCAGGGGGGCTCCGCCGATCTGTCCCAGTACGCGGGCAAGGCCGTCCTCATCGTGAACGTGGCCTCCAAGTGCGGCCTGACCCCGCAGTACGCCGGTCTTGAGCAGCTGCACGCGCGCTACGCCGACCAGGGCTTCACCGTCCTCGGCGTGCCCTGCAACCAGTTCCTCGGCCAGGAGCCCGGCAGCTCCGAGGAGATCGCCGAGTTCTGCTCCGCGACCTACGGCGTGACCTTCCCGATGACCGAGAAGGTCGAGGTGAACGGCGACGCGCGGCACGGGCTGTACGAGCGTCTGGTGGGCACCGCCGATGCCGAGGGGCACTCCGGCGACATCCGCTGGAACTTCGAGAAGTTCCTGATCGGCCGGGACGGCACGGTCGTCGGCCGTTTCTCCCCGCAGACCGAGCCCGAGTCGGCCGAGGTCGTCTCCGCCGTCGAGAAGGCGATCGGCTGAGCCCTGCCGTCGGCCTTGCCCCAGGGGTTGAACCCCTGCGGTTGACCTTGCCCCTGGGGTAAGGGGGAGCGTCCCTGTCACCGGGCGGAAGGCGCCCGGTGACGGAGGATGACAGGGTGGACAAGGACCTGCTCACCATCGGCGCGTTCGCCTCGCGGGCGCGGCTGTCGGCGAAGGCCCTGCGGCTGTACGACCGGCTGGGGCTGCTGACCCCGGCGTACGTCGACGAGGCCAGCGGTTACCGCTACTACCGCGCCGAGCAGACCGAACGGGCCCGGCTCGTCGCGCTGCTGCGCCAGCTGGACATGCCGCTGGCGCGGATCGCGGACGTGGTGGAGGCGCGCGGTGCCGGCGCGGCCGCGCTGCTGGCCGCGTACTGGGACGGTGCCGAGGTGCGGTTCGCCTCGCAGCGGGCGCTCGCCGACTACCTCCGTGGACGTCTTTCCGGGAGGAGTTCCGAGATGTACGAGAAGTTCGTCGTCGAGACCGCCGAGGTGCCCGAACAGGTCGTGCTGACCGAGAAGCGGCACGTCCTGGCGCCCGAGCTGCCGGTGTGGATCCCCGGCTCGCTGGGGCGGCTGGAGGAGGGCGCCCGGGAGGCCGGCAGCGTCACGGGGCCGCCCTTCGTCGTGTACTACGCCGAGGTCGGCGTGGAGAGCGACGGGCCGGCGGAGGCGTGCGTGCCGGTCGCCGACGAGGCCGCGGCACGGGCCTGGGCCCAGCGGCAGGGCCGGGCCACCGGCGCCGAGGTCCGGGTCGAGCCGGCCCGGCGCCTCGCCTATGTCCGCATCACCAAGGCCCAGGTCGCCCACCCGCAGATCCTCGCCGCCTTCGAGGCCGTCGAGAGCTGGGTCGCCGAGCGGGGACTGTCCGTCGACGGCCCGTGCCGGGAGATCTACTTCGCCGACTGGGACGCGGCGGGGCCCGAGGACGTGGTGTGCGACGTGGCGTTCCCCGTGAAGTGAAGCGAAGCGACATCACGTGAAGTGAAGTGACGGGAGGCGACGGCGTGGCGCGGCTGCCGTGCCGCACCCACCTTGGTGTGCCGCAGCGCCCACCTTCGTGTGACATTGCGGGCGTCACACCCGGTGGCCGTGTACGAGTGGGAGATTCGGTGGTCTCGTCCGCTCTCGGGAGTTCGCTGTGCCTTCTGTCGCTTCCTCGGTCAACGTTCCCGCCCCGGCGTCGGGAGGCGGGGCATCCACGGAAGTGGCGGAGCACCGGCTCTGGTGGGAGGGCTACGCGTACACCGCCCGCATCGCCCGGCACGGCGCCCCCGTCACGGAGCCGCTGCTCGTCCTCGGCGGGTCGGACCAGACGCGGTACTCGTGGATGCGGCACGAGCGGTGGCTCGGGGAGCTCGGGACCGTCGTCACGGTGGATCTGCCCGGGTTCGGGGACGCGGACTTCCTGCCCGCCGAGCACGGGATCGACTTCCTCGCCGAGTGCGCGGGACACATGCTGCGCGAGCTGGCGCTCGGCCCGGTGAACCTCTACGCGGGGTGCTACGGCGGGGCGGTCGGGCTCCGGCTCGCCCAGCGGTGTCCTGAACTGCTGCGCCGGGTCGCCGTGCAGGGGGTGTCGGACCACATTCCCGCCTGGTTCGCCGAGGCGCTCGTGGGATGGGTGCGGCTCCTGGAGGAGGGACGCGTCGAGGAGACGGCCGAGGAGTTCGTACGGTGCTTCGTGCCGCCGCCCGGCGACCGCACCGTACGCAAGCACGCGGCGCTGACCCGGCTGATGTACCAGCAGTTCGCGGCGCAGACCCCGCGCGATGTCGCGGTGACGGTCGAGCGGAACCGGCGGCTGCTGGCCCACGAGTGGTACCGGCGGGCGCCCGTCCCCGCCGTCCCGTATCTCGTGTTCACCGGCGAGCACGACACGCTCGCCACGCCCGACCTGGTCCGCTCCGTGGCGGCGGACCTGCCGGGCGCGTGCTTCACCACGATCGCGGAGTGCGGCCATCTGGCCCATCTCCAGCGGCCCGAGGACTTCTGCGACCTGCTCGTCCGGTTCTTCCGCGACCAGCGCCCGGAGGACGCCGGCCTGTCGTACTGCGGGCCGTTCGAGCGGTTCTAGTGCCCGCTACGGCACCGGCGGGCGGGGCTCAGCGGAGCTCCTCCGGGCAGGGTGTCCCCCGGGGGAGCTGGTACGGCGCCGCGAGCCGGTAGATGCCCGGCTTCGGGGCCAGCAGCTCCGTCCACGTGTCGCCCGCCGCGGTCTCCTGCGTCGCCGTCAGACAGCCGTTGGGGTTGTCGTACGTCTTCGGGGTGCCGTCCGGGCGGCCCTTCGACGCCTTCGTCTCCTGCGGCGGCTTCAGGCTCTTGCCGTCCGCGTCGACGATGCTCAGCCACGGCGAGTACGGGATGCGGATGAGGATGCGGCCCGCCTCCTTCACCTCGATGGTCAGCTCGCCCTGCTCGGCCAGGTCGACGACGGCGTGCGGCTCGGCGAGCGGGGTGGGGTCGGTGACGGTGAAGAGCTGCCAGTTGGCGTCGCCCCAGATCTGCCGGAGATAGGGCATGCCCCGCTGGACGAGCTCGCGTTCGCGCTGGCCGCCGTCACCGTCCGGTTCGCCCTTGGGCAGCACGACGTAGTGGACGGCCCAGCGTTGCAGCCACTCGTGGTAGTTCGCGGAGTTGAGCGTGTCGTCGTAGAAGAGCGGGTTGCGCTCCATGTCGGCCTGACGGTTCCAGCCGCGGGCGAGGTTCACGTAGGGGGCGAGGGCGGACGCCTCGCGGTGCGAGCGGGCGGGGACCACCTCGACGCGGCCCTTCTCGGCGTTCACCTGCTGGAGCTGGTTGACGAGCGGGGCCAGCTCGCGCGCCCAGGACGCCGCCGGGGTGGTGTGCACGATGTCGTCGACCGTCTTGAAGCCGATCCATCCGTTGAACCCGACGAAGGCGACGACGACGGCGTACCACTTGCGCGACTTCGGCACGGTGAAGGGCAGCGCGGCGATCAGCGCGACGCCCGCGAAGAGCATCGCCAGGCGCGTGATGTTCGAGCCGATCTGGGAGCTGATCAGCCAGACGAGGAGCACCGCGAGGCCGTACACCGCCGCCGTGATCCGTACCGTCGTCCACTCCTTGGGGACCAGGAAGTAGACCGAGCCGGCGCACGCGAACGGCAGGATGACCGAGAAGAAGGTCATCGGCTGGGTGCCCGAGAAGGGGAACAGCAAGGCCGACAGGGCGACCACGACCGCCGGCGCGATACCGAGCGCGTAGGCGCCGGGGCGCCGCTTCTGGAGGAACAGGGCCACCGCCAGCAGGCCCACGAAGAGTCCGGCCACCGGCGAGGCGGCCGTCGCGAGCGCGGCGAGCGGCGCCGCGCACAGCGCCTTCGCCCAGCGTTTGTAGCGCCAGCGGTGCGGCCAGCAGAAGACGACGGCGACGGCGCCGAGCGCGAACATCGTGCCGAGGCCGTACGTCACGCGGCCCGAGATGGCGTTGCAGAGCAGTGCGAAGACACCCGCGAGCGCGGCGGCCATCGGGTTCCGGATGGCTCGGCTGCGGACGAGGATCATCGCCAGCAGGCCGGCCGAGAGCGTCCCGGCGATCATCATCGTCGTGCGGACGCCGAGCACCGACATCAGATACGGCGACACCACACTGTACGAGACCGGGTGCATTCCGCCGTACCAGGCGAGGTTGTACGCCGAGTCCGGGTGCCGGCCGACGAACTCCGCCCACGCGTCCTGCGCCGCCAGGTCGCCGCCACTGTTCGCGAATGTGAAGAACCACACAATGTGGAGCACGCCGGCGAGGGCGGTGAAGAGAAGGACGGGATAGCGGCGGAAGAGGTCCAGCACCTTGGCGCCGCCCCACGCCGCGAGCGGTCCGGCCCCACCGGAACCCTCGGCGTCGCCACCGGCTCCGGCTACGTCTCCGCCTCCGGCCGCATCTCCGCTCACGTCTACGTCTACATCTGCGCCTACGTCACGGACCGCCTCGCGGGTGCTGCCGTGCAGCGGTATTCGCGGGCCCGTTCCCGGGTCCGGATCGGCGTCGTCGGCGTGTGTCGGCTCCGCTGTCGCCACTGCAAGGTACTCCCCGTGTCCCGTTTTCCATTCTGGGCCGGGACCCGCGGCTCGCGAGCAGCCCCGATTAGCGCGACGCTAGCACGCACGCCGCCGGACGGCTCCCGTGTGGGGCGCCGCCCGGCGGAGTGCGCGATGCGGGTGCCGCTCCCCGCAGTACGTCACCGATGTGTGCGCGCGTACGTCACCGGTGTGCGTGTCCGCTCAGCCGACGCGGGTCAGCTTCGCGCCGAGGCCGGGCTCGGCGAGGTCGGACCGAAGCGCGACGGGGATCGTCACGGCGTCGCTGGAACCGTCGCCGACCTTCAGCTCGCCGACGACCGTGCCCGCCTTGCCGGTGTGCGGCACCGCCGTCCCGCCTTCGCCGATCCTCAGCTCGGTCTTCAGACCGGGCCAGCCGACCGCCGTCATGTTCTTGGTGGCGACGACCGGGGTCCGGCCGCCGAGCTGGTCGTCCACATAACCGACGACCTGGCCCTTCTTGACCACCGTGGCGGTGATCAGGCTCTTCTGGACCTTGTCGATCAGCTTCTGGCTGTTGGTGAGCGCCAGGTGGAGGCTGTCCCAGACCTTGCCGGTGCCGGCGTTCTGGTTCATCACCGCGCCGTAGATCGTCTGCGTCTTGCCGTCCACGTTCTTGGTCGCGGCCCACACCAGGTTGCCGCCCGCGGGCGTCGACGAACCGGTCTTCAGGCCGATCACGCCGACCTGCTGCACCAGCAGGTCGTTGTTGTTGTAGATCGGGTTGGCCAGCCCGGGGATCTTCGCGCTGGCCATCCCGACGATGCTGCGGAACACGTCGTTCTTCATGACCTTCTTGGCCAGTTTGATCTGGTCGGTGGCCGTGCTGACCGTCGTCTTCTGCAGACCGCTCGGGTCCGTGTACGTCGAGTTCGTCATGCCGAGGTCCTTGGCCGCGGCGTTCATCTTGGCGACGAAGCTCGCGTTGCCGGAGTCCCAGCGGGCCAGCAGCCGCGCCACGTTGTTGCCGGACGGGATCATCAGCATCTGGAGCATCTGGCGCTCGGTGAACTGCTGGCCCTTCGACATCGCCGCCGTCGACTCGTCCGGCAGCTTCGACTCGTCCTCGGCCTGCTGGTCGACGGTGATCTTCTCGCCGTCCTCGTTCCCCTTCAGCGGGTGCTCCTGAAGGATCACGTACGCCGTCATGATCTTGGCGACGCTCGCCGTGGGGGACGGGGTCTGCTTGCCGTCGGTCCCGAGGCTGCCCACGCCGTCCACCTCGATCGCGGACTGGCCCTGGCCGGGCCAGGGCAGGTCGAGGGTGCCACCGCCGAAGGTGTACGTCTGGTCGGCGCTGAGCGTGAGACCCGGCGTCGGCAGCGGACGGAAGGCCTGCGCGACTGCAAAGATCACCGCGAGCAGCAGGACCAGCGGCGTCCAGATCTTGACCCGCCGCACGAGCGTCCGGACCGGGGTCTGCGGCGGCGGCGGCGTGTTGGTCAGCTCGGCCAGCAGGTCCAGCGGGGGCTTCGGCGGAAGCGGCAGCTGGGTGGTGCGCTCGGGGCCGACCTGCTGGATCGCCGCGGTGGCCGCCGCCGGCTTGTCGGTGGTCCCCGGGGCGGAAGCGGGCTTCGGCTGCGCCGGGGCGGCGGACTGGTCGAGCGACTTGAGGGCGACGAATCTGCTGGTGCGCTCCGGATCACCGGCGGGCTTGGCGTCCGGCTCGTCAGCGGGCCGCTCGGCGGGCTTGGCAGCGGGCTTGGCGCCGCGCTCGGCAGCGGGCCGCTCAGTGGGCTTGGCGGTGGGCTTGGCGCCGCGCTCGTCAGCGGGCCGCTCAGTGGGCCGCTCAGTGGGCCGCTCAGTGGGCCGCTCAGTGGGCCGCTCAGTGGGCTTGGCGGAGGCGTCCGCCTGCCCGGCCGCGGGCTTCCCGGTGGCCGGGCGCCCGGTGGCGCCGCCCAGCTTGAGCATGGTGGTGGGCTGGTCCACGGCCGGAGGCCGCGGAGCCTTGAAGACGGCGGTGGGCTGATCGACGGGGGGCTCGGGGGCGGAGTCCGCGTCCGGGGTCCTGTCGGTCCCTGTGTCCGAGGTCTCGTCGGCCTCTGTGTCCGAGGTCTCGTCGCCGGAGCCGGAATCCGAGTCGCTGTCGGGTCGGCCCTGGGGTGCGGCCTTGAGCTTGCCGGTGGCGGACTCGGGCACGGACTCGGTCGTGGGCACGGCCGCTCGGGCGGAGGGTGCTGCGGGCCGGTCTTCCGGCTCGTCGTCCGGCGCGTCGTCCGGCGCGAGCTCGGGCTCGTCCTCGGGGTCGGCCTGGATCTCGTCTTCGGCCGCGGGCCCGTTCTTGGGCTCGTCCGCGGGCGTGGCCTTGGAGGCGGCCCGGGAAGCGGCCTGGGAGGCAGCTCGGGACGCGAGAGCGGCGTCCAGCGCTGACGCCGGGCCGGGCTCGGGCTCGTCCGCGACGGGAGCCTCGCCGGTGACGGCTTGCGGCTCCTCGTCGGCTTCCGGCTCCTGGTCGGCTTCCGGCTCCTGGTCGGTCTCAGGCTCCTCGTCGGTGTCGAGGTCGAGGTCGGCGGCGGCCTCCTCGGCCGCGCCGGGCGCCACGTCGGCCTCGTCGGAGGCGTGGGCCTCGTCGGAGGCGTCGGAGGCGCCCTCGGACGTCGAGGGCTCGCCCGGCTCCTCGCCAGACGCCGCCTCAGCGTCGTCGCCCGCGCCGTCCTCGGCGTCCCCGGTCGACTCTGCGTCGTCCGTGGCCCCGTCGGTGTCGCTGGTGTCCCCGGCCGGCTCTGCGCCGCCCGTGGTCACATCGGTCCCGTCGCCGCCGTCGGCGTCCCCGGTCGACTCTGCGTCGTCCGTGGCCGCGTCGGCCCCGTCGGTGCCCTCGGCGTCGCCCGTAGCGCCGTCACCGCCCTCGGGTCCGTCACCGCCCGCGGATCCGGCGTCGGCGTCGGCGTCGGTCGTGTCCGCCGGAGCGGGCTCGTCCGATCCGGCGACCCACGCGGCCACCGCCGCGCGCAGCCGGGTGTCGCCCTCGGCGGTCCTGCCGCCGGACGCGCCGACCGCGCCCGCGTCGGCGGCGGACTCCGAGGTCCGCTCGGACTCCGCCGTGTGGGATGCCTCCGCCGTGTGGGAGACGTCCGCCGTGCGGGAGGTCTCCGGCAGCGCCTTCGTGGAGAACACCGCCGTCGCCTGATCCACCCGTACCGTGGCGGCCCTCTCACGGGCCATCGCCATACGGGGGTCGGCCGAAGCCGAGCTCTGGGTCGACGCCGGCGCGCCCGCCCGCGCCGGACTCGGAACCGACGCCGGGGTCACCGGCGTCGCTTCTGCCGACGACGCCGACGACTCGTGCTGCTTCGACCTGTCGGGGGACTCGCCCGCCACCGATGCCTCCTCCATGCGGCGCACGCCCTCCGCGCGCCGAAACGAACCGTCAAACCCTTGAACCGCCGCCCGGACACCGCTGTCCGAACCATGTACCAGTGTCCTGTGTGAGGGCTTGACCCTTGCGGTAGACGAGAACGACATACCTGCCGGTTCCCTCATATTCCGGTCACGCGCCCTCGACAGACCAATGTGAGAGGGGTCACCCTGTCATTCATCCACGCGGGGAGGCATGGATGGGCAAGAGCCGCAGAACAATTCCGGAGGAGCTTCTGCTGTTGGCGTTGGACCCGGCCACGGGTACCACCGCGCAGCCGCAGTCGCTCGACCTCGGTCTGGCCGGAGCACAGCTAGTGGAGCTGGCGCTGGCCGGACGGATAGCCCCAGACGGGGATCGTATCGCCGTGGTGGTGCCACGGCCGACCGGAGATCCAACACTGGACTGTGCGTTGGAACTGCTTCGCCGACGCGGAGCACCCGTACGCGCGGTCAACTGGATTGGCGGACCCCGCCTGGGGCTTCGCCAGACCTACCTTTCGCATCTGGAGAGGTGCGGCATGGTCCATGCCGTGGCAGGCCAGATGTGCGGGGTGCTTCCGACGACTCGCTATCAAGCGACGGACACGGATATCAGCCGGGAGATCAGAACCCGGCTGGACAACGCGATCCGCACCGGCGTCCCGCCGGACCCGCGGACCGCGGCGCTCGCCGCGCTGGCCCATGCGGTCGGTCTCGGCAAGCACCTGTATCCGGGGAACGAGGGACGTTCGTCCCGCTCCCGGCTGCGGGACCTGATCAGGCACGACCCCATGGGCGGCCTCGTGGCGCACGCCGTGATGGACGTTCAGAACGGTGTGGCCGCACAGCCACGCCGCAGCCCGGCACCGGCAGGCCGTCCGGCCACCGCCGGCGTCAGGTCCGCACCGGAGACCGCGCGCGGTGTTCCGATGCAACCGCGTCATGGTTCGATGGCGCGCGCCGTGGCGCACTGAGCCGCAGCCCCACGGCGGCCCGCACCACCGCACCACCCGCAGTACCCAGCGCACCCGCACCGCCAGCACCGCCGTAAGACATGAGCGCCGCACCGCAGTCCCCATGATCCGGTTCGGGAGCCGCTGGCTCGGGGGGGGGGGGGGGGGGGGGGGGGGGGGGGGGGGGGGAAGGGGCGAGGAGAGGAGCAGATGGACCGCGAGGCAAAAGACGCCCCAACAGCA